>JAHEDQ010000301.1 GCA_024641125.1 Candidatus Competibacteraceae bacterium | reverse complement strand
AAGACGAGAAGCGCTCAGACGCCAGGCGGGCGGGCGCAGGACTGGCCTGCGCTCATTCAAGCGCGCCCAACACCGGGGGTGGGCGCTCTGAAGGTCTACGAACTTCTGACTCATGACACTAGCGATGGTTGCCTTGCCGTCGATCGTCCACAGGGATGGATTACCGATCAGGTCGGCAGATGGGAGACGTTTTGACCCCCTTCCTACCTGGTTTGCGTGCCGTTCTGTTCGTGGTCTTTACCACCCTTGCCATCGGTCCGGTTCTGTTGCTGGGTTTCGGGGTGTACAAGCCGGCGCTGGAGCGTGAGATCGAGGCGGTGCAGGAAAAACATCTACTGATCGCCCGAAGCCTGGCGGCGGCCCTGTCGCAGTACGCCGCCGAGGTGAGCAGTACGTTTCAGTTGGCCACCAGTCACCTGAATGGGAATGCGCCGCCCGATCGGGGTTTGTTGTCCTTGCTGCGCGCCAAACGCTTCGGCGACGTGTGCCGCTTTGACGTATCTGGAATCCGGGTCTGCTTGATGGGTTCAACCGCTGCCGAGCTGGATGGCGTGGAGGCTCAGATCCGCCTTGACCCCATGCTCCGGGCCGCTTCGGACGGGGTGCGTTTCTCGGCCGCGCTGCCGGGGCCGGACGGCGCGCCCGTATTGTATCTCAGCCTACCGGGGCCATCCGGAACACGCTATCTCGGTTGGGTCGATACCAGCTACATTCGCAAACTGCAGGCCGCCGTGGCGTTTGGTGAGAAAGGGCATGCCGCAATAGTCGATCACACCGGCCGGGCGTTGGCCCACCCCCGGGCGGAATGGACGGAGTCGAGTTGGGACCTCAGTTCTGTGGAGCCCGTACGGAGAATGTTACTTGGCGAGGAAGGGGTCACCTTCTTTTTTTCGCCGGCCATAAACAAGGATATGGTAACCGGATATGCCAGCGTGGCCAATGTGGGTTGGGGTGTAATGGTGCCGCAACCCCTGTCGGAGCTGGAGCAAAACGCGAAAGCGCTTTCCCGGGCTACCTTCAGGACCGCGATAGTGGCTCTGCTGATAGCCGGCGTGTTGAGCTGGTGGCTGGCGGGCCGTCTGGTGCAGCCGCTGCACAATGTGGTGGCTGCCGCCCGTCGGTCAACCGGCGGGCATGACCCGGCGCCGGCCAGATCACCCGGTTTGGTGCCACGCGAGTTCCATGAGTTGACCTCCAACTTCAACGCCATGGTGGAAGAAGTCCGAACCAGCCGGGCGGCGCTCGAGGCGAGCGGCCGCCGATTGTGGGACTTCGCCGACGGTGCCGCCGATTGGTTCTGGGAGAGCGATGCCGGCATGCGTCTGCGTTTTTTGTCTGACCGATTTGCTGTGGTCACCGGCATGGCGGCGGAACGCGCCCTGGGCCGCGATATGTCGGCACTCATCCGCGACAATCTCATGTACCCGGATGAGTGGCCGCTCGTATCAGCCCATTTGCAGCGTCATGAGGCCTTCAATGGGGTGCGTCTGGTCTGGCCGATGTCGGGTCCGCGCTCAATGCGGATTTATCGGATCAGCGGGAAACCGGTGCTGGACGCGCATGGTGTATTCCAGGGGTATCGTGGAACCGGGCGCGACGTAACCGATGAGGAGCGACTGGCGCGGCAGCTGGCCCACCAGGCTACACACGATGACCTTACCGGATTGCTCAATCGACGGGAGTTCGAGACCCGACTGGCCCAGGCCATAGAGTCGGCCCGTGCAGGAAAGACCATGCATGTGCTGTGTTATCTGGATCTGGATCAGTTCAAGGTTGTCAACGACAGCGCCGGCCACGCCGCGGGGGACGCGTTGTTGCGCAGCCTCGCCGCCCTGCTGCGAAAGCGTGTCCGTGGACGCGACACGTTAGCGCGGTTGGGAGGGGATGAGTTCGGTCTGTTGCTGGAGCACTGTGACATGGCTCAGGCGCAGCAGATCGTCGACACTCTGGTCCGCGCCATACAGAGTTTTTCCTTCGAATGGGAGGGGCGCGGTTTCACGGTCGGTGCCAGTGCAGGATTGGTGAACATTGACGACGGCATTGCGGATGTCAGCGGAGCGTTGCGCAGGGCGGACGAGGCGTGTTATTCGGCCAAGGCCCAAGGCGGCGGGCGCACCAGCACGCACGCGACCTGAGCCGGTGGCGGCTCCCTGGGAACTGCCCGTATACCGCTCTGCCTTTGTTCGTGTGTATTGTGCAAATGTAGATGTGCCGTTGTCGCTTTGCTGAAACGCAACGAACATCTAATCCATGACCCTAAGGCCGACCATACCGTTGGGTCGCCGTATGCTTGATGCAACACCTGGGTGCCCGGGACCCGCTCAAAGTGATTAGCGTAGCCCCGGTGATCGCTCATCGCGGTGCCAGCGGGGACGCGCCCGAGAACACCCTTGCCGCCGTTCGCCTTGCGTCGGAGCAGGGCGCGACCTGGGTAGAGGTGGACGCTATGGTTACCCGGGATGGTCATGCGGTCATTCATCACGACGATGAGTTGGGGCGCTGCAATGATGGACGGGGTTGGGTGCTGAGGCGCGACTTGGCGGATCTTGCGCGCCTGGATGCGGGCAGCTGGTTCGCGCCTTGTTACGCCGGGGAGAGGATCCCGACTCTTGACGCTCTGGTACAAACGGTCTTGGCGCTGGATCTGGGCCTCAATCTCGAGATCAAGGCCACCGATGGGTGGGAAGAGCCCACTGTGGAGGCCACCGTGGCCGTGTTGCAGCGACTTTGGCCGGCGAATCGGCCGCTGCTTGTTTCCAGTTTCAGCGAGCGGGTTCTGAGGCACACGGCCGCTGCGTTGCCCGGTGTTGCAATGGGTTATAACGTTACCGCGATTCCACGCAACTGGGAGGACCGTCTTCAGGCGCTGGGTGCTTCCAGTCTGCACTGTCATTACCAGGCTTCTTTGACGCCCAGTGTCGCAGCGGCCATAAAACGGGCGGGATACGGTCTTCTGTGTTTCACCGTCAATCGATCCGCGGACGCCCGGCGGGTCCTGGATTGGGGTGCGGACGGTGTGTTCACCGATTATCCCCGACGGTTGCTCGCCGAGAACCCGGCACGCTAATCGAGGTCAGGGCTGCGTTGTGTGCCGACCGAACCTGGCTGCTTCGAAATGGGGCGCCGGTAGGCCCGAGCGCCCCACGGGCCTCTCCCAAGGAAATAGAGTCGATTAGGCGCAGGTTCGGTCGATCACTCGGTGGTCCCGGATCGCTGGCGGCGCTGCGGGCGCGATGCCGGATCACTCGGGATGAATCTGGGTCGAGTCGGTGCGGACGGATGCCGGGTCCCGGCCTGGCGCGGCCGACGGCTGAGTACATGTTTGGGCAATGGCTTTATTCTATTTTTTATTGAGTCCCGACCCAAAAAAAAGCACCTTCCGTGCCATGGGCGCTGCCCAAAGCAGTCGCCCTGGGTGCCGGTCCGTCGTCGAACAAAGCGCCAGGTGGCTAGTGTAGTGTCTTCCAAATAACTTGACGGTTGAGGTTAGGCATCGTGGTTACTGACAAGGCGCGGTGAGGAGGAATAGCCAGCGCTATTGCGACGATCCGCAACGCCGTCAGGGACCGCGAGGGCCAGCGCAGGTGTTAAGTTATTTGGGAGACACTACACTAGGCAGGGTTGCCGAATGTGCGCCACGCCCAGCAGCATGGAGAAAAAGCCTCGCTCGGCACGATACGGCGTTCAAAAAACGCCCTCAAAATGCGTATTTACTCGGTGTATTCAGCGCCTTCTACGTTGTTTTTGCCTTGCCTTGCACTCGAGCGGGACTTTTTCAGCACGTTGCCAGTCCTGCGCCTGGCCGCCCGGGCCTGGGCGCTTTGCGCCTTGCCGAGATGCAACGAACAGATGGGAGGTCACACTCGATTCCTTGCAACGTCGAGGGCAAATCACAATGCCCCGAGCCTCCCGTTTGCTTCGCTACGCTTCCCGTTGTTGCCCCTCATTGCGATGACATTTTTCATTTTGGCGACCTGCCCGTTATGGGCCTGATCAAGCGCGCTGAGAGCGGATTCCGGTTATCCACAGTTTGTGCACTGTTTGCGTCGGCCAAATTGCTTCCAACCACATCATA
>JAHEDQ010000007.1 GCA_024641125.1 Candidatus Competibacteraceae bacterium | reverse complement strand
GGGGGGAGCATAGGACTGGACGGGGGCACGGTGATACTCTCCTTCGGGGCCGTGGTATGCGTCTGATCTCCCAGCGTACCACGGCCCCGGTTCCGGTGTTGACCGACACCCTGTGATTCGGACCGCGCCGGACGCAAGGCAGAGCGTTGGACAGCAACGGAGCCGTATGAGTCAAATTGACCCGAATCGTTTTGCGCCGAAATCGCATGTGGGGGAATGCTTTTTGCGCGCCGCTGTCGATTCAACTACCAAGTGTCCATGCAGTAAAGAATCATAATGCAACAACCGCAACTATCCAGTCAGGGACTCACCCCCTCCTCCGCCAGCAGCGCGGTGGATGAGTTCGGCGAAGTTCGGGAATGTCAGATCGCGGCGGAGCGGCCGCTTACACTGTATCTGGACAAACGCGAGCTGGTGACGCTCATGACCCTGGGCAGCCACCCCGAGCTGTTGACCCTGGGCTACCTCCGCAACCAGGGCCTGATTCGGGATTTGGAGCAGATCCGGGCGGTCCAGGTGGACTGGGAGGTAGAGTCCGCGGTGGTCAGCACGCGTTCGGGGGTGGATGATCTGGAACAGCGGCTGTCACGGCGTACCGTCACGACAGGCTGCGGGCAGGGCACCGTTTTCGGCGACATCATGGGCGAACTGGACCAGCTGCGGCTGCCCCGGGCAACCATGTCGCAATCCGAGATTTACCGTCTTCTGGGACAGCTGAGCGACCACAATGAGGTGTACCGGCGGGCTGGGGCCGTGCACGGTTGCGCTCTGTGCGACCGGGAGGACATTCTGGTTTTTGTGGAGGACGTGGGCCGCCACAACGCGGTGGACGCCATTGCCGGCCACATGTGGCTTGAGAATACCCAGGGGGCAGACAAAATATTCTACACCACCGGCCGCCTGACATCGGAAATGGTGATCAAGGTGGCCCAGATGGGCATTCCCGTATTGCTGTCCAGGTCCGGCATCACCCAGATGGGCCTGGACATCGCAAGGCAGGTGGGCGTAACTCTGATTGCGCGGGCCAAGGGTCGGCACTTTCTGGTATTTAACGGCGCCGAGCACATTGTTTTCGATGCAGCGCCGATGCGACCGGCCGGAGCGTCACATCAGACCCGCCGGGGCTCACCCGCATCATGACGTCGACATCGGGCGATCCCGCACCGTTCATGACCGTGCGCCAGGTTGCGGCTTACCTCAACCTGAACCAGAAAACCGTTTATGCGCTGGTCAGCGACGGCCGCATCCCCGGAACCAAAATAACGGGCAAGTGGACTTTTCCCCGCGAGCTTGTTGATCGCTGGCTGCTGGAATCGAGCCACGGGGGACTGCTCACCGACCGACTGGTGGTGGTGGGCGCCGGAGATCCATTGATGTCGCGCCTGATGTTGGATCTTGCCGAGTACACCCGATCCCAAGCGGTAATTGCTTATACGCCCACCGGAACGCGCCTCGGCCTCGACCTGCTGGCCGCACATCGGGCCGATGTGTGCTGCATCCACTGGGGACCGCTCAGAGAATCCGAACTGCGCCATCCGGCGTTACTGAAAACCCACACCCGTCATAGACAGTGGATCGTGGTACGGGCATTCGCGCGCCAGCAGGGCCTGATGCTGGCGCGTCAATGGGCGGATAAAGTAAGTACCTTGGAGGCGGTATTCGCCCGCCCGTTGCGTTGGACATTGCGTCAGGCGAATGCCGGAACCGGTCGATTCCTGCAGGAAGTACTGTCGCAACACAGGCTTGCCGAGGATGACCTGCAGGTCGCCCGGCGTGCACGCTCCGAACGTGAGGCGGCAGGCCACTTGAATCTGGGATTGGCGGATGTGGCGCCGGGACCGCAGGCCACCGCTCGGGAGTTCGGCCTCGCCTTTATCCCCACCGGTTGGGAGGCATTCGACCTGGTGCTGGACAAAGGCGTCTATTTCCGGACCCTGTTTCGGCATGTGCTGGAATTGCTTTCCCGTGAGCAAAGTCAGCAGGCAGCACAGGCCTTCGGCGGCTACGATCTCGCCACGGCGGGCAAAATGATATGGAGCCATGGCTGAATCCTTGTCCGAATCGGCGCAGCCGTGGCCCGACAACGGCTATCGGCAGCTGCGGATCTCGAATCGCGATCACCTGGAACTGTCCGACGCCTTCCTGAGCGCTCTGTGGTCGAGACCGGAATTGGCACCCATCGAAGACTCCTGCGATGCCGAAAGGCATCTGCACCGTCGGCTGATGCTGGATGCCCGGCGCCCAGTGTCGGAGCACGAGTTGGACGCGCTGGCCGATACCGACACCCAAGACAACTACCGGGCTGCACTCGCCTTTCGCGGTCTGTTGCTGACGCAGCCTGACCTGGAAAGTGCCTACCTCAAGCTGGTTCAACCGGGGCCGGCCGCGACCGCGGCGCCGCTGCTGGATTTACTGACGCAGCTTCTGGTTCAGCATCTGGTGGAGCGGCATGGCGATCCGTTTCTGTATCGGGCCGGTGAGCTGTTTTTCCGCACGCAAATGGCCGCCCTGGGCAACGGTGTCCAGCTTGCCGACGCGGATGCGGTGGCCAGAGTGAGAACCCCTGGGGCGGTTCGAGTGTTGGATTCGTTGATTCAACAGGCCAGTATCGGATCGACACCCAAAACCGATGGATTAGAGGTATTGACGGACAGTTCGGCCGGGTCCTACTTCACCCGCCGGGAGCCCTTCGACATGGTACTTGATCTCGCCCTGGGCGGCCCCGGAATGGCGGCGCTGGAAAAGCTGCTCGCGCTGTGGATTGAACACTTCACCGGGGCGCAGGTGAGCGTTCGGGCGGTGACCCGAATCGACGACTCGGACTGGCGTTGGCACATTGGCCTGGACCCGGAGAGCAACCGCATTTTGAACGGGCTCTTTCAGGGAAATGAGACGGACGCAGAGACCCTCGAACGCATTGTGGCACTGTTCTCCATGAATATGGGAACACCCGGTTTCCGCGACCCGTCGCTGCAGGATCATCCTGTTCATCTGGCCCTGGCGGTGGATTCCGCGGGCATGTTGCGCATGAAACCGCAGAATCTGTTGGTCAATCTGCCGGAGCTGAACAGGATTTGATGCACCGCGCACTGCTTCCCTTTCTGTTGGCGATGCTTGCGTTGGCGGCGCGGGCGGATGCGGCGTTGGAATCCGCATGGCTGCAAGCCGTAACCCGCAACGACACCGCCGCATTGTCGCGATTGCTGCCGGATGTGGATGACGTAAATCACGCCACCGTGAACGGGAAAACCGCTTTGATGTGCGCAGCCCGCAGTGCCGACGTGGCGTTGGCAGACGCTCTACTGGACGCGGGCGCGGACGTAGGTCGGGAAAACCGAGCGGCCGGCACAGCCCTGATCTACGCGGCCTGGTCCGGGCACATTGGTATGATCGATCTCCTGCTGGACGGAAATGCCCGAATCAATCACCGCGCAGCCAACGGCTGGACGGCACTGATGATGGCGGCGGCCAAACAGCATGCCGAGGCGGCCGGCAGACTACTGGAACGCGGGGCCGCCGTAGATGTTCCCGATGTATATGGATGGACACCTCTGATGCGGGCCGCCTACGAAGGCTATTCGCGGGTGGTCGAGGTGTTGCTCGCGGGCGGAGCACCAAACCAGCAGCTGACCAACGATCACGGCCAGACCGCACTTCACCTTGCCGTCATAGGCCGTAACGATGCCATCGCCCGACGACTGGTTCTGAACGGGGCATCGGCAACCCTGCCGGACTTCGAAGGCCGCAATGCCATTGAGCTGGCCCAGTCCACCGCCCAGACGGAACTGGTGGAATACATGAAAACCCGAAGCCGGGTTGAGCCGGATCAGCACTGAATCCGCTGCCGGGTAAATTGTTCGGTCGCCTGAACCACTGTGGCTTCGCCGACCGGCTGGTGGAACTGATCCTCGCCGAATTCCAGCGCCAGCCGAAACCCGAAACGTTCGAAAAAGCGATCGAACACCGGTTCCCCGTGGACCGCTCGGGCGATCAGACCGGCGCCCTTATCGTCGAGGCCGATGGCGGCCAGCGGGTAGGGAGCTGGGCCGGAGACCACGGAAGCCCCCTGGGCGGGATCGTAGATGCTGTGCTCCGAGCAGCATTGTATGACGCCCGCCCGTCGCTGCACCCGATTACCCTCGCCGAGATAACCCACCGGCTGTGGACGATAACCGATAAAACTCACCGACGGTGATGGGTGGCTGAGCTTGTGGGCGCAAATCGCGGAGTAGGCCACCACCGCCCGATCCGGACCCACACCGCCATACCAGCGATAGGTCCTGCCAGCGCTGCCCGTCAGCGCCATACCGGCGCTGGCGGGTGCCGAGAGACGCAGCAGAAAGCATGGTGTGCTGCGATAGGGGTAGAAGAAAACGAACTCGCGCTCGGGCTCGAGTGAATCCCCCGTGACCCGTGAGCCGTCAGGCCAGACAAGCGTGGCCGGCGCGTAGGCCTGCTCTGGGGCAACCGCCGCCTGCGCATTGCTGGGCGAAGCGGTCGCCAGCGTCGCTGCCGACCCGCAAAAACGCATGAATCCGCGCCTGGAGCATGATCGCTCGGTCATTGTTCATCTCCCCGGCCCGGCAGGTCCGGGCCGCCTGGTGGGCATGTAGATCGCGCCCGTTCGCGAAACCAGTGGTTGCCCTGGCCCCTTCATGACCGTGCTACTCCAACCTACCGCCCCGGCTCGCCGACCAGCAGAATTTGCTTCTGGCACGGCTCTGTGCAAAATAGTGGCCCGCGCGAACAAGGTCTGAGAGCGCAAACGCGGTGCTGAGACGCTTAGAGTAAGCGACCTGGCCCTTAACTTACACCGTCGGGTGGTGCCGAAAACATGGCCCGATCCTTGATTCGTTGATGAAACGAATGTGCACAATGGCACACAGTTTTCGACGGAGATCGACTAGATGACAGTAGAACTGCCCGAGGGTTACAAGCCGTCGCCGGACGAGCCTTACATGAGCCCGATGCAGCTTGAGTATTTTCGCCAACGCCTTTTGTCGTGGAGACAGGAGCTGCTGGAGGAATCGCAGCAAACCATCAATCACCTGCGTGAGGACAATCAGGGGGTGGGTGATGAAGTCGACCGAGCCAATTCGGAAAGCGAGACCAGTCTTGAGCTGCGCACCCGCGACCGCTATCGCAAACTGTTGGGCAAAATCGACGCGGCCGTCCAACGCATCGAAGACGGCAGCTATGGATACTGCGAAGTAACCGGCGAGGAAATCGGCGTGCGTCGTCTCGATGCCCGGCCGATTGCTTCCATGACAGTCGAGGCGCAGGAGCGCCACGAGCGCACCGAGGGGCACTACGCCGACGCCCGCTAACAGACAGGCTCGCCCCGAATGGCGCTCGGCCTGCTCTATGGGCTCCGTTCGGGTCAGGCATCGCCGGCGCAGCTCAACAATGGCGGTACCCGGTGAACTTGTCCAGCGCGTTGCCCACAAAACCTGTGTACCGAACGCCTGGGGATGGACTCGCATGCTTGACATCACGCCCGTGCCCGCATTCTCGGACAACTACATCTGGCTGATACGAGACGCCTCAGGCCGGAAGGCGGCAGTGGTGGATCCGGGGGATGCGCAGCCCGTGCTGCAAACCCTGGCCGAGTCTGGGCTCACACTCACCACCATTCTGGTTACCCATCACCACGCCGATCATGTGGGTGGCGTTTCCGGCCTGATCGCGGCCTACCCGGATGCCGTGGTGTATGGTCCCGCAGGGGAACGCATTCGGGATTTGACGTTCAAGCTCAGGGAGGGCGACCGGGTGGCGCTGCCCGAGTTCGACGCAGAGTTCCGTGTGCTGGATGTACCCGGGCACACGGCCGGTCACATTGCCTATGTCGGCGAAGGCGTTCTGTTCTGCGGTGACACCTTGTTCGCCGGCGGCTGCGGACGCCTGTTTGAAGGCACCCCCCAGCAGATGCAGGCTTCCCTGTCCAAACTGCGTCAGCTGCCCGACGACACTCTGGTCTATTGCGCCCACGAATACACGCTGGCGAACCTTGGTTTTGCCAAGTGGGTGGAGCCGGACAACGAGGACCTGCTGGCGAGGGAAGAGGCTGACATGGCCCAGCGAGAGCGGGGGCGGCCCACCGTACCCTCAACCCTGGGCCTGGAAAAACTGACCAATCCCTTCCTCCGTTACGATATGCCGTCGGTGGTCAGTGCAGCCGAACAATTCAGCGGACAGGCCTTGACCAACCCGGCGGAGGTATTTGGGGCGGTGCGATACTGGAAAGACAGCGCCTACGATTGAGACACCAGCTCAGAGGGCATCCCGCTCCACCGCAGACGTCGCCTTTGCGTCGGCCCCGGGCACCGGATCGTAGCCGCCTGCGTGCCAGGGGTGGCAGCGACCGACACGCCGCAAAGACAGCCATAGTCCCTTGACGACCCCGTGACACTCGACCGCCTGCCGGGCGTAATTCGAACAGCTCGGATAGTATCGACAGTTGTTTCCCAGAAACGGACTGACCGCGTATCCGTAAATACGGATCACAGCGCTGACGGCCCTGCGCGCAATCAACATGAGGCGGCACCTTCAGCCATCGGTCCGGCGCCACCGGGTGCCCAGCGGGCCATCCTCGAGAACGATTCCGGCAGCGGTGAGTTGATCGCGAACCGCATCGGCTCGGGCGAAATCCCGCGCGGCGCGCGCCGCTTCCCGATCGGCAACCAGAGTATCGATTTCAACGTCGGTGGGGCCTTCCGTCGCCCGCGCAACCCAGCGGAACCATGCCTCCGGGTCCGCTTGCAGCAGACCCAGCAGTCTTCCGCCCGCCAACAAGAGCCCCTTGACCCGTGCAACAGTAGCCGGGTCTTCAGCCTTGTTGAGTTCATTGGCCAGGGCATGCAGGTGACTCAGCGCAATCGGCGTATTCAAGTCGTCGTTCAAGCTTGCGACAACCGGCCCGGGCGCTTCAACTTCCGGGTCCGGCATCACCTCTTGCACCCCTCGCAGCGCGGTGTAAAGCCGATCAAGGCTGGCCCGCGCCTGCGTCAACGCGTCACGTGACCAATCCAGCGGCTGCCGATAATGCCCGCTCAGCAACGCATATCGGACCGCCTCACCCGGGGCGATTCCGAGAAGCTCCCGGAGGGTAAAGAAATTGCCCACGGATTTGGACATTTTTTCGCCGCGCATGGTGATGTAGCCGTTGTGCATCCAGTAGCGTGCATAGGGTTCACCGCCGTGGCTGCAGATGCTCTGAGCGATTTCATTCTCATGATGGGGAAAGATCAGATCCTGACCTCCGCCATGGATGTCTATGCTGCGCCCCAGATGGGCCTCCACCATGGCCGAACACTCCAGATGCCAGCCGGGGCGCCCAAAGCCCCATGGGCTGTTCCACCCCGGCTGATCCTGTGCGGAGGGTTTCCAGAGCACGAAATCAGCGGGATCGCGCTTATAGGGCGCCACCTCGACCCGGGCGCCGGCAATCAGATCTTCTCGATTGCGTCGCGAGAGACGGCCATAGCCGGTCATGGACGGAACGCTGAACAGGACATGCCCCTGGGCCTGATAGGCATGACCCAGCTGCAGCAGCGACTCGATCATCGCGATCATATTGGGTAGGTGCTCGGTTGCGCGCGGCTCCACCGTTGGCGGCAGCACCCCGAGCTGAGCGATGTCCTCATGATAGGCCCGGGTGTATCGCTCTGTAACGACGTCCATGGGCTCGCCGAGCTCGGCCGAGGCAGCCAGAATTTTGTCATCCACATCGGTGATGTTGCGGGCGTAAACCACATGGGGATAGCTGCACCGAAGCAGACGGAACAACACGTCGAACACGACAATCGGGCGCGCATTGCCGATGTGGATGAAGTTGTAAACCGTGGGTCCGCACACGTAGAGGGTCACCCGCCCGGGATCCAATGGTTCGAATTGCTGCTTGTCGCGGCTTAGCGTGTTGTAAATCACCAGTGACATCAGGGCTGTTCCATGTACGTCGGTCGATGGCAGGACCGGCGCTCAGCGCCGGTACAGTTGGTCCGGGGGAATCAGCGGATCGGCAATGATTTCCAGCCCATCGGGCGCCAGGCGGGCAGAGAAACAGCTGCGACGGCCGGTATGACAGGCCGGGCCCTGCTGGTCCACCAGCAGTAGCAAAGTGTCTCCATCGCAGTCCAGCCGGGCCTCTACCAGGGCTTGGATCTGGCCGGAACGTTCGCCTTTGCGCCACAGCCGCGCCCTGGAGCGCGACCAGTAACAGACCCGTCCAGTAGCAAGGGTCTCACGCAACGCGTCGGCGTTCATCCAGGCCATCATCAACACTTCACCACTGTCGTACTGCTGGGCCACCGCAGGCACCAGGCCGTCCGCATTGAATCGCACCGACTCGGACGGATCGGATAGGGTAAGGCGCGCGCCCTTGGCCATCCCCTCGATATCATGCATGTTGAGACTCACTGAACATTCCCAGAGAAGCTCGGGGGCTGAATTGTCCGGAAAGCGCGCACCAATTTCCACCGGGATGCAGACCTACCGATAGAGCTTGCACCCGCAGCGCAGCTTAAGCTATATTTAAACATGTATTCAACTATTGAACTGTTCAGTCAATGATCGATGAGCACACGGCGATGGAATTGGCCGATACCTTTCGACTTATGGCGGATGCAAGCCGCCTGCGCATCATACTCGCCTGTATGGCCGGGCCCATTCCTGCCGGTGAAATCGCTCGAGCGCTCGATCTGTCGCCTTCCCTGGTCAGCCATCATCTGCGCCTGCTCAAGGCCGCCCGCATACTGCGTGGGAATCGGCGAGGCAAACAAATCCTTTACTCGGTGCTAGATCATCATATCGATCGGGTGATCCGGGACATGATCGACCACATTTCCGAAACCGAGAAAGATTGAAGCCATGGTGGGCTGTGCCTCCTGTGTCAGCAAAGCAGGGTCCAGTGAGGCCGTGGCCGACCCAAGGCTGCGGCAGGCACTTTGGGTTGCCCTTTTTCTCAACGCCACCATGTTTGGCGTCGAGGCAGTCGCTGCCCTGTATGGTCGCTCGGTGGCCCTGCAGGCCGATGCGGTGGATTTCTTCAGCGATGCGGCCAACTACGGCATCAGCCTGTTCGTACTGGGGATGGGTGTACAGGCCCGCGCCCGGGCGGCCCTGTTCAAGGGTGTAACCATGGGCTTGTTCGGTGTCGGCGTGCTGGGCACGTCACTCTATCGAACGTGGTTCCAGGAAGTGCCTGATGCCCAGGTCATGGGCATCATCAGCGTTTTGGCCCTGGTCACCAACCTTGCGGTAGCGGGTTTGCTGTACCGGTATCGGGGCGGCGACAGCAACATGCGCTCAGTTTGGCTGTGCAGCCGCAATGACGCGCTGGCCAATCTCGCGGTGATTGCAGCCGCAAGCGGTGTACTGGCCACCGGTACAGGTTGGCCGGACCTGTTGGTCGCCGCAGGCATTGCGACCCTGTGCCTGAGCGCGGCCGTCCAGGTGATAGGTCAAGCCCGAACCGAGCTGCGGTATCTGCCCTCACGGGCAGGGCATACACATCAAGCAGGCCCTGAAACAAGGCTGGTGACGCGTCAGCCTTGAACGGCGGGAGGCAGTCCGAAACGAACGGTCAGACCTTCCCCGGCGCGCGCTGAGCCACCAACCTGGACTCGGGCACAGCCGAGTTCAGCGCCGTTGCCAGCTCCAGACAGATTCCCGGTATCGGGCGCACGCTGACCCAGAGCACGTTGAGGCGAAGATTGAGATCGGCGAACACTACGGCCTCTCCGTAGCGACCCAATACCGAACGTATGGCATCCAAAACGCGTTCAAGCTGAACAGCGGGCCGCTTACCCAGGCCCGGGATCAGCATCATGAAGTCACTGACGGGACGACCATCCCGATCTCGGGTGGGGGCACGCTTCCACAGTGGGCCCGCAGGCTCGAACGAAACCCCGTGCAAAAGCTCGGTACAGTCGTTTCGCATCGGCGTGATCATCCGACCCTCCCGACGCATGCATCACGCATGAGCGTGCGGCCAAAATGCACCCAGCGTCCCCTCGTCCCAATGGGTTCTACCGGCCAAATCAGGTCTTTGACAGCCAGAACCACCAAACCACAAACCCGATCAAGCCGATACCGATGATATTGATCCACCACACCATGATCAGACCCCGGCCCGTGTGCGAAATAGCCGCAAGCGGTTGGCGTTGCTGACCACCGTCAACGAGGACAACGCCATGGCTGCGCCGGCGAACATGGGGCTCAACAGCCATCCCGTCATGGGATACAGCACCCCCGCAGCCAAGGGTATGCCCAGCGTATTGTAAAGAAACGCGCCCAGCAGATTCTGGCGGATGTTTGCGGCGGTGGCACGGGAAACCTCGATTGCATCGGCCACCGCGCTCAAGGAATTGCGCATCAGGGTTACGTCGGCACTTTCGATTGCCACGTCGGTCCCGGCACCAATGGCGAACCCCACGTCTGCGGCGGCCAGTGCGGGCGCATCGTTGATCCCGTCCCCCACCATGGCCACCACCAAACCGCGGGCCTGCAGTTCGGTCACCCGCCGGACCTTGTCCGCCGGGAGTACCTCGGCAATTACCTGATCGATGCCCACCTCCCGGGCAACCGCCTCGGCCGCCCCCAGCCGATCGCCTGTGAGCATGATCACCTGCAGACCGAGCCGCCGCAGACGCTCGATGGCCGCGGCCGAATCCGCCTTTATTGGATCCGAAATGCCAATAACACCCACCGCCGCACCGTTCACCGCCACGAACGAGACCGTGCGCCCGGTCTGTTCCAATTGGGTCGCAGACGCCATCAGAACGTCGGTGGAAACGCCGGCCTGGATCATCAGCCGGGCGTTTCCGACCCAAACACGGGACCCACCGACACTGCCCCCGACTCCGTGGCCGGCGACGGCTTCAAAATCGGTCACCGCGGGCAAATCAGCGCTGTCGTCAACACAGTCGATCACGGCCTGTGCCAGGGGGTGCTCCGAATGCGCCTCAATCGCAGCGGCCATCGACAAGACCTGATTGCGGCTCGAGCCCTCGATGGGGATGACTTCAGTCACGCGGGGGCGTCCTTCGGTCACCGTGCCGGTCTTGTCCAAAACCACTGCGTCCGACTCTCCGGCCCGCTGAATGGCATCCCCGTTGCGAACCAGGACCCCATACTCGGCAGCTTTGCCAACCCCGAGCATGATGGATATGGGCGTTGCCAGACCGAGGGCGCAGGGACAGGCAATCACCAAAACACTCATACCCGTGACCAGCATAAAGCTGATCTTGGGTTCAGGCCCGACATTAAACCAGACCAGGACTGTAACCAGCGCGATGATCAGAACCGTCGGCACAAAAACACCGGCCACGCGATCCACCAGGCGACCGATGGCGGGCTTGCTGCTCTGGGCATCGCGCACCAGATCGATAATCCGCGCCAGCGCGGTATCTCGCCCGATACGGGTCGCCCGCAACAGGAAGGTGCCGGTGGTATTGAGGGTGCCGCCGGTCACAGGGTCGCCCAACGAACGTTGTACCGGCATGGGTTCCCCAGTGAGCATGGACTCGTCCACACTCGAATGACCCTCGATTACGATACCATCGACGGCAACACGCTCGCCGGGGCGCACCCGCAAAGTGTCACCCAGCCCCACCTCGGCGATGGGCATAGGCAACTCGCGTCCGTCCCGCACAACCGTTGCATGATCAGGCCGCAAATCCAGAAGCCGTCGTATGGCCTCAGACGTGCGCCCCCGGGCACGGGTCTCCAGGGCGGCCCCGAAGTTGATCAGGGCAATGATGATGGTCGCCGCCTCGAAATAGGCGTGTCGCGCCTGTAGCGGCACGGCTTCGGGGAACAGGACCAGAACGGTGGAATACACCCATGCCGCCCCTGTGCCCATGGCGATCAGGGTGTCCATATTGGCGTCGTGATGACGAAAGGCGGTCCAGGCACCGGCAAAGAACGATCGGCCCGAGTAATACATGGCCGCCGCCGTGATCAACGCAACCATCCCCCAGAAGATGCGACCCCCACCGCTCATCTCCGGCAGCACACCAACCATGCCCAGGGCCATGAGGGGGAACCCCACCATCCCCGAAACCAGGGCACGGCGCAGCAAGCTGGTGACCTGCTCGGCCTCGGCTGCGCCCTGCGACGCCGAATCCGGCAACTCCAGCATTTCCGCTGCATCAAAACCGGACTGGCGTATGGCTTCGATGACCCGATCGGTGGGTACGTCACCGACGTACGTGGCACGACGCTCCACCAGATTGACCCGGGCCTCCGACACGCCGGGCACAGCCGCCAGAGCCTTCTCAACGGCGCTCACACACCCGGCGCAGCGCATCCCGTCAATACTGAGTCGATGTGATGCATTCATTCTGGTGCTCCGTCCCATAAGTTCGTGGCGTTTCAGAGCGCCCCGGAACCGCCGATACAAGGCGCAGGTGCGAAGACATCGCCCGCACTGCCATGCAGATGAAACAAACTTGCGGGACGGGTCACCCGTTCCAAGATCGGACCGACCCGCAGATCGATCGCGATTGAGCGGGTTGGGCAACGTATCCGGCAGCGGTCACCGCCTGGATCAGCGCCAGCATCGGCGCCCTGCCATGAACCACCGCCGTGGACCGGGACAGATCGACCTGCACTCCGGTTACGCCAGGCACGTCCTGCAGCGCCGTCTCCACACGAGAGGCGCAATCCGCACACGCCATGCCCTCGACGTTTAAACGCAGCTTCGATGATTCCATCGGCAAGCACCTATCGTTGTGCGGGGCATGGGGCACTGACAGCCCAAGCACCGTATGGCTCCCGATCTGGGCGCGACGCGGGTCTGGAACGCAGCATGACGTTCAGTCCGTATAGCGCGCCAGAACCTGGAACAACTCCTCGAGCTTCTCCTGACCCTCATTGGCCAGATCACTGGCCACGGCCCCGGCGACACAGTGTCGTACGTGCTCCTGCAGCACCTGATCCTCAACCTTCTTGAGCGCTGCCCGAACGGCTCGAATCTGAGTAAGAATATCGACGCAATAACGCTCGTCCTCGACCATCCGAACCAGGCCCCCGACCTGGCCCTGGATGCGCTTCAGGCGTGTGACCTGTCGCCTGTGACTGGCGTGCTTCATGCGCCTTACTATACCCCCCATGGGTATATAGCACCAGCCAGCACCAGAAACGCCGGCATATCCTCCGGGGTGTTGCTGCCTAGCTGGCGATGCCCTGTTCCGGTTGCGATTGCGGGAACGATTCGGTCACCATGAAACAATCCACTGGGCATCGCAAACACAGGCGCATGAATGGGCTCAGACGCTGACGACGTTTCGGATTCGTGCCGCTGGTTCGCAAAGACCGCTGAGAGCGCTCTTTGCGAACTCAAAACAGATGCGGCCCGAGGCCTCAGCCGGACGGAAGCGGCCCGGCGACTCGACGAGATCGGGCCCAACGAAATCCGCGAAGCCCACCGGCGCTCCCCAATGGCCCTGTTTCTGGGTCAGTTCTCAGATCTGATGATCGTGGTGCTGATCGTTGCCGCCATCGTATCTGGCATCATTGGTGAGGCGCTGGATACCATCGCCATCATTGTGATCCTGGTTTTGAACGCAGCGATCGGTTTTGCACAAGAGTATCGCGCGGAACGCGCCATCAATGCCCTGAAGGCGCTGGCGGCACCGGCTGCAAGCGTATGCCGCGAGGGGAGCAGCGAATCCATTCCTGCACGCGCCCTGGTGCCGGGAGATATGTGCCTGCTCGAAGCGGGCGATCTGGTGCCCGGTGATCTGCGACTGATCCAGACCGCGGGCCTGCACATCGACGAGTCCACACTGACCGGAGAATCGGAACCGGTATCCAAGCACACCGATCCGGTTTCCGGTCCGTCATCTGTACTGGGCGACCAGACCAACATGGCGTTCAAGGGCACCCAGGTTACCCGGGGGCGGGGCCGCGGTGTGGTTGTCGCCACCGGTATGCGGACCGAACTGGGGCAGATCGCCGGACTGCTGGGCGACACGGGTGACGTGCAAACACCCCTTCAAAAGCGCCTCACACAGTTCGGGCGGCGCCTGGCTCTGGGGGTGCTGGCCATCTGCGCGCTGTTGTTCGTCTCCGGGCTGGCGCGGGGCGAGGATCCGACGCTCATGTTTCTGACCGCAGTCAGCCTGGCGGTTGCGGCCATCCCAGAAGCCTTGCCGGCGGTGATCACCGTCGCGCTGGGTCTAGGCGCCGCGCGGATGGTCAAACATCACGCTTTGATCCGACGCCTGCCGGCGGTGGAGACCCTGGGCTCGGTGACTTACATCTGCAGCGACAAGACCGGCACCCTGACCCAGAACCGCATGCATGCGGAAGCGTTTTACGTATCCGGCCGCTTGTACCCCGACCTGACCGAGGCGGGCGCGACGGGGGAGCGCCTGGGGCTGGCCATGTCCCTCAACAACGACGCTGAACTGGGCGATGCTGGGGCGATACGAGGTGACCCGACCGAAGTGGCCCTGCTGCAGGCCGCCCAAACCATGGATCCTGACCCCGACTGCCATCGACCCGATGCGGTCCGGATCGGCGAACTGCCGTTCGAATCCCAACGCATGATGATGACCACGATTCACCGCCTGGATTCCGGTGTCGTGAGTTTCACAAAAGGGGCACCGGAAGCGGTACTGCCCCGCTGTGTAGCGGACCAGGACGTGGACAAGGGGGGCGCCTGGGACAGCGCTCCCATTCTGGCGGCGGCGGACCGCCTGGCCCAGAGTGGTTTCCGGGTACTTGCGTTCGCTGAGCGCGCCTGGCCGAACACACCCGATGTCATGGACCAAGCAGCGCTCGAATCGAGCATGGTGTTTATCGGCCTGGTGGGTCTGGTGGACCCGCCCCGGCCCGAGGCGCAGGAAGCGGTTGCCGTTTGTGTCAAAGCCGGAATCCGGCCGGTGATGATCACAGGAGACCACCCGGCCACGGCTCAGGCCATCGCCCAGCGCCTGGGTATTTCCGGACCGGAAGATCCGGTCATCACCGGGGTGCGTCTGGCGGAGTGGAGCGACCAGGATCTGGCCAGACAGGTCAGGGATCTCCGGGTCTACGCCCGGGTCGATCCGGCCCAGAAGATCCGCATCGTCAGTGCCCTGCAGCAGCACGGCGAGTTTGTTGCGATGACCGGCGACGGAGTCAACGACGCCCCCGCTTTGCGCCAAGCCGACATCGGCGTCGCCATGGGCCAGAAAGGCACCGATGTGGCCCGCGAGGCCGCGGAGATGGTGCTGTTGGATGACAACTTTCACACCATCGTGCGGGCGGTGCGTGAGGGACGGCGAATTTACGACAACATCCGCAAGTTTATCCGCTACACCATGACCAGCAATTCGGGCGAGATCTGGACCTTGGCCCTGGCGCCCCTGATCGGCCTCCCCCTGCCTCTGCTGCCGATTCAGATCCTGTGGATCAATCTGGTTACGGACGGGCTGCCCGGGCTGGCGCTGTCAGTCGAGCCCGAGGAACGAGCGCTTATGAAACGCCCGCCGCGGCCGCCCAACGAAAGCGTATTCGCCCGGGGGCTGTGGCAGCATGTGATATGGCTGGGTCTGCTGATCGGCGCTCTGTCCCTGGGGACTCAAGCCCTGGCCATCCACCTGGGCAGCCCAAATTGGCAAACCATGACGTTTACCGTTTTGACTCTGTCGCAGTTGGTGCATGCCCAGGTGGTGCGCTCGGAAACCGAATCCATTTTCCGTCTGGGCCTCCGCGGCAATCTGCCGCTGCTGACCGCCATCGCGATTACAACCCTGCTGCAATTGGCGGTGATTTATCTCCCGGCCTGTAACCAGATCTTCAAAACCCAGCCGCTGACCGGGCGAGAACTCGCATTCTGTCTCACGCTACCCTTGATCGTGCTGTTTGCGGGCGAGATAGAGAAATGGGCGATCCGACGCTTCGATCTGTTCGGATTCACGGCTGACTTCACGAAAAGCGAATCGGCAATGCATTCATAGGCCGGGGTTATGACCACTGCGGGCGCTCGGTCTTCGGGCTGGGCATGCGACTTGCTGAAGGATGGGCATAACAAAAAAAGGGACGCACTCCCGCAGGCCCGCGCATCGATGGGCCGAATGTGCCCACAACAATAATAATTACAAAGTGGAAGATACAGAATGGACAAGTCGACCGGCGGTCCTGCGCTGGCCAGGATCAGAGAAGATCACTGCAGCGAAGACGCAACCACGACACCCCCCCCATCCGCTGAGTCGGCACCGCCGCGGGTTCTGGTGGCCCATTCCGGCTCGGAACTGTATCGGCAGATTGCGGACTGTCTGACGGAATGCGGCTGCGCGCCCCGAGAATTCAACAGCCCCGATACGCTGTTGCAGCAGATCCGTCGCGAGCGACCCGACATGATCGTCCTGGATATGGCGATACCGGGTGTCGATGGATTCGATCTGTTGGAACGTGTGCGCGCAGCCAACGTTCCCCGGCTGGTCCCGATACTGGCCCTGTCCGATCTCAGCCCGGCTGACGGCGCGCAGCGCGCCTTCGACGCCGGCGCGTCGGATTTCATGAGCAAGCCCCTCGATCAAACGCTGTTGCGTCAGCGGCTGCGTCACGGTCTGGAGAGCGTTCGCATCGCCCACGGAGCCGCGCGCGAGATCGAGCAGTTGCGGCGGGCAAAAAAGCTGGCACGCATGGTTTACTGGGAGTACGACTACCGAACCGAGCACTTGCGTTGGTGCCAGGGTTTGCCCGGCCTGCTCGGGTTGCCAACCAACACGCGCCCAACCCTGGCAGCGTTCATGGAGCGGGTCGTGCCGTTGGATGCCGCCAAGGTGCGCGGGGTCTTCAGCCCTGGCAGGCACAGCGCCGGTTCAACCCGCAATCTGGAGTTTCGAGTTCGAGGCCGCGGCCAGGACGAATGCACCCTCAGCCTGTGCGCCGAACCGGCCCAATCCGGTGGTGCTGAAAACAACGGCTTATTCGGCATCTTCCTGGACGTGACCAACCGGGCATCATGCGGACAAAATGCGAGCAGGCTCAATCAAAGCGACCCTCTGACCGGCCTGCCCAACCAGGATGTCCTGGAGGAGCGCCTGCGGCAGGCCATACTCGTGACCAACGCCGCCGGCGGCAGCGCTGCCCTTATGATGCTGGACCTCGACTACGAATCCGGTCTGAACTCCGACCAGGAGGCCTGCACCCGCATCATGGCCGAGGCTGCGGTGCGGGCGGCCGGGCCGACCGCTACCGTAAGCAGACTTGGACCCGGGCGATTCCTGGTCCTGTTTCCCGGTGCCGGCGACCAAGGTCACGTGAAACAAATCGCCCAACAGCTGCTGACGGCGTTTCAAGCACCTCTGGAGCTTCCGGACACCTACGTGGCGGTGGCACCCTATATCGGCATCCAAATGCATGAAGCCGGGCAGTCAAGTCAGCCCGGATCCATGATTTCCGCTGTCGGGGTCGCGGCCCGGGCCGCACGGCGCCTGGGCCGCCAGGGTTACCGCTTTTTTGACGACAACATGTTGGTTCAGGCCGATGACCCCTTCGAACTCGAGACCGAGTTGCGGCGGGCGGTTGAGCAACAGGCACTGCGTCTGGGTTTTCAGCCCCAGGTGTCGGTATCGCAACGGACCGTCACCCGGGCCGCGGCCGTGCTGAGCTGGACCCACAATGACATCGGCACGATTTCCCCAGACCACTTCATGCCGGTCCTGGAATCAGGTGACATGGCACAAGCTATGGACCTGTGGCAGCTGCGCTCGGCCAGCGAGCAGATCATGCGCATACTGGCGCAATCCGAACAGTGCCCGCCCATCTCTATCAAGTTCACTTCCCGACAGCCTTTGGCAGGCGATCTCGCCGACCGCATTCAAGAGATCCTGGTAGCGACCGGCCTGAGCGCCGAACAGCTGATTCTGGAACTGGCGGAAACCTGTCTCACCCAGGACCTGACGCAGGGGATACGCGTGCTGGGACAACTCAAGGACCTGGGTATCAGGCTGGCAATATACGATTTCGGGACCGGCCATACACCGCTCACCTACTTGCGCCGGCTGCCCATCGATATTCTCAAGATCGACGGCAGCTTCGTGCGCGGAATGACCCGGGATCCAATCAACGCCGCCATCGTGCGATCCGCCATCGATCTTGCCCGAGGCCTCGGTCTTGAAACGGTGGCCGAACAGGTGGACAGCGAGCAAGAGCTGGACATGCTGAAAAATCTGGGATGCGACCTGGCCCAAGGGCGCTTCACCGGCGCGGTCATGGACGCCGATTCCATGTCGGATTGGGTGGCCGCCCAGGCGCGCTCGCCACGCGGCTGACACCGATGCCGCACCGCAATGTAATCGGCCCCTGAACCCTTCTAACTCGGCGCGACGGGTACCGTGGCCAGCATGGACGGGCGTGATGAGAATGTCCGATACCAGGCTGCCAGATGGTGACATCGGGTCCGCCAGTCCTCTTCCGCGAGTCTGAAGTCAACATAGCCCAGAGCGACGGCCACCGTGATCTGCCCCAGGTTGATCGGGCCTTCCAGGCAGCCCGGCGCGCGTTCCAGCAGATCGAGCGCAGCGCGGACCTTCCCCAGCTGCCGATCCGACCAGAATGCCCAACGCGCCTCAGCCGGTCGTTTCTCGTTCTCAAGGAAATACAGCACCGTGGCATCGAGAATGCCGTCGCCCACGGATTCCATGGTCAGCACATCCCAACGCAGGGCGCCGTTGGGGGGAATCAGCCTGGGCGATTCGCTCAGGCTGTCCAGGTAATCACAAATCACCGGGCTGTCATGCAGAATCCGTCCATCGTCCAGGATCAGCGTCGGTACCTTCCCAAGGGGATTGTCCCCCGCAAGATCGGTGTCGGCGGCCCAGGGGTCGGTGGCGACGCGCTCGACCCGCTGCTCGAGCCCCTTCTCCAGGATTGTTACAGTGGCCTTGCGAACGTAGGGTGATGTAGGTGAGTAACGCAACTTCATAACTTTGGTTCCTTGAAATGGGGGTCGTGCAATTGAATCACAGTCTAACCGCGGCGAACGGTCCGCAGGTGGTTTCTGAGACGGTAGCTTCCGACGGCCTCGGAACCTAGTACTCCGTCCACCTGATAATGATGGATGCAGCGAGTTGGGAAGCGCCCGTCCGCGGTGTTGCGCCTCTCGGCAAGGGCGACGGCCATTGCCTGTGGACTGCGCCTTGGCTTGAATCATCTGAATCGCTCTGCATCCGTCATTACTAGATGGACGGAGTACTAGTGTAGTGTCTTCCAAATAACTTGACGGTTGAGGTTAGGCATCGTGGTTACTGACAAGGCGCGGTGAGGAGGAATAGCCAGCGCTATTGCGACGATCCGCAACGCCGTCAGGGACCGCGAGGGCCAGCGCAGGTGTTAAGTTATTTGGGAGACACTACACTAGTGTGACCCTGACCTATTCCGGACGAGCCAGATTGAAGGGCGAATGTGCAGCTTCAAAGCGCAGATCGCGGGTAATGGTTGTTCTATGGTCGAGATGCGCAACGATGAAGCTGTGCAGTTCAGTCCCAAAATGCACATTCATGAATAGATCGGAGACTCCGTATGCCCGATGAGTCGAACCAAATCATTCCGGGTGACCACCCCTCGACACTTTTTGCAACTTACGTTTCCTGAGGATGCGGGCCGCCCACCATTCCGAAAAAATCAGGCTGACGGCAAGCACAGCAACCCAAACCCAACGCTCGCCCGCGGCCAGACCGGATCCGGTAAGTCTGAACACGACCAGGGTGCTCATCAGGCATATGACAAAGATAAGCGTCCCCACCACATCCCACACGCGTTCGAAGCGCAGACGGGTAGCGCAGCTGGGACACCTCAGCCGGGTGGGCCAGAGCGCCAGAATGATCGCTCGCAACGGCAGCAATCTTCCACATCCAGGGCAATGCCCGGCAAATCCGTCGACGGAATCCCGGCCCGGTGGGTCGCCGTGGATCGCTGACGACGGCGGCCTGGTCTCAGTCACGATTCGTCACCTTCTCATGTCGCCAGGATGACATAGTGCCCGATGCGACAAGCCGGTTCGGTATCCATCGCTCAGGCCTCGGGCGGTCGGCGCAGTGACTTGACCCGCCCATGCCGAACTTTCTTATCCACCCTGCGCCTCAGCGCAGCCCGGCTCGGCCTGGTCGGCACGCGACGCTTGCAGTCCCGCATGACACTGCGGATCAACTCGCCGAGTCTCTGCAGTGCATCCTCGCGATTCCGGTCCTGGCTTCGATGGCGCTGCGCCTTGATCACCACTACACCGTCGGCAGTGATGCGTCTGTCCTTCACGCTTCGCAAACGGGTCTTGTAGAGATCGGGCAGTGACGATGTGTCGATGTCGAAACGCAACTGAACCGCGCTCGATGTCTTGTTGACATTCTGCCCCCCCGGACCCTTGGCTCGCACCGCGGACATCTCAATCTCCGCATCTGGAATGGCAACGCGGCTCGATATGATCAGCATGGCAATTCTCCGTCCAGATTGGCTGGCTGCATCCGGCGCGAGACTCAGCTTTCCTGGGAGCCAGACAGGAAGGAAAAGCAGAGCCGCTTCTGGGCATCGGAGAGGCGCTCCATGCGGTCAATATTGCGCTCGGGAATGCTGGTGGGATCGGGGTGCATCCGAACGGCCCGATCCACACTGGCTTGGCGAAGAATGTGCAGAATTGGATAGGGCGACCGGTTGGTGAGGTTCGCATCGTCATCGGAGCGAGTGCCCTGGAAGCGATAGCCCGGGTGAAAACTGGCAATCTGGACAACCTCCTCCCAATCATACTCCGCCAGCAGCGCGTCCACTTGGTCCAGGAACTGATTGTAGGCGCCAAAATCCCGGAGCATATCCGGAGCCACGAGCAGGCTGGTTTCCAGCACGTCCGGGCTGGTCGCAATCAAGCCCGCGATCGCATCATAGAGGTCCAGCAGCAACCCATGTTCGGTTTGTGCCTCGCTTACTTGAATCTGCACTCGCCCCTGGCCATAGGGTTCGCCGGCGAAGGGGCACAATCCAAGCCCTATCACGGCCCGCTCCAGCCAAACGCGAACCTCATCCCGCACTGGATCACGGGGCACTGCGGTCAGACTCTCTTGTTTAAGCATGAGCCGATCATTTCTTTTCTATCCCCCAGAGTAAACCGATGCCGAGCAGCAACAGCACCGCAGCCAGCAGCGAAGGGAGTTGGAACCCACCGCTGATCTGCGCCATTCGGCCGGCGATCCCCGGACCCAAGAGCTGACCCAGACCGAACGCCACCGTCATCCAGCCCATGGCCCGATCCTGATCGGTAACGGCCAGCTGGCGGGCACCCGCCAGGCCCAGAGCAACGATGCCCATAAAGGTGGCCCCCAACAGCGCACCCCCCAATAGCAAAGCCACCTGACCGGTACCAAAGCCCGCCAGCACCACGCCCACCGCCTCGACCAGGTAAGCGGCCCGCAATGCGGTGAACAAGCCATGCGTTACCGCCAGCCACTGCCACAGGAGCACCGACGGGGCCGCCAACAGGCCAACCATCAACCAGGTCAGCGGTTCGATCAACTCCGCGTGCTCCACCCGCCTGGCCATGGCCACGATAAAGGTGGCGGTAACCACATAGCCGAAACCATACAAGCCATACGCCCATACCGTGCGCGCCAGGGAACCGCCCCAGAGCCTGATCCCGGAACCCTCAGGGCTCGCTCGCCGTTCACCGTCTGAGTTGGCCCGAGCCGCCGGCAAATCCCGCAGGCCGCAGCCGGCCAAACCCATCATCAACCCGCTCAGCCCACCCAACGCCCCCCACTGCCCAAACACAGACGCGCCGCAAAGCCGAGCGCCCTCCACCATCAACACGGACAGCACGATGCCGATGCCGACACCGGCAAAATGCAGTGCAGCAAACTGCGGTCGGCGCAATCGAAGCAGCGCCTCCACCACCACGGCCGTGCACAGAACCAGACAAAAGGCACTGGCCAGACCCGATAGAAAGCGCAGCATCAACCATTGCGACAGTGTCCCGGCCCAGAGCCCGGCCCCGGTTGTAAACACACTCAGAACCATCCCCAGCGCCAGCCATATCCGTCGTCGCGGCAGGTGCACCAGAAACGCCGCCACCAAGGCGCCGGCGAGGTAGCCTAGGAAATTGGCACTGGCCACATCCCCCGCCTGGGCAATGGTCCAACCCAAAGCCTCCTGCAAACCCGGTAGCAGAGGGGTGTAGGCAAACCGACCGATACCCATGGCGGAGGCAAGCACCAACATGCCCGCAGCGGCTGCCGCCCATGCAGCGCGGTGGGGCGATGGCGCATCCTGGTCTGAGCGGTTCGCGGCGCGATCCAATTCAGCATCCTCCGACGGCTTGCAAGTCGATCTTCCCCGCCGAACACAACACCGTTTCGATTCAACGATCGCGCATGCCAACAGTCGGCATTAAAAATTGTGCGAAATCAATGCGGATCTGCGCCTATGAGGCCAAGCTGGCACGGTACACGTCGTCCCCACCCGCCCGGTTCCGACAATCACCCCGGGACCGCGATCTGCCGGCGGCACGGTTGGCGTCTTCCGGTACGTGCAGGGATCGGTAACTGAATCCTGCCAGGACCGCCGCGGATCGTCCAAATGGAGCGTTGAAGACCATGAGAATCTGTCAGGACTGCAAGAAAGCGCTGCCTTACATTGCGCTCTACATTTTAGGACTGGCCGGCGTCTTGACGTTTGTCACCGGGCTGGTCAGCGACTGGAATCCGATCGCCTGTACACTGATGTTCTTCGGTGGCAGTCTGCTCGGCGTGTTTTACCTGATGCGAAGGTCCTGCAGCCTGTGTCGACGGCTGCACCGGCATCGGAATCGGCAAGCCTTGGGTCAGACCTTTTGAGCCAAGGGTGATGAACCGATGCGGCTGGTGGCCGGCCGTTTATTCTGAACCGGTGGGAACCGAGCCTCGAAAACCCGAGGTAATCGGATAGCGACGGTCGCGGCCGAATGCCCTGGGCGTGATGCGCACACCCGGCGCGGCTTGGCGACGTTTGTACTCGTTGAGGATCACCAGCCGTGCAACCCGCTCCACAACTGCGGGTTCGTAGCCCTCAGCCACAATCCGCTGTGTCGACCAGTCCAATTCCACGAAACGATGCAGAATTGCATCCAGCACCTCATACGGGGGCAGGCTGTCCTGATCGGTCTGGTCGGGTCGCAGTTCAGCGGACGGTGGACGATCGATGACCCTTTGCGGAATAGCGGGAGAGCGGCTGTTCCGATAGTCGGCCAGGCGGTATACCAGGGTCTTGGGCACATCTTTTATAGGCGCGAAACCACCCGCCATGTCGCCGTACAGAGTCGAATATCCGACCGCTGTTTCACTCTTGTTACTGGTTGACAGCACCATGCGCCCCGATTTGTTGGAAATGGCCATCAGCAGAATGCCGCGGCAGCGGGCCTGAATATTCTCCTCGGTGGCATCCAACGGGGCGTCGCCAAACACCGGCGCGAGCATATCCAGAAAAATCTCAAAGGCAGGCTCTATGGGCAAGGTTTTGTGCGCGACACCCAGCAGTCGGCATTGGGCCAGGGCATCACTGTTACTCATCTCGGCCGTGTAGCGTGACGGCATCGTCACCGCCAGCACGCGATCAGCCCCCAGGGCGTCGACCGCGATCGCCAGCGTCAGTGCGGAATCGATGCCGCCGGACAGGCCCAGCACCACGCCGGGAAATCCGTTCTTGCCCACGTAGTCCCGCACACCCATGACGATGGCCCGGTAGACAGTTTCCTCCTGCGACGGTGCAGATACCATCTCACCCTTCGCAATCAACAGGGCGTTCACGTCCCGTTGCAGCTGGATGGGCACCAGCGCCTGGTCGAACTGAACGGTGCGTTGCAAGACAGACCCATCGGCTCCCATGACCAGGGAGCCACCGTCGAAAACCAGCTCGTCCTGACCACCCACCAGATTCACGTAAACGATGGGCATCCCGGTTTCGACCACCCGTCGTCGAATCACCTCCTCTCGCTCGCCCATTTTGTCCAGGTCATAAGGCGACGCATTGAGGTTGAGCAGCACCTCGGCCCCGGCCCCTTTGCTCCTGGCCGCGGGTTCCGGCTGCCAGATGTCTTCACAAATGGTGATTCCTAGCGAGAATCCATCCACCTGTATCACGCAGGCCTCATCGCCTGGCTGGAAATAACGCTTTTCGTCAAACACCGCGTAGTTGGGCAGCAACATTTTGCGGTAGCGGGCACGCACTTCGCCGTTGGAGAGCCAGGAGGCCGCGTTGTAAAGTCCCGCCTGATGTCGAATCGGGTGCCCTATGACCAGATCGACTCCGGCAACGCGCTGGCACACTTCGTCCACCGCCGCTTCGGCGGCCGCGACAAACTCGGGCCGCAGCAACAGGTCCTCCGGCGGATAACCTGTGAGCGTGAGTTCGGGGAACACCACGAGCCCAGCACCCAACTGGTCACGTGCCCGCTCGGCGGTGTCCACGACGCGCTCCATGTTGCCCCGCAGATCCCCCACCAGGAGGTCGATCTGCGCCATGACGATGGTCAGCGACGCAGTGGAGTTGCTCATGTTGTGCCCCCCTCTAAGCGCTGCCAAACCTGCCGCCCCGCGAGGCAGGAAGGGAAGCCGGGAAACATGACAGCGGAAAACGCTTACCGCCGTTCATCCAGACCGATGGGCAAGTAGCGAAAACAAGGCGGGTCAGACGAAAAACTCCAGCATCCGCGCCCCGATATCGGCGGGGGAACGCACCGTCACCACCCCGGCCGCATCCAATGCCGCGAACTTGTCCTTGGCCGTGCCCTTGCCGCCGCTGATGATCGCACCGGCATGGCCCATACGCTTGCCCGGCGGCGCTGTCACACCGGCGATATAGGCCACGACCGGTTTACGAACCTTGCTCTTTATATAATCAGCCGCCTCTTCCTCGGCGGTGCCGCCGATCTCGCCCACCATAACAATGCCCTTGGTCTGGCTGTCGGCCTCGAACATCTGCAGGATTTCGATGAAGTCCAGCCCGTGGACCGGATCACCGCCGATCCCAACACAGGTGCTCTGCCCCAGGCCGGACTGGGTGGTCTGATAGACGGCTTCATATGTCAAGGTACCCGATCGAGAGACGATACCGATCTTCCCTGGCTTATGGATATGGCCCGGCATAATGCCTATTTTGCACTGGTCCGGCGTAATGACACCGGGGCAGTTGGGGCCGACCAGCTTCACGTCGCTGCCATCAAGTGCTGCCCTCACCCTGAGCATGTCCATTACCGGTATGCCCTCGGTGATGCAAGCAATGACCTGGATGCCCGCGTCGGCCGATTCCAATATAGCATCCGCCGCGAACGGCGCCGGCACGTAGATCATGGATGCTTCGGCGCCGGTTTCGGCGACGGCGTCTGCAACCGTGTCAAACACCGGTTGGCCAAGATGGGATTCACCACCGCGGCCAGGAGTGACGCCGCCCACCAGTTTGGTGCCGTATTCGATGCACTGGTTGGAATGAAACGTACCCTGCGAGCCGGTGAAGCCCTGGCAAATGACCTGCGTATTCTTGTCGACGAGAATGCTCATGAGACTGAATTCCTGACGCGCTTGCCGTGCCGGTTCGAACTTACTTGGCAGCCGCAACCACCTGCTTGGCGGCGTCGGTCAAATCATCAGCGGTTATTATGTTCATGCCCGACTCCGACAACATCTTGCGGCCGACCTCCACATTCGTGCCTTGCAGCCTGACCACGACAGGAATCGACAAACCCACTTCCTTGACCGCAGAAATAACACCCTCGGCGATGAGATCGCAGCGCACAATGCCGCCGAAAATATTGACCAGGATGGCCCGTACATTCTCGCTGGACAGAATCAGTTTGAAAGCCTTGGTGACGCGTTCTGCGGTGGCGCCGCCACCCACATCAAGAAAATTCGCCGGCTCACCCCCGTGCAGCTTGACTATGTCCATGGTGGCCATGGCCAAACCGGCGCCATTCACCATGCAACCGATATTGCCGCCCAGCGCAACATAGTTGAGCCCGATCTCGTGGGCCTGACTCTCGCGCTGGTCCTCCTGGCTCGGGTCACGCAGCTCAGCGAGATTCCTCTGCCGATAGAGGGCGTTGTCGTCGAGATTGATCTTGGCATCCAGCGCCAGCACGTCGCCGTTGACGGTGACGATCAGGGGATTGATCTCCACCAGACTGGCATCGCTGTCGGTGAACAAGGCGTATAGCCCCATCATCACCTTGCTGAGCTTGCCGACCTCGTCCTTTGTCAACCCCATGCCGAAACCGAGCTTGCGACACTGGAACCCTTGCAGACCCGTCACCGGGTTGACCGCTTCAGTGAAAATCTTTTCTGGACTGCTCGCCGCCAACTCCTCGACATCCATTCCGCCCTCGGAGGATGTCATAAAGGTCACCCGACGTGTCGCCCGGTCCACGACGCCACTCAGATAGAGCTCGTTGGCAATTTCCAGCCCTTCCTCCACCAGAACGGAATGGATGGGCAGGCCGGTGTCGCCGGTCTGTGCGGTCCGAAGTTCGGCGCCCAGCATCTCGCCGGCGTAGCGTTCCACGTCGTCCAGGGTGCTGGCCACTTTTACGCCGCCCGCTTTACCGCGCCCACCGGCATGGACCTGGGCTTTGACCACCCAGACATCCCCGCCAAGCTGTTTGGCCGCAGCCCGCGCTTCGGCCGGGGAGGTGGCCTTCATGCCCCGTGGAACAGGCACACCGTATTGCGAGAACAGATCTTTTGCCTGGAACTCATGAAGATTCATCGCGGCGAGTGCCCCTGGAGGACGGACCGGGAGGGGCGCAGATTCTATCAGAAAAGGTTTAAAAAGTGTGTCCATGGAATCTGATGGGCGGACTTGTATTAATATGTCAAATTTACCGACACCGAGGGTTCAATGGGTTTGCGCACACTTTTGTTTGGCTTGGCGATTTATGTTGTATTCCGCATGTTGAAAAATCGGATCAAACGCACCCACACCACACCACCGGCGGTGACCTACTCAGACACGGTGACCTGTTCACAGTGTGGCCTGCGTTTCCCCAATCAGGAATCCAATGCTTCGGACAAACTGCACTTCTGCAGTCCGACCCACAGGAAGCAGTATTTTGACCAACATGGAGCGTGAGTGACTGTCTTGATCGAGCGGATCGAGTCTCCTATTGACGAGATTGAGAGCGACAGCAGCCGCCGCGCGCTGAGGATCTTCCATCTATATCGGATGGTGGTCGCGGCGCTGTTGCTGGTGTTGTACGTGGCCGATCGGGAGTCCAGTCTGCTGGACACCTTGGACAATCCGCTGTTTTTCCTTCAAATCAATCAGGTCTACGCCATCCTGGTGCTGCTCGGCTATGCGCTCACTTACCTGGACCGGCTGCCGATCACGTTGCAGACCCACGCCGCCGTGTTTATCGACGTCATCGTACTGACCTTGATCGTACACTCCACCGGTGGCTTGGCCAGCGGCCTGAACGTGTTGCTGGTGCCCAGCATCGCGGCCGCCGGGATACTGCTTCCCGGCCGCCTGGCACTTGCCTATGCAGCGATGGCGTTCTTCGCCTCGGTCGCGTCACTGATGCACGACGGCACCGAACTGGAAGCCGTCGAACTGACTCGAGCGGGGGTACTCGGCAGCATCTTCTTGATCGGCGCCCTGGTGATGAATTTCCTGGCCGAGCGGGCCCGCAAGAGCGAGCATCTGGCCAACCGGCGGGCTCAGGAGCTGGCGGAGATGGCGCGCCTGAACGAGACCATCGTCCAACGCATGCAAACCGGTCTGGTGGCCGTTGGGGCCAACGGTGATATCAAACTGATGAATCAATCCGCCCAGGACGCCCTGGGTTGCGATCGTGTGCCCATGGGCAAGGCACTGAGGGCAGTCTCGGCGCCCCTGGCCAAACACCTGAACGAGTGGACCGCTGCCCCAAATCAGCCGGGGGGACCCGCCGAACAGCCTGACGCCATGCCGGGCGTATTGGTCGCCTACATGCGCGTTGGCGAGCAGCGACACACCGACACAATCATTTTCCTAGAGCGGCAAAGCGATGCCGAAGCCAGGCTGCAGCAGGTCAAACTGGCGGCGGTGGGCCGGCTGACGGCCGGCATCGCCCACGAGATCCGCAACCCACTGGCGGCGGTGAGCAATGCAGCCCAGCTGCTGCAGGAATCGGCCGTGCTGGAGCCCGGTGAGAAACGGGTGGCTGAGATCATCCGCAACAATGCCCGGCGGATGAACCGAATTGTCGAGAACATACTGCAGGTGTCTCGCCGCGAACGCGCTCGACCGCGGGTGCTGTTGCTCAAACCCTTTATGGAAAGTCTGTCAGAGGAATTTCACAGCACCCGCCCAGAAGCCTTTTCCTCTTTGAGCTTCGAGGTGGAACCGGGCGATTTGCAGGTCTACTTCGACCCAGGCCATTTGCACCAGGTGGTGTGGAACATCTGTCAGAACGCCTGTCGCCACGGCGCGCCGGAGGGTGAGCTGGCGGAAATCGTCATCCGAGCCTATCAGGTTACTACCACCTCGTCCCGCGTGCTTCTGGATGTACTGGACAGTGGGCCCGGCGTGCCGGAGGAGCACGTGCAGCAGTTGTTCGAGCCGTTCTATACCACCAGCACCAAAGGTACGGGCCTTGGCCTGTATCTGTCGAAGGAACTGTGCGAGTTCAACCGCGCAAGTCTGACTTATCGGAACCGCCCTGGCACGGGTGCCTGTTTCCGCATCACTTTTTCGACCAAGGAATCCCGGGAAAAGCAATGGCCGATCGAACTGCACTAATCGTCGATGACGAGCCCGATATCTGTGAACTGCTGGAGATGAGCCTCAGCACCATGGGGGTGACGGTTCGCACCGCCGGCAATGTGACAGATGCGAAGAAACTCCTGCAGGAGCAGGGCTACAACGTTTGCATCACCGATATGCGACTGCCGGACGGCAACGGCCTGGATCTGGTCGAGCACATCCAAAGCAATTACCCGGAACTGCCCACCGCCGTGATCACAGCCTACGGCAACGTGGAAAAGGCGGTACATGCACTTAAAGCGGGCGCCTTCGATTTCGTGTCCAAACCGGTGGACCTGGAGATTCTGCGGCGACTGGTGGAAACCGCACTGCGCCTGGCGCCTGGCAACGCCGCGGGCAGTGAGGCCGAAAACACGCTGCTGGGGGACTCCGCCGCCATGGACCGCGTCCGCAGCATGATCCGGAAGATTGCCAGGAGCCAAGCACCGATCTACATCAGCGGTGCGTCAGGTACGGGTAAGGAACTGGCGGCACGGCTGATACACGACTCCGGCCCGCGGGCGGACGGCCCCTTTGTACCGGTCAACTGCGGCGCCATTCCCGATCATCTGGTGGAAAGCGAGTTCTTCGGATACAAAAAGGGCAGCTTCACCGGCGCAACCCGCGACAAGGAAGGCCTGTTCCAGAGCGCCAGCGGCGGTACCCTCTTTCTGGACGAGGTTGCCGATCTTCCCATGGACATGCAGGTCAAGCTGTTGCGCGCCATTCAGGAACGCGCGGTCCGGCCAATCGGCGATCATCGCGAAGTACCGATCGACGCACGGGTGCTGTCCGCCACCCACAAAGACTTGGCGGAGCTGGTGGAGGATGGCAAGTTCCGACAGGATTTGTTCTATCGCCTGAACGTCATCGAACTGCACATGCCGTCACTGGCGGAACGCCCGGAAGACGTACCCGATCTCGCCGCACACGTGCTGGCCCGGATCGGGCGGGAATGGGATACCGTACCGCCGAAGCTGGCGGATGATGCAATTGAATTGCTTCGGGACTACGCATTTCCAGGCAACGTGCGGGAACTGGAAAACATCCTGGAGCGTGCAATGACCCTCAGCGAAGGCGACGTCATCTATGCCCAGGACCTGCACCTGCGCCCGACCGTTTTGAGCGAATCCAACTTAGGCAGGGTGACGGCGGGCGATGGGGACGAAGAAAGGGACGCGCCGGCCCGCGGCGAGCAAGATCTCGAGACCTATCTGGAAGAGGTGGAGCGCGATGCCATCGTCCAGGCATTGGAAGCGACGCGCTATAACAAGACGGCGGCGGCGCGCAAGCTCGGTATCAGTTTCCGAGCGCTGCGCTACCGGCTCAAGAAAATCGGCATCGAGTAGCAAGCCATCCGGCGCGACCATGAAACGCCACCTGGGTACAACCCGACAATAGCCGCCTGACCATCACGCCCCCTCGGGCGTGGATGGCATCAGGCGGCATTTTTCGATTTTGAGGCCGATCAATGTACCGAGACCGCAACCGGTTGTGCATAGGGTCCAGCAGTGACCTCCAGGGTCAGCAAAACCAGGGGGTATCGGCCACCAACTGGACCCGGACAAACCCTGCTCAAGGCGCGAAAACACTGAGGTTTTCCCCGAAAGTAAAAAGTTGGCCTGGACTATGCATTCATTTGGGCGAGTGTTTAACAACGCTGATGGGCCACCCAAGGGCCTTAACATTAAAAAGCATTGGTCTAGGAGACGACTGAAATGAAGAACGCCCAACAGGGTTTCACCCTTATCGAATTGATGATCGTGGTGGCCATCATCGGCATCTTGGCCGCCATCGCCATCCCCGCGTACCAGGATTACACCATTCGCGCCAAAGTGACGGAAGCGCTGAACGTGGCCGCCGCCGGCAAAACGGCTCTGTCCGAGCACTACCTCGCTCAGGGCACGATGCCCGCCGATCCGACCACCGCCGGCATCGACACATCGGCCACAACCCAGTACGTGGCGGCCATGGACTACACCCAGACCACCACCAACGTGGGTGTGATCCAAATCACGCTAGCTGCGGACATCGGTGGCGATGCCAATGGCGACACCATCCAGCTCAGCGGCACCGGCAACTCGTCCAGCGTGAAGTGGACCTGCACCGGCGGCAACCTGGACAGCAAGTACCGCCCCTCCTCCTGCCGCTAAGGCGCGGGGACGACCTGAGACCCAAGGCCCCGCATCGGCGGGGCCTTTTTTGGTTCAAGCGCAGCAATTCTGCGATACGGATTCCGTTCAATGCCGCCCGAAAATCCGCCCCCGCTCCAATGGTCGCTCATCTTGTTTTGCCTGGCGCTGTTGGCCACAACCATGGTCTATTGGCCGGGTCTGAGTGGCGAGTTCCAGTTCGATGATCAACCCAACATCATCGACAACCCCGCGGTCGCACTGGACAGCCTGAGCTGGCCCGACCTACGCCAGGCCAGTTTTTCCGGCATGGGGGTCAGCAGCCGCATCGGGCGCCCGCTGAGCATGCTGTCATTTGCCCTGAATCACTATTTCAGCGGATTCGATCCGTTTGTATTCAAGGCCACCAATCTGGCGATCCATCTGATCAATGGTCTGCTGGTCTACGCCCTGGTGCTGGCGATAGCGCCTTTTCTGCTGGGCTACGATGTCCGCGAGAAACGGATCGAAAATGGCAGTGCGGCGCTCGCATTGCTGGTCAGTGTGGTTTGGTTGTTGCACCCGCTCAATCTGACTTCGGTTCTGTATGTGGTGCAACGCATGACCTCGCTCAGCGCCCTGTTCGTACTGTGCGGGGTGTTGGCCTATGCGGTTGCCCGGCGACGGATGCTGACGGGGCAATCTGCATCTACGCTCCTGCTGCTGGTGCCGCTGTGCACGGCACTGGCATTCCTGGCTAAGGAAAACGGAATCCTCCTGCCGGGATACGTCCTGATCCTGGAACTGACCGTGTTTCGCTTTCGTTCCCCGAGGCCTGAGCAGGTACGAATCCTCAAGGGGTTTGCAGTGGCGCTCGTCGCCCTGCCCCTGATTGTCGCGCTGGCCTACCTGGCGCTCTGGCCCGAATCCATACTGGGCGGGTATTCGAAACGGTCATTCAACCTGAGCGAACGCCTGCTCACCGAAGCCCGCGCCGTCCTGTTTTACCTCCGACTCATTCTGTTTCCGGACCTTTCGGCCATGGGCCTGTACCATGACGATTTCGGACTCTCCCGCAGCTTGATCGATCCGATGTCAACGCTGGCGGCCATTGTCGGCCTAAGCGCGCTGGTGATCACGGCGCTGGCGGTTGGGGCCCGTTTCCCGGTGTTCCCTTTTGCGGTTGGATGGTTCCTGATCGGGCACAGTCTTGAGTCCACCATCGTACCTCTGGAACTGCTGCACGAGCACCGCAACTACCTGCCCTCACTGGGTCCGCTGCTGCTGGGATGCACGGCGTTGGTGGTCGCGGTTCGACGCTTTGACTGGTCATACAAAGCCGTAGCCGGCTCCGTCTTGATCGGCTGCGTCGTGCTGGGCGGGATGACTTGGATCCGGGCCGGCTACTGGGCCAACAGCTTTACTCTGACCGCCGTCGCCGCGGCCAATCACCCGCGCTCGGCGAGGGCCCACTACGACATGGGCCGACTCTATGCCGGCATGGCGGTCGCCCACCCGGAAGATGCAATCGATTATCGGAGCAACGCCAAACAGCATTTCGAGATCAGCGCAAGCCTGGACCCGCATCGGGCGGCCCCTCTGTTCGGCCTCATACGCCTGAACTCGGCCCATGGTGCATCAATCGCGGAGTCCGTCGCCCGGTTGACGCAAAGGCTTGAGCACAGCGTGCCGCAACCCGGTACCGCCGGATGGTTCAGCAACCTGCTGAACTGCCAGAGCGAGCGGGTATGCAAGATCGAAGATCAAACCATTGCCGACCTGTTTCAGGCGGCACTTCGCAACCCAAAACTGCCCAACAGTTTCCGGGCCGCTCTGCTGATCAAGGCCAGTCAGTTCATGTACAACCGCGTCGGCGACGGGGAAATGGCACTGCGGCTGGCGCGAGACGCCGTGGAGGCATCTCCGCAACGTGTGGTCTACAAGGTCAGTCTGATCAACCTCTACCTGGCACTCGACCTGCGGTCCGAAGCGAAACATCTGTTGGAAGCGGCCAGCAAACAGGATAGGCTTGCGCGCTTTAGGCGAGAGTTCGATGCGCAGTGGGAACGGCTCGGAACCATTGAATTGCCGGAATCCGGCTCCCTGACAGACGCATCCTGAAAGCGCGAATACGGCCATGCCCCAATCCTCCTCGGCCCCAGTCGAGATTTCGGTTGTCTTGCCGGCGAAAAACGAGGCTGACAACCTGCGAGCACTGCTGCCCGAGATTCAGGCAGTATTGCCCAACGCCGAGATCATCGTGGTCAGCGATGGGTCAACCGACCATACGGAAACCCTGTGTCAGGAGTTAGGGGTACGCTGCCTGGCTCATCCGTACAGCATGGGTAATGGTGCCGCGGTCAAAGCGGGTGCGCGGGCCGCCCATGGACAAACGCTGGTGTTCATGGACGCGGACGGTCAGCACGATCCGGCCGATATTCCCCGTCTTCTGGCGGGCTTGAACGGCGGCTATCACATGGTGGTGGGCGCACGGCAGGCGGACACGCATGCCAGCCTTGGCCGTCGGCTGGCAAACGGTCTTTACAACAAGGTAGCGACGCGCATGGTGGGGCACGCAGTGGCCGACCTCACTTCCGGATTTCGCGTTGCGGAAGCCAGTAAATTCCGCGAGTTCTTACGCCTGCTGCCGAACGGCTTCTCTTACCCTACCACCATCACCATGGCTTTCTTTCGCAACGGCTACTCGGTCGGCTATGTGCCGATCCGGGCCAGGGAGCGTGGCGGCGTGAGTCACATTCGTCCGTTGCGCGACGGTTTTCGATTCATCATCATCATATTCCGCGTCGCCACCCTGTACTCTCCGCTGAAGATGTTTCTACCCATCAGCCTCGTTTTTTTCGCCCTTGGACTGCTGCGCTACGGCTATACCTATTTTGCCCACGGCCAGTTTTCCAACATGTCGGCCCTGTTATTCTCCACTTCGACGTTGATATTCCTCATCGGTCTGGTGTCGGAACAGATCACCATGCTGCTGTTCAGCACCAAGTCCACCAGCCCGGATTCCTGACCCGGCGACCCGGCACCGATCCCGATCGCTCAGTCTCTGCGGTCCCTGCGGTCGACCAATCCAAACCTTGCGGCGGATGGTACTAATGTTGCTTGGCGTTCGCAGGTCGAGGCGAGCCTGCTGACACACCGGGTCGGCAAATCAGCAACCGTCGGCGAAGACATTTCCTATTGGAAAGGCTTGACCCAGCGCATACAGTAATTTTTCGAGGCCGAACCCCGAAGGCAAACGCATGGCGACCCCACAGTCCCAAACCACTTTTTCTCAGCCGCTCGACGGTCTGGCCCGAAGCCTGGTCCGGCATAAGCTTCTGACCGAACAGGCTGCGCAGGATGCCAACGGTAAGGCCCGCGCTGAAGGCACGACCCTGACCGCCTACCTGGTGGAAAAAGGCTCGATCGACGCCGGACAGATTGCCCGCACTGCGTCCGTCGACTTCAGCATCCCGCTGCTCGACCTGACAGCATTGGATCGAGACGCAACCTTGTCCGACATCGTGGATGAAAAAATCATCCGCGATAATCGCGCGCTGCCGATTTATCGACGCGGCAATCATCTGTATGTTGCCGTCTCTGACCCCACCAATCAGAGGGGTCTGGAAGAGATCAAATTCGCCAGCGGTCTGCGGACCGAGCCGATACTGGTTCGAGACGATCAGCTCGGCTCGTTCATCGAACAGGCGCTCGATAAGGTAGACGCCCTGGGCGGCAGGCTGGACGAGGATCTGGACAATATCGAAGTGACCAGCGAAGAGGAGCTGGCCGCCGATCGGGCGTCCGAGTCCTCCGAAGCGGACGACACGCCCGTGGTTCGATTCGTCAACCGGGTCTTGCTGGATGCCATCAATCGGGGCGCCTCCGACATTCACTTCGAACCTTACGAGAAATTCATCCGCGTCCGTTTCCGACAGGACGGCATTCTGCACGAAATCGCCCGGCCGCCGAACAATCTGGCGACCCGGATGATTGCCCGGCTCAAGGTCATGTCCAACATGGACATTGCCGAGCGCCGGGTGCCGCAGGATGGCCGCATCAAAATGAATCTGTCGAAGAAGCGTGCCATTGATTTTCGTGTCAACAGCCTGCCCACCCTGTACGGGGAAAAAGTCGTCCTGCGAATTCTGGATCCCAGCAGCGCCATGCTGGGCATCGATGCGCTGGGCTACGAAGACGATCAGAAACAGCTGTTCCTGAAGGCGATACACCGACCCCAGGGGATGGTGCTGGTCACCGGACCAACCGGCAGCGGTAAGACGGTGTCGCTTTACACCGCGCTCAATATTCTCAATACCAACGAACGGAACATTTCCACCGCGGAGGATCCGGTGGAGATTCAATTGGCCGGCATAAACCAGGTCAACGTCAACGACAAGACCGGAATGACGTTTGCGCGGGCACTGCGGGCTTTCCTGCGCCAGGATCCGGACATCGTGATGGTGGGTGAAATCCGGGATCTGGAAACAGCGGAAATCGCCATAAAAGCGGCGCAGACCGGACATATGGTCTTATCGACGCTGCACACCAACGATGCGCCACAGACACTCAACCGACTCGCCAACATGGGAGTTGCACCCTACAACATTGCGTCTGCGGTCATCCTCATCATCGCCCAACGGCTGGCCCGACGGCTGTGCGAGCATTGCAAGGAGCCGCTGGACGTCCCCACCGAGGCCCTGCAGGCAGAGGGTTTCAGCGAGGCGCAAATTGCGGACGGAATCACCGTCTACAGGCCCAAGGGCTGCGAAAAATGCACCGGGGGCTACAAAGGTCGAGTGGGCATCTATGAAGTCATGCCCATTTCCGAGGATATGGGCCGACTCATAATGACAGGTGGCAATGCCATTGATCTGGCCGACCAGGCCGCCAGCGAAGGCGTGCGTAATCTACGCAAATCCGGTCTGATCAAGGTGCTTCAGGGCACCACCAGTCTCGAAGAAGTGAACCGCGTTACCAAGGACTAAAATATGGCCGCCGATGCGAGTGCAGCAAGCAATTTGATGTTTGTCTGGGAAGGCAAAGACAAGCGTGGAAAAAAGGTCAAGGGGCAACTTCGGGGCACTGACCGGAACATCGTCAAGCTGGAGCTTCGACGCCAGGGGATCATCGCCACCAAGGTCAGGAAAAAGCCCAGACCCCTGGTCAGCTTCGGCAACAAGATCAATCCCAAGGATATCTCGCTGTTCACCCGACAGCTCTACACCATGGTGGCAGCGGGCATACCGTTGGTTCAAGCGCTGGACATGGTGGCCCAGGGCGGCAAAAAGCTCGCCCTGCAGGAGTTGATTCGACAGATAAAAGTCGATGTGGAAAGCGGCACTTCCCTGAATGAATCGATGGGCAAACACCCCGCCTACTTCGACGATCTGTTTTGCAATCTGGTCAAGGCGGGTGAGGAAGCCGGTGTACTCGACACCATGTTGGAAAAGGTCGCGGTCTACAAGGAAAAGACCGAATCCCTCAAGGCCAAGATCAAGAAAGCTCTGATCTATCCGGCTTCCGTTGTGACGGTTGCCATAGGTGTTACCGCGATCATTCTGATTTTCGTCGTACCGCAGTTCGAATCGCTGTTCAAGGGATTTGGCGCGGATCTGCCGGCGTTCACCCGGATGGTGATCGATCTGTCACGCTTCGTTCAGGCCTGGTGGTGGGTCATATTCGGGGCGCTGCTTGGCGGATCCGTGGCCCTAATCAACACCCACAAAAGATCACTCAAGGTGAGGCGCAAGGTTGACCAACTCGGCCTGAAACTGCCCATATTCGGAACCATCCTCGAACTTTCCGCCAACGCACGTTTTGCCCGAACCCTGTCGACCATGTTCGCCGCGGGCGTACCTTTGGTGGACGCCATGGGTTCGGTGGCGGGCGCCACCGGCAACGCCGTTTACAGCGACGCCACCCTGGATATGCGTGATGCGGTCTCCACCGGACAGCAGCTTAATTTTGCCATGCGCCAGACCGGGCTGTTTCCGGAAATGGTCATCCAGATGGTGGCCATCGGCGAGGAATCGGGTTCACTATCGGACATGCTGGCCAAGGTTGCAGATTTCTTCGAAGAAGATCTGGACAACCTGATCGACTCTCTGACCACCCTGCTGGAACCGATTATCATCGTGTTCCTAGGCGTGGTCGTGGGGGGCCTGGTGGTGGCCATGTACCTCCCGATCTTCAAAATGGGGCAGGTCATCTAGGCCTGGTCGCATACCGCCCGGGCAAGCAGTCGATCGAGCACCCTGCATGAACCTACTGGAACTCCTGGCCGGCCAGCCCCCTCTCCTGGGACTGGCCGGCGGCCTGCTGGGGCTGCTGATCGGCAGCTTTCTCAATGTCGTCATTCTTCGGCTTCCCGTGATGCTCGAGCGTCAATGGCAGGCACAGTGTGCCGAACTGGCCGGGGTTTCGGCGCCGACTGATCCACCGCAATTCAATCTGATGACCCCCCGATCACGTTGCCCGCACTGCGACACGGAGATCGGACCGTTTGAGAACATTCCCCTGATCAGCTATCTGCTCCAGCGCGGAAAGTGCCGGCACTGCGGTGCCGGCATATCGATCCAGTATCCGCTGGTTGAACTTCTGACCGCCCTGCTGTCCGGGCTGGTGCTGCTGCACTTCGGCCCCACGCTGGAAGGCGCCATGGCAGTGATCCTCACCTGGACCTTGATAACCCTGTCGGTGATCGATCTGCGCGAGCAGCTGCTCCCGGATGCGATCACCCTCCCCTGCCTCTGGCTGGGCCTCGCCCTGGCCATGGTGCCGGTGTTCGCGGACCTGCACAGCAGCGTGGTCGGCGCCATGGCCGGGTATCTATCGCTGTGGATCGTATTCCATCTGTTTCGCCTGGTGACCGGCAAGGAAGGCATGGGCTATGGAGACTTCAAACTGCTTGCACTGCTCGGGGCCTGGTTGGGCTGGCAAGCCCTGCCGGCCGTCATCCTGGTTTCCTCAGTGGTGGGGGCACTGGTCGGGATCGCACTGGTTTTGAGCCGGCGCCATGAACGCAGCGTGCCGATGCCATTTGGTCCATTTCTGGCGGCTGCAGGCTGGATCAATGTCATGTGGGGCGATACGATCACGGACTGGTATCTCAGGTTCAGCGGTCTCACCTGATCAATCCTCGATTCATGCATGCCTCCCCGACACATCCAAGGGTGGTCGGTCTGACCGGCGGGATCGCCAGCGGCAAGACCACGATTTCCAGTTTGTTCGGCGAACTGGGCGTTCCCGTCATCGACAGCGACCAGATTGCCCGAGAACTGGTGGCGCCCGGGGCGCCCGCGTTGACCGAAATCGTCGAGCGATTCGGTCAAGACTGTCTGCTACCCGATGGCCGACTCGACCGAGTGGTATTGCGCCAGATCGTGTTCGATGATCCCAAGCTTCGAAACGAACTCAACGCAATTCTGCACCCCCGGATCAGGGCGGAGACAAATAGACGCATCGCCGAGGTTACGCATCCATACTGCCTTGTAGTGGTGCCGTTGCTGGTGGAATCCGGACTGACCGCAACTGTAGATAGCGTTCTGGTCGTGGACCTGGCGGAATCGGAGCAGCTCGCGCGACTGATCCAACGCGACGGCATATCGGCGGAACTCGCGGGCAAAATGATCGCCGCCCAAGCAACTCGACGGGAGAGGCTGGACGTGGCGGACCACGTCATTGACAATACGGGTTCAACTGAAACCCTGCGGGACCGCGTGGCGGCGCTGGATCGGCAGTTCCGCAAGCCTGGGCCAGCCGGTTAGATCCGACTGCCGCGCCGAGGAACGGCCCAGCGATCCCTGAGCGCCACTGAGTCTGAACGCATAACACAACAAATTGGCGCTGGCGGTCCGGAAACGCTGGAGCTGAGATGTGTTGTCACAATAGGATCAATCATTGGAATCCGTCCAAATCTGCTACGAAACGCCCCTCAATGAGCGCATGCGTACCTTCCTGCGCCTTGAGTTCATGTTTCAGCAGTTGGATTTCGCGGCCAAGGGCGAATCGTCCTGGGATACCCGCAACGCCCTGCATGCGTTTTTCGAGATCTACAGCATCGTATCCAGGAACGAGCTGAAATCGGAACTGTTACAGGAGCTAGACCGGCACTACGCCAATCTGTCTAGGTTGATGGACAGCCCAGGCGTGGACCCAAAGGCGCTCAGCACGGTACTACAGGATATCGGCACCATCCGCGAGACGCTGCTGATGGCGAAAGTCCTTTCCCAGGAGAGCATTCGGCGCAACGAGTTCCTGACCGGTATTCGTCAACGCAGTGCCATTCCCGGTGGCACCTGCAGTTTCGACTTGCCGGCCCTGCATCACTGGCTGGAAGCCAACGGTGTGCAGCAGCGCGTGGCGTATATGGACGAGTGGCGGGCGCCGCTGCAGCCGCTCATGAAAGCCGTCAGTCTGATCCTGGGCATGGTGCGTCAAAGTGCGGTGGCCACGGCCGAGACCGCCCAACAGGGCCTGTTTCAGATGAACCTGGACAGCAATGCACCGACCCAATTGACCCGGATCATGGTGGACCGCGGATCCAATGTCTTCCCTGAGGTCAGCGGCGGCAAGCATCGGTTTGCGGTTCGGTTCCTGGAACAACCCAATCCCAATGCGCGCGCCATGCAGGCCGAGTGGGATGTGCCCTTCGAGCTGATCTGCTGTGTCATCTGACCTCACCGGTCGGGCGCAATCACCAACGTGACACTTCGTCCATCTCGATCAGCACTTCGTCAACCCGAGCCTGGGCAGTTTCCAGTACACAGACGAGATTGGCCACGCTACAGATCGAAGCCTCGGGGCCCCGAACGATCCATCCTCGGGGCGGTGTCCACCCGCGCATCTGCGTAAACATCGAAAGCTGATCCGCATTGCCCTGCACCATGCGGCGAAATTCGTGGCCGAATTGAGCGAGCTTCTCCAACTGCTGATCGCCCGCCAGGCCATACCCTTCGATCAGACTGCCGTCATCCCGGAACTGACAGGCCGCCGTGACGCCGTCGAGAATCATCAGACGCTTGATCATGCCCGCTCCAAGGCCTCGCACATACCCTGGTAGTCCGCTTTTTCATTGGCCACGACCACCCCGCGGAACGGGTCGTCGCACCGTTCATTCCCTGGACGGACAACACTGACGGACCAGTCGAAGCCGATCAGCGAAAACGTCCTGACCGGATCGAATCCGGTCATGCCGGTCACCGTTTCCCAACCCAATGCCTGCATGCCGGCAATGCTCAGATTGGCCGCGCACATGCGCGCCATTAAATCCAATGTGGTCACATCCAAGGGGCTGGTTTCCACCAGCCTGTGGTCCAGCAAAAGACCACCACCGGTAAACTCGAACGCTGCTACGGCGCCCGGCAGCGTGAGCAATTCAGACAGCGTTGCACGTGCCATGTGCCGTTTCCTCCCCAAGTTCCTATGCCCGTCAGATCGAAGCGCTACACCAGATCCGCCGGCGCGTCGGCCAACGCCCGCTTGAGTTCAGCCACTATGGCATTCAGCGACGCCGTGTCGTTTTCGATCATGCAAAACACGTTGGCAACAACACAGACGGAGAACCGCGGACCGCGTACAAACCATCCGCGCACTGGCGCAATGCCGCTGGGTTTGAACGACACCCCATCCAGCATGCGGCCCTGCATCGACGCAGACATGGTCGTCGCACGGCACATGATGGAGGCCATGCGCGCCCACTCTTCACTGAGATCACCCTTGTAGGCAAACCGATCTCCCCTGTAGGCGTATTCGCCCGCCGCCACAACACCGGGACGCGTCACCAGATCCGAGACTATGCTCACGCTCGACCGACCCCTACCCTCTCCCCCGGGAAAGCACCACCCGATTATCACCCGGATGAAATGCTCGTCATGGGTACGTAATACGTTATGCTTTGGCCCGATCATACGACCGGTGAAAGCGCTTGTCACACGAGCCAGGGCTGCACTCACCCGAAATCATCCGCCGCCACGTCGAGGCACAGGAGCAAGACCTGTTAGATGCCTTCTGATAACGTTGCGCAACATAAAGGGGCGGTCGCCACACCAGGCCTGCTGCGCCGCTTGACCGCCCTGTTCTACGATCTGTTGCTGCTGACCGCGGTGCTGATGCTGGCGGCACTTGCGGCCCTGCTGGGCGCTCGCACGATGGGCGTTGCGGCGCCCGCCGCTGGCGAACACTGGTTCCAACTCTACCTGGCCTTGGTGTGCTATGGATTCTTTGGCTGGTTCTGGACCCATGGCGGCCAAACTCTGGGCATGCGCGCCTGGCGTCTGCGGCTGCAAACCATGGACGGTCACGGCGTGACCTGGAGTCAGGCTCTGATCAGGGTCGCGGTGCCGCTGACACTGCTGGGCCTGGGATTGCTCTGGCTCGGCCGGCAACCCAAGACCGACAATGCCGCAGGGCACAGCGTGCTGCAGTACGCCGGCGCACTGCTACCCTGCGGTGTGAGCTACGCCTGGATCCAGATTGACCGCCAGCGACGCAGTTGGAACGACATCGCGTCAAAGTCACGGGTGGTGCTGTTACCCAGGCCGGCCCGGAAACGCGAACAACGGTGATCCGGGTCAGCGTATGCGCGCCATGGCGAACAGAGCAACTGCGAAAAACAGAACCGGGGGCGCCATCGCGCTGAGCACGGGCGGAAACCCATAAGCCAGCACAACGCTGCTCAAGGTGCGATTGACCAGGAAGTAGGACAGCCCAAGAATGACACCGATGAACAATCGCTGGCCAGCGCCCCGCGATCGCAGACTCCCAAACACCAACGGCATGGCGATAAACAACATAACCAGATTACCCACCGGCGCCACCAGCTTGTTCCACCAAGCCAGACGATGGGCATCGGCCCCGAGTCCATTGCTTTCGAGGTAGCCCGCATACAGGCTCAGATCGCGCATGGAGAGCATCTCGGGCTCCAACGCCAGTACACCCAACAGGCGGGGGCTTATGGACGCATTCCAAATGTGCTCCGTGCTGGACCGGCGTATAACGCCCCGATCGGTCATTTCCACCTCGGTCAAGGACTGAAGATGCCATTCACCATTGCGATAGATGCCGGTCTGGGCCCGGCTGACGCCACGCAGACGCATGGCATCGGTGTCGATTCGATACAGGTCCACACCCTCGAGATGCCCATCCGGGCTGATGCGATTGACGTGGACAAACTCATCTCCGCTGCGGGCCCAGAACCCGCGCCCCTGTAGAATACTCAGGCTCTTGCCACGGGCCATCGCCCGCTGCTGGTTGGCCTGCTGGCTAAGCTCCGGTGCCACCGCCTCGCCCAGCCAGGAGCCGACACCCACCAGCAGAACACCGGGCATCATCGCTGCCATGACCAATCTAAAGACCGAGCGTCCCGAGGCCCTCATCACCACCAGCTCGCTGCCATGGGCCAATCCGCCCATGCCGAGCAATCCACCCAAGAGGAAAGCAAGCGGGAGGACTTCAATCACCCGCTCGGGCATGGTGGCCAGCAGGTAGCCGGCGGCGGCAACCACGCCGTAGTCCGCGTCGCCCAGATTGTCGAACTCGGCAAGAAACACGAACAGACTCTGTAGCGCCACCAGCACGAGTAAAGACAGCAGCGCCGCCCGCAATACAGCGCCAAAAATGTAGCGATCCAGAATACTCAACAACAACCGCTCATTCCCTCCGCTGCGGCGGGTCATCCGCAGCATGGCGGACCCGCAGACCATAGGGCTGCCCGCGAAACAGAAAGCCGCCGACCAATAGCAAGACACCGGCGTGGACCCACCACAATCCCAATCCCGGAGAGACGTCACCCCGTTCGATCCAGACACGGCCCACACCCAGGAGATTGAGGTAGATCACGAACACAAGAATCGCCAGAGTCAACCGCCCGTAGCGCCCGTCCCTGGGGCGGGCGTGAGCCAGCGGCGGCGCCAGCAACAACAGCACTAAGGCCGCCACCGGTGGGGCGATGCGCCAATGCAATTCAGCCACATCACCCAAGGCGCTCGACGCCAGAATCTGCCCCAACGGTTTTTCTTCACTGTCTGTACTGCGTTCGTCGGAACCCGAATCATCGATCAGCACAGCCATTTCTTCGAACTCGGTGATCTGAAAATCCAGCTGGCCCGGTGTGCTTTCAGTCTGCTGTCCGTAACGCAGGATCAAATACCGCGCACCACTATCTGGGTCTACGTACTGGCGCCCACGCCGGCCGGTGACAAGGGTGTCCCGATCCGGCTCGCTGCGTTGCAAAAAAACACCGATCAACTCACCGCTGTCGGGATCCGAGCCCGCGGCATAGGCCACCAGCTGCCCACCACCCATCTCCCGGAACTGTCCCGGCGCGGCAAGCGTAATCTGCGCACTCTGCGCCGCCCGGTACCTGAACTCACTGCTTAGGCTGACGGCCCAGGGACCGCCCTGGAACGAGAACCAGGCCAGACCAAGAATCAGAGGAAAACCAAACATAGCCAGTACGCGGTAGATCTGTGAAGGACCGATACCACAGGCCATCAATGCCGTCATCTCGCTGTCCCGGTACAGACGCCCCAGCGCCAACATGACACCCAGCAGCAATCCCAGCGGAACCAGTACGGTCAGCAATCGGACTGATTTCAAGGCCAGCAGAATCAGCAAGGCGTCGCCGGCCAGACGCCCCTCAGCGATTTGAGTCAGATACTGCGCCAGCGCGTTGCTGAGAGAAACCAGCGATAGCACCAGAAACACGGCTACAAATGACTGGGTCAGTTCCCGCAACAGATATCGGTCTATACGTCCCAAAACGCCGGCACTCCGAAGCAAGAACATGGATGTAAAGGCCGAGGCACCCCCGCCGCGATTCTGCGGTGTTGGCGCCGTACAGTACAAGCCAAGGCCCGCATGATCTGCTGCCGCCGCTCAAGTCCCGATGCGAGGCGTTATAGGCCAAAATCTCGATGACCTCCTATACTGAAACCTGCGGGTACGCGATCCAACAAGACTCGTAACGGGTCCCCCGCGTACGGTTCGAATAGCCCACCGGGAGCACCGCCCATGTCGATCAAAAGGCTGGCCGCCATTATAGCGCTGGACGTGGTGGGCTACAGCCGAATGATGCAGTCGGATGCGAACGGCGTCCTGGCAGCCCTGAACGCGATTTACCGTTCGGTGGTGAGACCCGCGGTGGCCGCCTCGGAAGGGCATATTGTCAAGCTTATGGGCGACGGCGCCCTGATTGAATTCGCAGCCGCATCCCAGGCACTGGAATGCGCGGTGCGGATACAGCTGGCGCTCCGCGAACCGGACGCGCCGTTTCATCAACCGGAACCCATTCGTTTGCGCGCCGGCATCCATGCCGGTGACGTGGTCGCAGAGGGCGGAGACATATTTGGCGACGGCGTCAACATCGCGGCCAGACTCCAGGCGACTGCGCATCCCGGAGCCGTTTTAGCCTCACGCACGCTGTGTGATCTGGCGGGCAGCAACCTCCCGTTTCGACTGCGTCGTGAAGGCGTCCACTCATTCAAAGGCATCGCACAACCCATCGAAGTGCTTTCCGTGGATTTCACCGACCCCGCGGTTAACGGCCGCCGCAAGAGACAGGCTGAATCGCAGCAGATCCGCTTTTGTACCACCCGGGACCAGGTGCGCCTGGCCTGGACCATGAACGGCGATGGACTGCCGGTGGTCAAGGCCCCCAACTGGATTGGGCATCTGGATCTGGATTGGCGCAATCCCGGTTTGGCACCCATTATCACCGCCGTTTCAGAGCAGTTCAGGCTTGTGCGATTCGATGCCAGGGGTAATGGCTTGTCCGACTGGGACCTTGACAGCATCACATTTGACGATTTCGTAGACGACCTTGAATCCGTGTTTGACACCGTGCCCGTCCAGCGGGCACCGATCGTGGCTATATCTCAGGGCTGTGCGGTCGCTGCCGCCTTTGCCGCCCGTCATCCCGAGCGGGTATCCGCAATCGTCATGATCGGTGGATTCCCCCTCGGTCGGGCCAATCGAGGCTCCAAGAAAGACACAGAACTGGCGGGCGCATTCCGGGCGATGATGACCGCTGGCTGGGACGACGATTATCCATCGCTGCGGGATCTGCTGGCGCAAATTATTATACCAGGGGCCAGCGAAGAGGAACGTCGAGGCTACGCCGAGGACATGCTGGAGATGATCTCTCCGGAAAATCTTGGACGGTTTCGTGACGTGGTGGATCACTTGGACGTGACCCGCCAGTTGGGCGCCGTTCAGGCACCCTGTTTGGTTTTGCACGCCCGCGGCGACCGCATGCAGCCAATCGAGCAGAGTCGCCAACTTGCTGCCGGCCTGCCAAATGCCCGCTTTATTGCCTATGACAGCGATAATCACCTGATGCCGGATAACGACCCTGCCTGGCCATTGCTGCAGCGCGAAGTGCGATCCTTTCTAGCCGCGCACGCCTGACGCGGGGAGATCATCCCGGGGCAGCAGTCGCCAGCCTGGATTTCCTGTACCATTTCCCTGCGATCGGGGCCGTCGTTGGCTGCCAGCGCACAGAGTCCGCGTTTCAGCCGGCGGAGCGAGACCCGGCGCACCCGTTCGAGCCCCGAACCGCCCATTTTCCAGACACACCTATGCCGCATCGAGTTGGAGCCGCCTTAATGAAATTCGCAGTCAAGAATGGAAATCCCGAAAAGCAAAGAACAGCCTGCGTCGTAGTGGGCATTTACGAGTCGCGGCGTCTGTCTCCAGCCGCCGAGCAACTCGATGAGGCCAGTGGCGGCGAACTGTCCGGCATCATTCGCCGCGGTGACATGGACGGCAAGCTCGGGCAAACCCTGATCCTGCACGCTGTCAAAAACGTGATCTGCGACCGCGTACTGATGGTGGGATGCGGCCGCGAACGCGACCTGGTCGATCGTCGCTACCGGGACATCATCGCTCAGGCCACCACTACTCTGAACAACACTGGCGCCACCGAGGCGGTCAGCTATCTAACCGAACTCACCGTGCGGGGGCGCGATGATCGATGGAAGTTGCGTCAGGCGGTGGAAGCCACCGGCGGATCGCTATACCAGTTCGATGCGCTCAAGAGGGAGAAAGACCAACCCCGGCGTCCACTGCGCAAACTGACCCTGAGCGTGCCGAATCGGCGGGATCTGCCCGACGGTAATCGCGCGGTGCGGGAGGGCGCCGCCATTGTCGAGGGGATGCGGACTGCTCGGGACCTTGCCAACCAGCCGGGCAACATCTGCACCCCCAGCTACCTGGCGGACTACGCCACCAGCATGGGCAAGAACCATAAGAGCCTGTCCGCGCGGGTGTTGAACGAGGCGAGCATGGCCAAGCTTGGTATGGGATCCCTGCTGTCGGTCAGCGCCGGTTCCGAGCAGCCGGCCAAGCTGATCGTTCTGGAGTACCGGGGCGGAAAAAAGAAGCAGCCGCCCATTGTCCTGGTGGGTAAAGGTGTGACCTTCGACAGCGGCGGTATCTCGCTCAAACCCGGCAAGGGCATGGACGAAATGAAGTTCGACATGTGCGGTGCAGCGGCCGTGTTGGGCACGATGCGCGCTTGCGTCGACCTGGAGCTGCCGCTGAATCTGGTGGTCCTGGTGCCAACCACCGAGAACATGCCGGACGGGCGCGCCACCAAACCCGGCGACGTGGTGACCAGCTTGTCAGGGCAGACCATAGAGATCCTCAACACGGACGCCGAGGGCCGACTCATTCTGTGCGATGCGCTGACCTATGCAGAGCGCTATGAACCGACCACGGTGATCGACATCGCAACCCTCACCGGCGCCTGCGTGGCCGCGCTGGGTAAAATACCCCACGGACTGTTCTCCAACCACGAACCGCTGGCCAACGACTTGTTGGCAGCAGGGAAAGCGGCGGCCGACCGCGCCTGGGAATTGCCCCTGTGGGACGACTACCAGGATCAGCTGAACAGTAACTTTGCCGACATGGCGAACATCGGCGGGCCTTACGGCGGCGCAATCACAGCGGCGTGTTTTCTGTCCCGATTCGCAAAAAAGTATCACTGGGCGCATCTGGATATCGCGGGGACGGCCTGGATCAGTGGAGACACCAACAAGGGCGCAACCGGCAGACCGGTACCCCTGCTGGTGCAATATCTGCTGGATCAGGTGAACACAGCAACCTGACCGAACGGCGTGCACCGCCGTGACGGGGCAGGCACGAGCCGCATCAGTCGACGGCGCCGGCGCGCCGCACCGTCACCTCGTCCACGGGCTTATCCGGCTCACTGCCTTCAAGCTCGCATGAGTCCAGCTCCGGCAGGCGTGTGGTGCCCGGCTCGGCGCCCACTGTGCGCATCAGGTTGCACAGCTCTTCGATGCGGTTGTCCATGGCATGGATGTGATCCAGCATATGGTTGACCGCGTGGGTCACCGGATCGGGCATATCGGGCGTGGTGCCGTAGGCGTCAAATCCGATCTTGGCGGCGAATGCCCGGCGGCGGGCATGATCCGCATCCTCGACCGCACGGCGCACGACCTGTCCAGGAACACCGACCACCGTCGCCTCGGCGGGCACATCCTTGAGCACAACCGAATTGGATCCGATTCGGGCGCCCCGGTGCACCACGACCGGACCCAAAATCTTGGCGCCCGCACCCACGACCACGTTGTCTTCCAGCGTCGGATGCCGTTTCCCTTTGTTCCAACTGGTGCCACCCAAGGTCACACCGTGATACAGCGTGCAGTCTTCCCCCACCTCGGCGGTCTCACCAATCACAACCCCCATTCCGTGGTCAATAAAAAAACGACGACCGATGCGGGCACCTGGATGGATCTCGATACCGGTGAGCCAGCGTGCAATGGTCGACAGCATCCGCGCCAACCACTTGAGCCCCATGCGCCAGAGCCGGTGACTGAGGCGATGGATTAAAATCGCATGGATGCCGGGGTAAGTGGTTACGATCTCAAATACGTTGCGCGCCGCCGGATCGCGGTCGAATACGCAGTAGATGTCTTCCCGAAACTGCCTGAACATGCTCAAGACCGCCTGTTGATCGACACTATTTCTTAGCACACGAGTCAACAATTATACACCCCCGGAGGATCTCATCGATTGGGGTCGTTCAATGACTCGATCGATAGGACCCAGGACGCGATCAGCGATGACCACCGTGGCGTGTCTGCGCGGCGCCGAGAATACCGCGCAGAATGTTGATCTCAACCGCCTCCACCTCGGCCCGATTGAACAGGCGTTTGAGTCGGCGCATGACGCGCCCGGGACGGTTCGGATG
>JAHEDQ010000300.1 GCA_024641125.1 Candidatus Competibacteraceae bacterium | reverse complement strand
AGGTCACCTTGCCAATACTTTGCCTGCCCGAGAATGCCCAGATACTCGGCCGGGTAGTTCGGGTTCAAGCGCATGCCCTGCTCGATCAGGGGAAAGGCCTCATCCACCCTGCCCACATGCAGATAAATGAATGCCAGCAGCATATACGCGTCGGCATAGCTGGGCGCGAGCGCGATGGCTTTTTTCGCCGCCTCGATGGCCTTGTCCTGTTCCCGGCGAAAGACATGGGCATAGCCCAGAACGAAATACGCCTGGGGCAGATCCGGGTCCAGGGCCACCGCCGTGCGGGCCAGATCCATGGCCTGTTGCAGGGCGCCCTCGGAATCCTCTACCAGACCGTTCAGAACTTCATTGGCGTAGCTGATGGAAAGGCCGCTGTAGGCGCGGGCAAAACGCGGGTCCAGTTCAATTGCCCGGCGAAAGTGGGCGCGAGCCACCTCATACTGGTCTGGCATGAAGTGCAAGAAGGCGTTCTGACCCTTCAGGAAAGCGTCGTAGGCCTCAGGGTTGTCGGTCGCCTGGGCCTCCAGTTTCTGGTCCTCGTCCGGTGTGAGCTGGATCGACAGAGCGGAGACGATGCGTCGGATCACACGGTCCTGAACCATGAACACATCGGTCAACTCTTCGTCGAAGCGCTCCGCCCAAAGGTGGGTGCCGTCGTCGGTGTCCACAAGCTGCGCATTGACCCGGATGCGCCCGGCCACTTTGCGCACGCTTCCCTCCAGCACGTACCGGACGCCGAGCTCACGTCCCACCTGGCGCACATCCACCGACTGGTCCTTATAGACGTACGTGGAATTGCGAGCGATGACCGCCAGACCGCCCAGAGTAGACAGGTCGGTGATGATGTCCTCGGTCATCCCGTCGACGAAGTACTCCTGATCGGGATCGTTGCTGAGGTTGTCGAACGGGAGCACGGCAATGGACACATCGCCCGACACAACTGCATCGGGAACCGGGTCTACAACCTTCTCCGGCTGAACCTGCCAGGGCGCGAGCCAGACCAACGCGACCGCGGCCAACGCGAGAACGGCGACAGCCAGCAAGCCCGTCACGAGCAGCGGCCGCCGCGACGCCTTTGATGCCGCATCCGGGGATGGGGCCGGGTGGCCATCGCTCAACAGCACACGCCAGGTCCGAACCGACCGATCGATGTTTTTCAGCGAGCGTTCCCGATCAAACTCGATCTGTGCGGATACCTTGCCCTCCGCCTGCCGCGCCACGTCCTCCGACAGCAGGATGCCCCCCGGTTCCGCCAACGCCTCCAGCCGCGCCGCCACGTTGATGCCTTCGCCATGCAGATCGTCGCCGTCGACGATGACATCGCCCAGATTGATGCCGATCCGAAACACAAAACGTTCGCGTTCCGGCCGCGCGGCGTTGTGGCTTGCCATGGCTTCCTGTATGTCGATGGCGCACTGAACCGCCGCCACCGCGCTGGGGAATTCGACCAGGGCCCCATCACCCGCAAGGTGAAACTGCCGGCCACCGTGCCGCCCCACGGCGGGCATGACCAGCGCCTGGCGACCGGACTTGAGACGGGCCAGGGTGCCGGCCTCATCCTGCTCCATCAGACGGCTATAGCCCACCACATCGGCAGCCATGATGGCAGCCAGTCTCCGTTGGGGGGCATCATTCATAGTCAAACCGATAACCGCTCATCAGTCTCGCAGTGTAGGCCAAACGCCTCACCGCGCGCGACACGCCGCGGGCAGCGGTATCCAGACTGTGATCGCGGCAACTCTGCCGGTCACCCCGTTGCCGGGCACTGGGTAGTGGCTCTGGGTTGCGACATCACTTCCGGCAAACCGACACACGCTACCCGGAAACATGGGCGCCGTGACCAGGGATACTCCGATGACGCTCGAGCCGCAAGATTCCTGATTACGCAGCTTCACAGAAACTTTACCCGCCGGTTACAAACTCACCATCACCCCTTTACACGGCGCGATTAACCTGTGCCTGAAGACGTAGGGATGGTCGGGTCAGGCTTAGAAGTTGGGGGCCGGAGTGCGAAACCGAAGCTTCTTTTGAAGGCCTCGCGGCTGCTGAGACAACCGATCATTCCTCCCGCATCGATAAATTTGATTGAGGAGTCAGAAAAATGAAAACGGAAGTCAGAACCAGGGCCCGCGCTGTGAGATCGTTGGTCTCCACCTGCGCGGCAGTACTGGCGTTTGGGATTGGTGCTGTTGCGCTCGACCTTGCGTCTCCAACTGGATGGGGTGTCTTAAGCGTGGCTGCCGCAGCACCCGGTGGTAAGCCGGGCAAGCCTGACAGTGGCGGTGGTGGGGCCCCGGATTTCGGGGACCTTATCACTCGAGGCGGCACACTGGCACATGATGCAAGTGCCCGTCGCCAGCCCCGTGAAGAGCGGGCAGGCGCCGGACCTTCCGATGCGGTAATCGCTTCTTGGCCGAGCAGCGGAGTCTGGATCACGCCGATTCGCTGGGCCAGCACGGATTCGCAGAAGGTTACGGGAAAATCGAGAAAGTCACATTGTCCCAGCGATTCACACGATGAACACACTACCTGGCTCGGGACGGTGCGCATATTCGCGGCAGCGCAGCAGCCAAAGGGACTTTGGGTCGTGGATGGCGCAGCTCAGGTCGATCTTTATTCGCACGACCCGGCTGTCTGCAGAGCCCGCTTACTGCGATTTTTCTCCCAGCACTTTCGCAATGCGGGCTAACCTCGAAATCTCACCAGTCGGGCAAAAACCCGGCTTAGTCGTCGTGAAACAGGCCGTAGTGGTAGGCGCCCTCAATGACCCCGCTGGTGTAAAAACCGCTCAAGCCCTTGAAGCCCCCCGTTGCCGAATAGACTCTTAGCCCCGGATTCGTATCTGTTGCCTGCTTGACTTTCTTCACGAGTTGTTCGTCCGCGTTGCGTACGAGAACGCCGGAGAATCCGGCCGTCAGCGGGAAAATGTCGTTGCCGCTGTCGCCACAGAAAACGACATCCGCCTTGTTCACCCCATGCTCGTCGGCGACATACTCGAGGGCCGTCTGCTTGGTGGCGCTGTGCGGAAGAAAGTCGAGCAGGCCCTGGCCGGACTGGGAGTCGTAGCTATAGACGATGACCTCATCAAATTTACCCTCGACCAGCTCGTCAACGATCTGCAGAACCGTTTCGTTTCTTGCGTGGTCAACGTAGTAACTTTGTTTGAAAGCGCTGCAATGTTCGCTCTCTTGCTCCGATAGCCCGTCCACCGAGCGGATGGCCGCGCGTACTGATTGGGCGTCCCATCTCGGACTGGTCTGCCTGATATGCGCTTCCCAACCGCCATGGGTGGCCCAAGTCCCTTGTTCGTACTTTCGAATCGAAGTGCCGACATCACCGATGAGCATATGCGGATAGCGAATGCCGTATTGCTTGATTGCGTTTTCGGCAAGGTGGAGATTGCGCCCGGTCACGTAGACGACAAATACCCCGTGCCTCTCCGTCAGCTCATTGTAGAGGTCGATGGCCCCAGGGTCCGGCGGCCAGCTGCCGTTCGGCAGTAGCGTTCGATCCAGATCGGTCGCAAGGATTCTCAAGCGGGTTCTCCTACCACGGCTATGCCCCAACAGGCTGCCTGGGTCCAATCGTTAGAAGGACATCAGCACCTCTTCAGCGGCTCCGTTGCCGTGGGAAACCGTGAAGCTGTGGCTGCGCAGGTCGGCCTTCAATGCCGCGGCGGATTCGGAATGCTGCCAGGTAATGTGCAGCATATGGGGATCGGCCTCGATAACTCGCATCTCTCCCGCGAATGCCGGTGAGGTGTTGCGCAGGCGGATCAGCGCGAGTTGGTCCTGCACGATAGGGAGTGCGAGTCGCTCTTCGATCGCTTCCATCGTAAGATTGGTGCGGTTGATCTCTTTGTGTCCCGCGGTGCCTCCGTTGTCTGCCGCTTCGTAGTCGTTGCTGCCGGCGAACAGGTCCAGGTACCACACTTGCGGGATACCCGGCACGAACATCTGGATGGCACGGGCCAGGCGAAGCTTTCGTTCGTCCTCTCCCAGAGCGCTGAAGTAGGTCGCATTGACCTGATAATAGGCGATCTTTTTTCCGTCGGCACCGAACAGATTCTTCACCCTGCCACCCCTGCTGATGATCCTGTCCATAGTGGCTGCGATTTCCTCG
>JAHEDQ010000111.1 GCA_024641125.1 Candidatus Competibacteraceae bacterium | reverse complement strand
ACCGCTGCCACCCTTGCGCTGAGTTCGTTCAGATCGAATGGCTTGACCAGGTAGTCGTCGGCACCGGCATTCAGCCCGTCGATGCGATCATTGATCTGGTCCCGTGCCGTGAGAATGATTACTGCCCGGGTGTCGCCCCTGCGGCGCAGATCGCGCAGCAGATCCAGGCCCCGCCCGTCCGGCAGGTGAAGATCGAGCAGGATCAGCTGGTAATCCACCGTCAGCAGTGCGGCGCGGCCTTGATCGAGGCGAGCGACCCGATCCACCGCATGGCCGTCTGCGGCGATGTGTTCCTGCACGGCCTGGCCAAGCAGGGGTTCGTCCTCGATCAGCAAAATACGCATGGCCCTTAGTGTATCCCGCTGCTTGCGTTCAATACTTACGTGAAGCTGACGGAAATTTTCCGTCTCCTTCAGATTTCCGTAAGCCAGCGTGGGCAGAGTGGTCGCCGTCAACAACCGACCCATTGAGGTGAGTGATGAAATCTGTATTGATCCCCATATCCCTGGCGCTGCTTCTGGGTACGACTGCGGCCGTTGCCAGTGACGACGACTGTAACGTGCCTCGGGACCAATGGCAGCCCCAGCAGGCTCTGCAATCGAAGCTGGAAGGTGAGGGATGGACCATAAAACGGATCAAGGTCGATGACGGCTGCTATGAAGTCTATGGCGTGAAGCCGGGGGGTGAGCGGGTGGAAGCCTACTTCGAGCCCAAGACCTTTGCACTGGTCAAGTCCGACTCGGAGGACTGAGAAAATGACGCCGACGGTCAGAGTATGGGATCCGCTGATCCGGGTGTTCCACTGGGCGTTGGTGGCGAGCTTCGCCATTGCCTGGATCAGCGCCGAGGAATGGGACGCCGTGCACGAGTGGGCCGGGTATATCGCCGCTGGCCTGGTGCTGGTTCGGGTCGTATGGGGCCTGATCGGGCCCGGATACGCACGCTTCGGTCAGTTTCTGCGTTCCCCCCGGGTCGTCGCCGTCTATCTGCGGGAGATGCTGCGCCATCGGGAAGCGCGCTATCTTGGCCACAATCCCGCCGGCGGACTGATGATCGTGGCTCTGATGACGGCCATGCTCGGTGTGAGCCTGACGGGATGGCTCTACACCACCGATGCATTCTGGGGCAGTGAGTGGATGGAGGAGACCCACGAGTTCCTGGCCAACTCCCTGCTGGTAATGGTGGGGATCCATGTGGCCGGAGTGCTGCTGGCCAGCCTGCGCCATGGCGAAAACCTGGTGCGGTCCATGTTCAGCGGTGAAAAAAGGGCGGCGGCTCCGGGCGACATAGCGTGAAGGCGTAGTGATCGCCGGGGGCAGACTCGCGCACTGTGTCAACGGGACGTGTTACCTGGTCCGGCGGATTGCTGTTCCAGCCAATGGGCCTGCTCGCGAACGGTCGGTGCATTAAAGATGATGGCCAGTGGAACCTCGATTCCAAATGCTGCGCCCAGGCGGCCGGCGATTCGGATCGCACTCAGTGAATGGCCACCGTGTTCAAAGAAATCGCTATGCGGGCCGACGTCCCCGGTTCCAAGGACGTCACGCCAGACCTGGGCTACTGCCTGCTCCAGCTGTGAAGATTCTTCCTCGTCTGCCCGAGGCAAATCCGCCTCGGGCAGGGCGGCCCGGTCGAGTTTTCCACTGCCGGTAAGGGGCAGCGCCGGGAGCAGGACCCAGGCGCTAGGCACCATGTAGGCGGGCAGCGCGGACCTGAGGTGGGCGCGCAGTTCCGCGATGTCAGTGGGCGCCCCTCCGTTGGCGGTGACGACATAGGCGACCAGTCTCTGGTCGCCCGGTGTGTCCTCGCGCAGCGCCACGGCGCAGGCCTGAACGCTCTGGTGGCGGCCGAGTACTGTCTCGATCTCCTCTAGCTCGATGCGGTATCCGCGCAGTTTTACCTGGGAATCAAGTCGCCCGAGAAACTCGATGATGCCATCAGGCCGCCAGCGGGCCATATCACCTGTTCGATACAGGCGCCCTCCCTCGGTGAACGGGTCAGTCAGGAATCGGGCCGCGGTGAGTTTGGGCTGCGCCACATAGCCGCGCGCCACCTGAACACCCCCTATGAACAGCTCGCCCGGCACGCCAATGGGGACCGGCTGCATGCCGGCGTCAAGGATTCGAATCTGGGTGTTGGCGATTGGACGTCCAATCGGGACCGGTTGCGAGCCGGCGTCTGGCCTGCACTGCCAGTGGGTCACATCGACCGCGGCTTCGGTGGGACCATAAAGATTGTGCAGCTCAGCATTGGATTGGTCGAAAAACCGCTGCTGCAGCGCCTGGGGTAGCGTTTCGCCGCTGCAGATGACTCGTTTCAAGCTCTGGCACGCCGCGACATCCGGGTGTTCCAGGAACAAGCCGAGCATGGAGGGAACAAAGTGCAGCGTGGTGATCTGTCGCCTCGTGATCTCACGCGCCAGGTATGCGGCGTCGCGATGGCCGCCGGGCTTGGCCATCACCAATCGAGCGCCGTACAGCAAAGGCCAGAAAATTTCCCAGATCGAGACGTCGAAGCTGAAGGGGGTCTTCTGCAATACCCGATCTGAGCTGTCCAGCTCGAAGGTCGCCTGCATCCACCGGATACGGTTGACGATGCCCGCGTGGGTGTTCACCACCCCCTTTGGCTGGCCGGTCGACCCCGAGGTATAGATCACATAGGCGGCATTCGCGCCCGAAACCGGGTTTGCCGGGTTCGATTCGGGGAATTGCGACGCCTCGGGCCGGACCTGCTCGATCAGGCAAACCCGGCTGGCAGTGGCCGGAACCCGATCGCGCAGGTGAGTCTGAGCCAGAATCACCCGCGTCTGTGCTTCGTTGGCCATGAATTCAAGACGCTGATCCGGGTGTTCCGGGTCCAGCGGCAGATAGGCGCCGCACGCCTTCAATACTGCGAACAGGGCAACGATCATTTCGGCGCCGCGGTCCATCAACACCCCGACCACGGTCTCGGGCCCGACTCCGTGGGACTGCAGCACGCCAGCCAGCTGATTGGCTCGCGCATTCAGATCACGGTAGCTGAGGCGGACGTCCTCCGTGACGATGGCGACTGCGTCGGGTGTACGCGAAACCTGATGTTCAAACAACCGGTGCAGCGTATTGGCGCCCGCAAAGTCGATGCGTGTGTCATTCCACGAGACCAGCAATGTGTTCTGTTCGGGTTCGCCAAGCAGTGGCAGTCGACCGATCAGACACGCCGGATTCTGGCTTGCGCCGTCCAGCAGGCGTTGAAAATGTCCGGCCATGCGCTCAATCGTGGCGGCCTCGAACAGGTCGGTGCTGTACTCGACTTCGAACTCAAAACCTTCGCCGGCATCCTCGAAGGTCATGGAGAGGTCGAACTTCGCGGTACGGTCGTGGGGATGAATCGGTTCGGTCAAAAGCCCCTCCAGAGCGAGGCTCGACATCCGGTTAGACGGTTCCCGCCAATTGACCATGACCTGGCAGAGCGGCATGTATCCGAGATCGCGCTCCGCTTGCACGGCATTCACCACCAGTTCGAAGGGCAGGTCACTGTGCGCATAGGATTCCGCCACCTCGGAACGTGTCTGGTCAATCAGGTCCCGGAACCGGGTTCGGTTCGAGACCGAAAAGCGGATGACGTGGGTGTCGAGCAGCAGGCCGACCAGATACTGGAGTTCGGGACGGTCACGGTCGGCAAAGGGCAGCCCAATGACAAATTCCCTCTGCCCCGAATAGCGGAAGAGCAGCGCGGCGAATGCGGCGGAAAGGGTGGTGAATGCACTCACTTGCAGTTGCCGTGAGACCTCGCGCACCTGTCTTGATACCGCTCCACTCAAGTGAAAGTCCTGACGATGTCCACGGTGCGACAGGACCTTCGGACGCGGGTGGTCGGTGGGCAAGCCCAGCACCGTTGGCACGTCTGTCAGTCTGCGTACCCAGTACTCGGTCTCTCGTTGTATTTTCTCCCCCTGCAGCCGGTTCCGTTGCCAGGTTGCGAAGTCGCCATACTGGATCGGCAGCACAGGTAGCCCCGACGTTCGGCCATGGGTGCGGTCGCGATACAGAATCTCCAGCTCGCGCAGGATAATACGCATGGACCAGCCATCGGTGACGATGTGATGGCAGCACAGAATAAAGACGTGATCGTCACGGCCAAGCCTGACCAGAGTCGCTCTGATGAGGGGCTCCCGATCCAGCAGGTATGGACGTTTGAGTGCAGACGAGACAAGCCGCAGCACGGCCGGCTCTTGCTCGTGCTCGGGGACAGACGCAAGGTTCGTGATGGACAAGTCGATGTGCATATGGTCGCGAAACCGTTGCCGTGCTTCACCATCGATAACACTGATCGAGGCGCGCAGAATTTCGTGGCGCGCAACCAGCGCGTTCAGCGCGGACTCGAGCGCCTCGACATCCATCGGGCCACGCAGCCGGACCGCATCTCCGGTGTTGTACGGATGGGATTCCGGGGACAGCTGTCCCATGAACCATATGCGCTGTTGCGCAAATGAAAGTACGCATGTCCCGGCGTTGGCACGGGGCGGGATCTGGTCCCCTGGTTGATCGGTGCGCTGTTGTTGAAGCAAGCTCGTTTCCAATCCAACCCGCGCCTTGTGCTCGAGGTTTCCCACCGTATCCGGTCCCCAGGTCCCGGATGTGTTTGGGTCGTCCGCGGCCGAGGACCCACAGTGCCCGCGCAGCATGGACCGTCGTTCGGAGGCGGGCAGCTGACACAGCCTTTGAGTGGTCGCGATCAACGCCTGTTCGGCGATGTTCGGGTGTTCGAAAAACACCGTCAGTGGGAGCGCAGTACCCAGCCTATTTCTCAGCGGTTGCAGCATGCGGATCGCAAGCAGCGAATAGCCGCCGAGCGCAAAAAAATCGTCGTAAACACCGAGCGAGCGCAGACCGAGATGCTCGCCCCAGACACGTGCGAGTACGGCCTCCATCGGGGTTCGCGGCGCCACGAAACCACGTCGGTCCGGCATGTGGGCTGCTGCTATGCCATGTGATGGGGCTTCGGGACCGAAGCGTTCCCGCAGCAGGTGGCGCTGTAGCTTGCCGTTGTGTCGTCTGGGTATTTCGGCTACTTGCAGAATCTGTCGTGGTGTTTTGAAGGGTCCCAACCTGTCGGCGCAAAAATCCAACAGCTCCGATTCGCTCACAATGCCGCCCGGTCGGGTGACTGCGTAGGCGACGATGTCCTCACCGAGATAGTCGTCGTCAATGCCGACGCTTGCAGCGTCATCGACCTGCGGATGCGACTGCAGCACCTGGTCGATTTCGCGCAGGGCGATGTTGACCCCCGCCTTAATGACGATTTCCTTTGCGCGCCCGGTGATAAAAAAGAATCCGTCCGAATCCCGATAGCCAAGATCTCCGGTACGGAACCAGCCATCGGGGGTCAGCGCCGCCGCGGTAGCGCAAGGATCTTTATAGTAGCCTTTCATTCCTGACGGTCCGCGAACCAAGATCGAACCGATTTCGCCGTCTCGCAGCGGTTTATCGTTCGGATCGACGATTCTCACCGCCTGGCGGACCACGCTTTTCCCGGGGGAGCCGATTTTGCGAGGTTTTGGGGGCAGCGGGCTGCTGAACAGCGGGCCTGCTTCGGTTGTGCCCATGCCCTCCAGAAGGGGGATGCCGAATTTCCCTTCGAATTGCCGATGCCAGGTCGCCGGCAGGGGCGCAGATGAGCAACGGGCAAACCGGATCGACCCATGAGGCGTTGCGTCGCCGAACTTCAGGAGCTGGGAGATGATGGATGGGACCAGTGCCAGCCAGGTACAACGGTGGCGGTCCACCCACTGCCAAAAGCGGCGGACTTCGAACCTGGGCGGCAGGACGACGGTGCCCCCGGTGAACCAGGTGGCGAGCACCTTGTGTATGGAGTTTCCGTGATGCACCGGCAGCACGCAAAGGAAACGGTCCTCTGCCGAGAGACGGTAACTCACGGCGGTGTTTTCGATGGCGGCGCGCAGGCCGGAACTGCTGTGCAGGACACCCTTTGGCATTCCGGTCGTGCCCGAGGTGTAGATGATCAGCGCGTCCCCGTCGGCTGACTCCGGTGTCGGTCTGACGTCGCTTCTGGGCAGTTGCAGCCGATGGCCCACTTCGATCAGTTCGATGGATCGTGGGCACTCACTGAGCGCACGGCTAAGTGCGGGGGTGTTTTCATGGGTCGCGAACAGGTGTTCGCCATCGCAGTGTTCGAATACAAATGCCAGCTGTTCGGGGCCGAGATCGGGGTTGCACGGCACCGGCACATACTGTCCATACAGGGCCCCGGCGAGAAGCTCCAGCGCGGTGATACTGTTGCCGGCGGCGACGATGACTTTGTCGCCCCTGCTCAACCCGAGCATGTCCAGTTGGCCGGCCACCGCCTGCGTGTGTTCCAACAGTTCCGGGTAACTCAGACGCCAGCCCGTTTCCGGGTTGACGATGGCTGTGCTGTCAGGCCATCTCTGCGCCGCTCGTTGCAGGGTTTCCCCAAAGCTCGGGCTTTGGGATTCAGATACTGCGGTTTGGGACGGGAAGTCGATCTCGGTCGAGCGCATTGGCGTTCCTTCAAAATCCCCAAGGCGCGGGCATCGAGACCTGGAGGATCCGGACGAACACCAGTTCGATCAGTAACCCGCACATCACCGCCGAAAACAGAGACCTCTTCCAGTTCAAGCCATTCAGTGTCAGATACACGGCAAGAAACAGGGGGAGTCCCAACTGGTACCCCAGAAGAATTGCAGCCGGCAGAATACTCGCAAGTCCAAACAGCCGGTTCAGCCCGGCCTTGTTGAGCCACACGGTGGCCTGAGCAGGGTCGTGGGCGGAGCCCGCCGTGCCCGCGAACCCAATCACAACACCGATGAGCATGACCAAGGTGAAGGCACCGGCTAACAGTGGCAGGCGCATCACCAGCGGCGTGTATCCAAGCACCAACAGACCGGTGGTCAGCCACAACAGCGTGAAACACCCCAGGAAAACCGAAAACCCTATCTCAGCACGGCGCATCCCGATCCCCTTTGCGTCGAAGCCGCAGACGCCGATAGGCGGGCCAGGCAAAGCCGCCGACGATCAGCAACACTATGACCATGACTCCGGGCCGCAACAGAAACGAAGCACCGTAGGCCTGTAATGAAATATGCAAATAGGTTTCCAGCGTCGGCCCGAGGACAAATCCCAGCAGCAGGGCCGGGCGACTGTAGGCCAGGGATTTCATGCAGTAGCCCAAGAACCCGAACACGGCGACGAACAAGAGGTCCATCGTATTCTCGTCCACCGCATAGGCGCCAAGAACCACGAGCACCAGAAGCGGTGCGGCCAGCAATTCTCCGCGCACGTCCAGCAATCGGACCACGATCGGTACGGCTGCCAGCATGACGATAACAGCGAGTACGTTTGCAATCGCCAGCACCAATGCCAGGGCCACCGCGACATTGGTATGGTGGTCTAGAAATCCCACGCCGGGCTGCAGGCCGAGAAGGAGAAATCCGCCCAGCAAAATCACCATGCCTGCACTGCCGGGCAGGCCCAGGGCCAGGGTTGGTACCAGGGCGCCGCCTTCCTTAGCATTGTTGCTGGCCTCGGGAGCGATAACGCCTTCCACGCAGCCCGTGCCGAACCGTGCAGGGTCCCGTGCCCATTGTTTGGCTGACCCGTAGGCAACAAAAGGGGCAGTGTCTCCGCCGACGCCCGGAATCAATCCAACCAGTACGCCAATCCATGCAGCCCGAAGCAAAAGCCAACGATGAATCAGGGCTTCCCGCATTCCGTGCCGGAGCCTATCCGCACTGACGCTGTCGGGCATGATCCTGAACTGCTGCCGTTTTGACACTGCGAGATCAACGATCTCCGGGATCGCAAACAGGCCAAGCACCAGCGGCACCAGACGAAAACCGTCCAGCATATACTCGCTGCCGCTCCAGAATCGGGGCACGCCGGTGATGTCCTGATATCCGAAGCAGGAGAGAAAAATGCCGAATCCTCCCGCGGCCAGACCCTTGAACAGGTCTCCATGACCGATGATGGCGATGTAGCTGATACCGAGCAGGGCGAGGGCAAATACTTCCGGGGAGCCAAGATGGACGATCACGGGTTGCAGAAACGGAAGCAACGCCAGCAGCGCGACCATACCCACAAGCCCGCCCAGCGCCGAGGCGACCAGTGCCGCGCCGATCGCGCGTCCGGCCTCGCCCCTCAGCGCCATGGGCCGGCCGTCCATCAGGGTGGCGGCGTTCGGCGGCGAGCCGGGGATGCCGAGCAGGATGGTGGTGACCGAACCGCCGGTGTACACCACCGCGTGGGCAGCCAGCAGGAAGCTGAGTCCGACCAACGGTTCCATGCCGTAGACCAGAGGCATCAGCACCGCCAGGGCGGTCAGTCCGCTCAAGCCGGGAAGCAGCCCGAAGACAAGCCCAATCGGAACAGCCGCCGCAACGGCCAACAGCACGTCCATCGCCATAAGGCTTTGAACACCCTGTAAGTAGGCATCGAACATCGACTCTAGTGCCGTGATCGGTCGAACATCACGAACAGCCAAAGCGGGGTTTGATCGACCTTAGGGATTGAACTTTTCGAGAATGACATGCCTGAGCTCACCACGTGTAGGTTCATTCTCGTTGGCCAACGCACGGTTGATGCTGGCCAGCAATTCACTTGGCGGCCCGAATTCTATCGGCCGACCCTGGGCCGCCGCTTCGCGGATCACTGTGGTGTCGGTCAATATTTTTTTTACAACGCGGCGCAGATACTCGCGGCGCTCCGGTGAAACGTGTTCTGATGTGGCAAGCGAACGCCCCAATCCCATGACTGTGATCCCGTAATCGATCCACCGGTTCTGGCTGGGTGTCAAGTTGATCTGTTCAGCGACAGTCGCCACTTCGGGCAGCAAGCTGATGCGCTCGTGACTGACGACGGCGATGGGTACCAGGCCATTCTTGTGAGCCTGCGCACGGGCGGACGTCGCTGACATGGCAACCAGATCCGCTTCGCCCCTTAGAGCGGCGAGTGCCGACTCGCTGGTGCCCTTGTAGCCGATAATCACTTCAGATCTGAGCTTCAGAGCTTGACTTACCAGCGCTGGGGTCCCTGCAGTGGTGGTTTTGCCGGCCGAAGCCCACCGAACAGGGAGATCTGCCGAGGTCAGGTCAGCCAGAGACCGGTACGGGGATACCGGGCTCGCCAAAACCACGCTGGGTTCGGCGAACACCCGACCCAGCCAGGTGAACGCACTCACATCGTAGCGAACGCCTTCGTTGCCGAGAACCTGGCCCATGACGGCCGATGGTCCGTTGACAAGCATCAGCGTCAGCCCCTCGGTGTCGTCTGTTGCCAGTCTGTTCAAGGCCACTACGCCGCCGCCGCCGGTCCAGTTTTCCACCACGACCGTGGCACCGGTCTCCTGTTCCAGGTGGGGGGCCAACATTCGTGCGTAGACGTCGTAGCCACCGCCCGCGCCGAAGCCAACGACCAGACGCACCCGTTCCCCGGCCAAGGGTCGCTGCTCCGATATGGAGGCCTGGGTCCAGACCAGCTGTGTCAGGACCAGGCCCAGGCAGGCCAATAGAGTTCGGGGGTTGGGGCGAGGACGCATGGGAGTGATCGATACCGTTTTCAGAGTGACGCGTTTCCGGGTACGGGTAGTCAGCAAGGATCATACCTTCGATCGTGCCGGAGCGGCGCATTCATCGTGGTCTCGGTGTGCATGGCCGGCCCAGGGTATCCGCGGCATCACCGGAACTTGCATCCGACCGCCGCAGATCACGCATCCGATGGCGGGGCCGACTTTGATCCCCTACCGTGCGAGGGCCGAGCGCCGTTCCCGATAGATCAGATACATACCGCTGCCGATGATTACCGTGGCGCCCAGCCAAGTGGTCGCGACGGGCAGTTGCTGCCAGACGAAGTAGTCGAAACCGACGGCCCAGATCAGCGCGGTGTACTCGAATGGTGCCACCGCGGCCACGGGGGCGTAGGAAAACGCGGCGGTCACGCTGAAGTGGCCGAGCACCGCCAACGCGGACAACAGCAGAACCAGCCCCGCCGCCGACCAACTCAGATCCACCCAGAACCACGGCAGCAACAACAGCGCGATCAAACCCACACCCAGGTTGAAGGAAAAGACCAAAGAGGCGATCGATTCAGTCGATGAGAGCATGCGCCCGGTGACGAACAAAAACGCATAAGCCATGCTGGAAACCAGCACCAGCAGATACCCCACCAGCTGGCCCCCACCATGAGGAACCATGGCGACGACAACCCCCACATAGCCCATGATCACCGCGGTCCATCGATGGACCCCCACATGCTCCTTGAGCATCAAAACCGACAGGCCGGTGGACACAAACGTGGCGCTGAAGAACACCACCACGGCATCGGACAGGGGCAGAGTTCGCAGGGACAGAAAAAAACAGAACGGGGCGAGAAATCCGGTTATGCCCCGGAAAGCCTGCCAACGATGGCGCGTGGGTTTGAGCGAGTGGGCCCGGCCATTGAGTCTGAACACGCCCCATAGCACGGGCACGATCACCAGACTGCGCAACGCCAGGATCTGAACCGGGTTCATCCCCCCCTCGACGATCCACTTGGCAACCGCGTCCATGATCGACAACAAGCCCATGCCGAGCAGCATGTAGAGAATGCCTTGGACCACATGGTCGCGGGCGCGGGTTTGCTCCATGCTCTGCCTGGCCTTTTGGCTGTTTCCGGTGGACCTGCCGTGCAATGTGAATAGCAATCATAGCCTCGATTCACGCTGCGTCCATTGGACAGATGGCAACGCTTGCGGCCCGGTCCCCGGGTGGGGTCAAATTCCCGCATCGGAAATTGGATATCCCGTGCCCTGGAGGGGAGCAAAAAATGGAATTGACCATCGAGTCGGCGCTTTCGCCCGGCGGCCTGGTTGGCCACACCTCCTATCTGCTGCTGGTTGTGTCCATGTTGATGCGGCGGATGTGGTTGTTGCGCATTCTGGTGATTGCCTCGTCGCTGGTTGCCATCACCTACGATATGGTGTGGCTCAAGGACCCGGTTGGGGTGTTCTGGGAAAGCCTGCTGGTGTCGGTGAACGTGATCCAGCTGTCCATCACCTGGGTACTCAACCATCGGGTGCGTTTGTCCCATGAGGAGGCCGCCATGGTCGATGCGCATCTGCGGAGCCTGGATCGGGTTGACCAGCGTCGTTTGCTCAACAGCGGGCTGTGGATTAGTGGAGAGACGGGCACCGTGCTGACCGAGGAGGGCAAACCCGTCACCCACCTCACTTATCTGGCTTCGGGTGGAGCCGACATCTTTTGCGCTGGGCACCGGGTGGCCGAATGCGTGCCCGGCGCCTTCATCGGCGAGATGACCGTGCTGAGCGGTGACTGCGCCACGGGAACGGCTGTGTTAAGCCGTCCCTCACGCTACTGGGTGATCGACGCCCAGGTGCTGCGCGCCCTGGTCTCCCGACACGATCACATCGGTCATGCCTTGAAGGCGGGTTTTGCGGATAACCTGCGTGACAAGCTGGTGCGTTCCAATGCCCAGGTCAGCCGGACCCATGCCTGAAGACGTGGTCGTTCCATGGGCCGGATCGCGGCGCCGCCGGGCAGGCACCTTTTCCAACGGCGGTGGTCCATATACGCTGACTTGAATCAACCCGGGGATTGATACGGAACCGCGACCATGAATGCACCGATCCAGCCCGTTTCTTTGGCCGACCTGGTGTTCGACAACCGACTGACTCGGGAACTGCCGGCCGATCCAGTGCATGAGAACCATCGCCGGCAGGTGCTCGGCGCCTGTTATTCCCGGGTGTTGCCCAGACCGGTGGCGCAGCCGGAGCTGGCGGCCTATTCCCGAGAAATGGCCGAACGACTCGATCTCACCAACGCCGCCGGCGTGCTGGACGTGGACCAGGTCGAGGCATTCACCCAGGTGTTTTCGGGCAATCGTCAGCTTCCGCAAATGGACCCTTACGCCACCTGCTACGGTGGCCACCAGTTCGGTAACTGGGCTGGACAGCTGGGGGACGGCCGGGCGATCAATCTGGGAGAAGTGGTCAACCGCCTCGGCGAGCGCTGGGCGCTGCAACTCAAGGGCGCCGGCCCAACACCATACTCACGCACAGCGGACGGTCTGGCGGTGTTGCGTTCCTCGGTGCGGGAGTTTTTGTGCAGCGAGGCCATGTATCATCTGGGGGTGCCCACCACCCGTGCGCTCAGTCTGGTGACCACAGGCGAGACGGTGGTCCGGGACATGTTCTACGACGGCAATCCCAAAGCGGAACCTGGCGCGGTTGTTTGCCGCGTCGCACCCTCTTTCACCCGATTCGGCAGCTTCCAGATATTCGCTGCCCGTGGCGATGTGGATCGCCTCAAACAACTGGCCGATTACACGCTACGCACCGACTTCCCGCATCTGGGCGAGCCCAACCGCGAGACCTACCTGGCCTGGTTCGAGGAGGTTTGCCGGCGCACGGCGGAGATGATTGTGCATTGGATGCGGGTCGGGTTCGTGCACGGCGTGATGAACACCGACAACATGTCTATCCTGGGCTTGACCATCGACTACGGACCCTATGGATGGCTGGAGGACTACGATCCCGACTGGACCCCCAACACCACCGATGCCGGCGGACGCCGCTACCGTTTCGGCAATCAGCCCCAGATCGCGCTGTGGAATCTGGTCCAGCTGGCCAATGCCGTTTATCCCCTGATTGAGCAAACCGAGCCGCTGCAGTCCGCTCTCAATATCTACGTGCACAGTTTCGAGAGCAGCCGGCAAGCCATGCTGGCGGGTAAATTGGGTTTGAGCGAGTTTCGAGAAGAAAGCGACTCGGCGTTGGTCGACGATCTAGATGAAGTGTTTGGACTGGCGGAGACCGACATGACTCTGTTCTACCGCGGTCTGGCCGGCCTTGGTCTGGACACGCCGGATACCGCTTCCGACGCGGAGCTGATGGCTCCGGTCATGGATGCGTATTACCGGTCGGAACAGCTCACCGATGCGCATCGGCAAGGCACCGGCGCCTGGCTGCGGCGCTATCTGCGCCGGTTGAGAGAAGACGGCATACCGGACCCGCTGCGGCGACAGCGCATGAATGCGGTGAACCCGAAGTACGTTCTGCGCAACTATCTGGCGCAGGTGGCCATCGATCAGGCGGAGGCGGGTGACTTCAGCGGTATCCACGATCTGCTGGAGGTGCTGCGCCGCCCCTATGACGAGCAGCCCGGCAATGAGAGTTACGCGAACAAGCGTCCGGAATGGGCGCGCCATCTGCCGGGTTGCTCGATGCTGTCCTGCAGTTCCTGACCGCACCGGCGTCGTTTCAAGCCGCCTCGGCGGCACCCTTGTCGGCCCACAGCACAGTGCTCAAGGCGGCCAGACCGAGCACCCCGAAGCCCGCAACCAGAGGCAGTACCGTGCCGTTGAATGCGCGGCCGATGACGGTACCCAGCACCACCGACATCAGGGTCGATAGGAACCCGATCACCGAGGCGGCGACCCCGGCGATGTGCCCAAGGGGTTCCATCGCTCTGGCGCTCAGGTTGCCGAACAGGATCCCAAAAAAGAAAAACACCGCCAGCAGGTACACCATCACGGTCCAGAGCGGCGGTGTCCCGTCAAACGCGCTTGCAACAAGAAAAAACGGCATAGAGATCAGGGCGATCGAGGCCATCGAGGCCCGCGACAGCTTGCCCATGCCCAGGCGCAGCACCAGGTGGGCGTTGGCAAACGACGCGCCGCCGATGGCCAGGGCCAGCACCCCAAAATACAGTGGGAACTTAACGCCCAGGCCGTAGGTTTGCTGCAGTATCTGCTGGGCCGAGTTGAGGTAGCCGATAAAGGCACCGAACACAAAGCCGGTGGCCACGGTGTAGCCGAAGGACACACGGTTGACGCATACCTCCTTCACGGCCCGGGTGATGCGGCCCAATTGAAATGGTCGGCGAGACTGCGCTGGAAGCGTTTCCGGTTGGCGGAGGCCGAACCAGACCGCGCTTACGCCTGCAACGATCAGGAAACTGCCGAATATCGCCCGCCAATCGGCCACCGCCAGAATGAGCTGACCCAAGGCTGGTGAGAGGACCGGCACCATGATGAACACGGCGGTGACGAATGACATGATTCTCGCCATGGCGCGGCCCTGGTACTGGTCGCGCACCATGGCGATGCTGACGATGCGCGGGCCGGCTGCTCCAAAGCCCTGCAGAAACCGGCCGATCAGCATGACTGGATAGTTGGTGGCGAACATGGACAGCAGGCAGCCCAGGATGAACACCAGCAAACCGACGTACATGGGTGGTTTGCGTCCGAAACTGTCTGACAGAGGACCGTACAGGATCTGGCCCAGCGCGAGACCCAGAAACAGGGTGGCGACCACCAGCTGGCTGTCGTTGGGGTTGCGGACCCCGAGGTCGGCGCCCAGTTCGGGCAGCGCCGGCAGCATCGCGTCGATGGACAGGGCGATCAGCGAGGTCAGCAGCGCGACCAGGGTCACGAACTCGCGTTGCCCCGGCCCCTGTCCTGCGGAGGATTCGTTCATACGGCGGATGCAAGCATGGATTCCGGCGATGTTGCCGCCGCGCTCCGCTGGCCGGAGCGGTACCCAGACGGGCCCATCTCAAGTAGCCTGAGCGGTGATACCGGTGCGGCCACGTCCGTCCGGTCGAACCTGTCAAAGCTTGCTGAGCGCGCCCCATGCACACCATCGGCTCCACGGGCAGGCGGCCCCTGATCGACAACCGCACCGCGCGTTGGCTTTTTCTCGAGCGTCACGGGCTCTCCCAGTCACCGGCGCTGAAACAGAGCAAGACGCAACTGCTGGCTCTGATCGAACGCCTGGGGTTTGTGCAGGTGGACAGCATAAACACGGTAGAACGCGCCCACCACATGATCCTGTTTTCGCGCAATCAGACCTATCGGCGCGAGCACCTTCTGAGCCTGCTCGAGCTGGACCGGGCGTTGTTCGAACACTGGACCCACGATGCCGCCATTATTCCGACCCGTTTCTATCCATACTGGGGCCTTCGTTTCATACGCGAGGCGGCGCGCTTGCAGGACCGTTGGCGCAGTTGGCGGCGCGATGGATTCGAGCAGATGTTCGACCAGGTGCTGAGCCGGGTGCGGGATCACGGTCCGACCATGGCTCGGGAAGTGGGGGAAGGCGAACGCCGAGGTGGGGCGGGATGGTGGGATTGGCACCCGTCCAAGACCGCGTTGGAGTTTCTGTGGCGCACCGGGTCTCTGGCGGTGGATCGCCGTGTCGGATTTCAGAAGGTCTACGATCTCGCTGAGCGCGTGATTCCCGATGGGCATCGTGCAGTCGGTATGGATGAGACCGCCTTCGTAGACTGGAAATGTTCCGGTGCGCTCGAGCGACTGGGGGTTGCGACACCAGGCGAACTGGCTGCGTTCTGGGGCGTACTGAGTCCTGATGAGGCCAAGCGATGGTGCGATAGGCAGCCGCGGGGTGAACTGGTCG
>JAHEDQ010000299.1 GCA_024641125.1 Candidatus Competibacteraceae bacterium | reverse complement strand
GGCGATTCAATTTTTGCACCGGCGATTTCTGGCGAAATCGGTTAGGTCTTCTGACTGCCTGCTGCTTGGTCACGACTAAGCGGTCATTCGGCTGGAGATTGCGACGGGCTGCTCCGGGTCGGAAGCCGCCGTACACCTCTGGTCAAATCGATGAACGCTTTCAGCATGAACCGGCCCATCGGGGAGCCGTGACCTGACCAGCATTCTATGATCGAAATGCGCCCGTTTGCGGCCCACCGCCAGGTTCACTGAGACGGCAGTAATCACACAAAGCTGTAAGTCGTTGCACCTGCCCCGGCATTGTGGTTCCAATCGTCCAAAAACACGGTTAAATGCGGGTTTCGGCACACAAGGCACCCGAGGCAGTAGGGTAGTCAGGGGTCGGGGCTGATAGTTGCGAAAAATGGGCCGTACGGCTACTCGTCGCACCGTGTAGCAGCAATTCTGAGGTGGGTGCCGGCTCCAAGATTGTGCGACCACAAGCGGTGGTTGTCATTTGCCGGACAAGCTGAGTTCCAGCTAGGTGATCCGCTCATCCATCTCCAGGTGCTCCTCCATCTCTCTGACCCGGTTCAGCCGGGTAAACACCCTATTCGCCGCGTCAGGGCCGATCCGACCCGCAGCAACCTGGCTCAGAGCCCCCGCGCCTGATCCATCAGGGCCTCGCCCGTGACATCGAATCATTTCCACCGCCGAATCAAATCTGGCTGGAGTCTAAGATCCCGGATCACGTACCGCATGGTCCTGACTGGGGCCGATTCGGAGGGGACGCTTTACCCCGTATCCGAGCCAGCCATGCCGCCTTGGCATCGGCGCTACAGGGCTTCCAGTATTGTTGCCGTTGGCTCCCAGTTCTGTTCCGCAGAAGCCATTGGAACTCATCCTCAGGCTTGTACTGGCCGCATCGACCGCACCGCAATCCCGTTTTCGGCTGCTCGCCGCGTACTATGTGCTCCACCCGCTCCGGGCGATTCAGAACCCCTGGGGCATCGCTCTGGGCTCGTATCGATTCCGGGCAGCCCCGTTTGCCGTTCCAGTAGCAGTCTGCGTGATACAGGCCATGTCCGCCAGTACAGGGCGCTGGTAAGGCCGCCCGCAGCGGTGCAGTGCGGATCATCACTGTATCGACGATCCCGACATGATTGGGAATTGCCGGAAATCGAGCCGGTTTGCGTCTATCCCTCGACTGCGGTGATAGAAATTAGACCGAAATCTTGCTGATCGGCGGGCGGGCGACTGTCCAGATGTCGGCGGATGCTCAATGGATTGAGGGGAAAGGGGCGTTCATGCGAACTACACTAACAAAAAGAGCCCCAGATTCATCAACTGCCGTGCCCTAGCCCCCCAAACCCACTGAGGATCAACCCATGCAATTGTCACAATGTACGCGTCTATCCATCTTCGCCGGTTTCTTGATTTCCCTTTCGTCCATTGTCAACGCAGACAACATCTATCTGAAGATTGACGATGTCCAAGGCGAATCAATCGACAGAGAGCACTTTGGAGAAATTGCTGTTGCCGCATGGAGTTTCGGCGCCTCTCAATCAGGAAGTCTTCATTTGGGCGGTGGAGGCGGCGCCGGCAAGGCAAATGTTCAGGACCTCTCGATCACCAAGTGGGTCGATACCGCAACAACCGAATTGATGATGGCGCTTCTAAACGGAAAGCAGTTTAAACAGGCCGTGCTCACGATTCAACGCACCGATTCGAGCGGACTTGGACCGATCGACTACTTCAGAATGACGATGTCCGATGTGATCATTACCAGTCAGTCAACCGGCGGTGCAGCCGGTGAGACAGGTCCCCTCGCAGAGAATGTCACTTTGAACTTCGCCAGGTTTTGCACGCAGTATCTTCAGACGCTCTCCGACGGGACGCCGGGTAAGAGAACGCTAGCTTGTTACGACATTCAAGCGAATGCTTCGCTTTAGTTGAGGGCGAAACGCCGGCCTACCGAATCCGTCGATGGTCGAGAAGGCGGCCTATGCTTTCTACACTCACGTATGGGTGTATCAGAAATACATGCGCGATGAGTCGCTACTCGAGGATGAGGCGGCCGCCAGGGACGCAGGGCTCGGGCTTTGGACATTGCCGGAGGTGCAGCGGGTGCCGCCTTGGGAGTGGCGGCGCAAATCAAGACAAGGTGGGGATACACCCAACTGGCTGGCCCGAGGTCTGCGTAAAGGCATCACAAAATTACAGCCCAACCAGCGACTCCACACCCCGTGTTTGCAAATTGTTTGCACTCGCCAAATACAGCGACTGCAGCCGCTCGCTAACCCTTTGATTCTAATGGCGCGCCCGGAAGGATTCGAACCTCCGACCACCTGGTTCGAAGTCAGGAAGACATCTAAATCACCGCAATTCACCGTAAATCAAAGGATCCATCAATTCTCTGAATTACAATTAGTCGACCCTGCCCAACCCTGATTGCCTCATAAGATCAATAATTTGCGCGAACATGGGGTTCGGAAAGTTGCAGGATTTTGGTAAAATAGCGGTGTTTTCTTGCAATATTGGTACGCTGCATGAAACCCCAGTCCGATCCTGCCTCTACGCGAAATCAGGGCCGCCTGTTCAAAGATAACGGTCCGGTTCTGAGCGACTTCATTGACATGAAACATCCGCTCGTGCGCATGGCCGATACGATGCAGTGGGAGAGGTTCGAATCGCACTGGCGTACCCGGTTCAGTGACGCCGGCGGACCGATGGCCAACTCGGGCCGACGCGTTGCTGGCCTGCTTATGCTCAAGCACATGGAGGCCCTGTCGGACGAACGGCTGATGGAGCTATGGATCACAAACCCCTATTACCAATACTTCTGCGGCGAGCTGCGATTTCAGCACCGGATACCGGTCAACCCCACCACGCTGGTTAAGTGGCGCAAGCGCCTGGGCGAACAAGGCATGGAATGGCTACTTACGAGCGTGCTCGAGAGCGCCCTCACCAGCGGCGCGCTCAAGCGAGAGAGTCTTTCACACTTGAGCGTGGATTCCACGGTGATGGAAAAGCACATCGCTCATCCGACCGACAGTGCACTGCTGGAAAAGATGCGGTGCAAGCTGGTGGCATTTCTGCGTGAACACGCCTTGGGACTGCGTCGAAGCTACTCACGGGAGGGGCCAAGACTGGCGCAGCAGATTGGACGCTTTGCCCATGCCAGGCAGTTTAAGCGGATGCGTCGTGCGCTCAATCGCCAGCGCACCTGGGTTGGACGATTGATGCGAGAGCTGCAGCGCCAGCTTGATCAACTCTCTGACACGGCTCGTAGCGATGCCGAAGCCTTACTGGCGCAGGCGAGAGGCCTCATCGAGCAGGTCAAGAACCCGAAGACGAAGAACAAGCTGTATTCATTGCACGAACCGAACGTTGACTGCATCTCCAAGGGCAAGGCGCACAAGCGCTACGAATTCGGCACCAAAGTGGGCATTGCTTGCACCCAGCGCGAAGGGTTCGTGGTGGGCATGAGAAGCTACCCCGGCAATCCCTATGATGGGCATACCCTTGATGACATGCTTGAGCAGTCAGAAATCATCACTGGGGTTGAAGCGAAAACCGTCGCGGTCGATTTGGGTTACCGCGGCCATCACGAGACCAAGGCGGAGATCATTCATCGCGGCAAGAAGCTGAGCAAACGACGTAAGCAACGCCTGCGGCGGCGAAGTGCATTGGAAGCCATGATCGGACACATGAAGAACGACGGGCTACTGGATCGGTGCCATCTCAAAGGGCTGCTAGGAGACGCCTTGCATGCCATCCTCTGCGGCATTGGACACAACCTGCGGCTGTTGCGTGCTCACTGGGCGGCACTGCTATTTTTGCGGCTACTTTCTTGGCTAATATCCCGATCTGGCGCACTGAATCTGCAAAGCAGGCCGATGACGGCCTAAAAATGGAGCATAGGATCGATCAGTTCGCCGCACCAACCCCTGGCTTCCAGGCGGTGAAAAGTTGGGCAGGGTCGACTAAATGAGCTTCGACGATAACCGGCCGGTGGGTACGGGGGCCTTGTTTGTCCGCAACGGAACCGCCTAGTTCGACTTCGGCGCCACCGACCCCGAGTTCCGGGCTCGCGGCGGATAAAGCGCGCTGCTCGCCCACAGAATCGACGAAGCCCGGCGACTGGGCTGCACGACACTGGTCACCGCCACCGGCGAGGCCGTGCCCGGCGATCCGCAGCATTCCTACAACAACATCATGCG
>JAHEDQ010000110.1 GCA_024641125.1 Candidatus Competibacteraceae bacterium | reverse complement strand
GAACGTGCATTTCAGTCACAAGATGCTACGCCCAGATATAGATTGAGAGACTCCCTAAGAGTCGGAAGTCCAGGATGCGATCGGGGCTGGCCGGCCAAGATAGTACCCTTGGGCATAATCCACACCGATTTCCCGCAGCTTGGCCAAGGTATCGGCACCATCCACAAACTCCGCGATGGTGCGCTTGCCCATCATGTTGCCGACCTGATGGATCGAGCGGACCATGGCCTGTCCCATGTCGTCATTGGCCAGATCCTTTACAAAGGCACCGTCGATCTTGAGGTAGTCCACCGGTAGACTCTTGAGATAGGCGAAGGATGAGAGACCGCTTCCGAAATCGTCCAGGGCAAAACGGCAACCCAATTCCTTCAACGCCGTGATAAAACGGCCTGCTTTGGTCAAATTCGATATGGCCGCGGTCTCGGTAACCTCGATACAGACCCGTTCGGTGTCCACCGCTGTATCGCGCAGCGTCTCAGTCAGAAAGCGCAAAAAATTATTGTCACTGAGGGAGTGGCCTGACAGATTTATGGCATAGCGGGTGTGTTCGGTGGGGGTGCCGGATTGGCCCTCCATCCAGGCCAGTGCCGCAGAAACCACCCAACGATCCAGCTTAACCGAAAGACCGTAGCGCTCCGCCGCGGGGAGAAAGGCGCCAGGGGCAATGATCTGGCCTTCCTCGTCCTCCATGCGCAACAGAATTTCATAGTGCGCAGGTTCGTCCACGTCCGGCAAAACGGGCACGATGGGTTGCGCAAACAGGTGGAAGCGCCCCTCCTCCAACGCCGCATTGATTCGGGTAACCCAGCGCATCTCCTTGCGTCGCCGAAGCAGATCCTCATCCGACTCGCTGTAGAGATGAATGCGGTTACGACCGGCTTCCTTTGCGGCATAACAGGCATTGTCCGCCGCCGCCAGCGCCGCCTCTACACCGTCGATACCGCCGTCGATCGCCACCACACCGATGCTGACGCCGAAACTGAACACCTTATCCAGCCAGCGGAAGCGGAATTCCTCCACCGCGCGGCGCAGACCGCCGCCGATCCGCAGCGCGGTGGGCAGGGTGCAGGAATCGATCAGGACCCCGAACTCGTCTCCCCCGAGGCGAGCCACCGTGTCGTTCTCACGCACCTGCTCAACAAACAAGTCACTGAGCTGGCGCAGGAGTTCATCCCCCGCTGCGTGCCCGCAGGTGTCGTTGAGCACCTTGAACTGATCCAAGTCCATGTACAGAAGCGCGAATTGGGACTGCCCGTTGCGTACCCATTCGAAGGCCGCTTCAAGACGGGTTTCGAACTCACGCCGATTCGATAGACCGGTGAGGCTGTCATGGGTGGCCCGGTACTCAAGCTCGGTGGCAAGCTCATGGTTTTCGGTGATGTCTTCGCTCACCAGAAAGATGGAAGGGCCTTCGTCATCCTGGCCCGCGACAACACGGGCAGTCTCTCGTACCCAGATCTCGCGACCGGCCGCCAGGCGCTTGCGCACCTCCCAGCGGTGAAGACGATCCGGTTCGGCGAGACACTGTTGGATGCGATGCGCTATGCTCGGCCGACCGATGTGGAAAACGCCCATGTTCTGGCCGATGAGTGCGCTCGCTTCCAACCCCAATTGCTCGGCCGCAAAGTGATTGACGGAAACGATTCGCCCGGTGGCGTCCAGAGTAAAGAACATGGATGGATGCAGGTCGTAAAGCATCCGGTATCGCTCTTCACCCTGGCGCAGCGCGTCCCGGGTTTGCTTTAGCTGAAGGATCGTTCGGTTGAGTCGTTCGATGGTCATCGCGTTGGCGATCTTGGTCGATGCCATGGACGCGATGGTGGTCAGCAGTTCGCAATCGTCATCGCTGTAGAAATCCGTTTCCGGATGCTCAGAGTCGATCACGCCAATGACCCGCCCATCATGAATAATGGGCACAGCCAGTTCGGACAGCCGGGCGTCGTCATCGACGATGTAGCTTGAATGGGCCCGGGTGTCGCGGATGTTTTCTGGTTTGCCGGTCTGGGCGACCCGGCCGACGATGCCCTTGCCCACCGGAATCAGAATCGGGTCGAGTATCTCGTGGGCGACAGGGTTTTTGGCACCTATCGCCGCCTTCTGGACCAGGACATTGCGCTCTTCGTCCAGCAGGTACACCACGCAGTCATCGAAGCCCAGTTCTGCGATCGCGCTCTTGGCCACGAGCCAAAGCACTTCGTCCAGACTCGATTCCTTCAGGAGCAGCAAGCCAAGGCGATTGATGACTCTCAGCGATCGGGTCTTTTCGGCCAGCACGTCCTCAGTATGCCGGGCGGTCGCCCGATCGGCCGGGATCCAATCGTCACTGCCGTCGCCGGGCTCCGACTCGTATGAGCTGAGGTAATGGCTCGACATGGCTCCGGGAGTCCCCAATTGGGCGCCGACCGGCGTGTCAGCGCGATGTCCGGCGTCCATCTGCCCAAGCGACAAGGGCAGATTCATAACTGAAGTAAGCAGTTTCCAGGCCAATCAAAAAAATCCAATCATGCGGTTTCTCAGCCGGGTCGGATGAACTTGTGCCATATCGCCACTTATTGAAGCTGGCATGACTTTAGCTTCGGTCCAACCCGTCACAACCGCGTCGCGCTCTGCCATGGGGCGAACGTGAAAACAATCAAAACAAAACGCGAGGACACGACCGTGTTGACAGCAACGCAGATAAGCCTCAGTTCCACCCCAGATCTGGCAACCGTTATCCGTGCCCACCTGGGTGATGTCATGACTGACGATGGCCGCGTCCCAGGATACGGACTGAATCTGGCATCGGCTCACCACGGTTTTGCCAGCGACACCTTGAAACGGCGCTGGTGGAAAGATGCCTGTGCCCGCACCGAACGCGGTTGCCAGCCGGTGGTGGCCTATCACGACGGAGAGCGCTGGCGCTTCATCATTGCCCTCATGAGCTGGGCCGGCTCCCGGCTGGAGTATACCGCGGAGTTGTATCCAGAAGGTTTCGCTCTGCATGTGCGCGAATCCCTCGCCCATCTGGAGGCCCAGGCCGATGGGTAGTGCGGCGATGGACGACTTCACTCTGCCGGGCCCGCTGTGCCGAAAAGCCAGCGCTTGGGTTCACGATCCCGGTTTTCAACACTATGCATCCCGTCAAACGCCCCCGCAGGGCTGTATGCGCTACGAAAATAGCCGCACGGGGGCGGCCCAGTTGATTTGCGACACCGTGGATGTGCCCGACCTGCGTCGCCTCGATCTGGAGCCCAACGTCGGTGAGCGTCTGGCGGTTCTTGAAGCGGACTTCAAACGATGGAAAGGGCGCCGTCACCAAGGGCCGGTTGCCACCGTTTGATACGGATTCCCCTTCCCTCACCCAGAGAATGCGGCCGCCCGAAAAAGGTTCAGAGGGCGGCAATGTGGTAACGATGCCTGCGCCATGGGCCCCATGTAACCCGACACAGGCCAAGCACAGCCCAATTCCTTCCCTCCTACGCCACGGCGTCCGCCGGATCGGTTGCACCTGACTGATCCGCTCGTATTCCCCGACCCCAGTTTCTCTTCTCAACGCATTCTGACCCATTCTGTCACTGACATGGCCTCATTCGCCCAATATCTGGCCCGGCACACGCAAGATCCAACCCATACCGCCATCTCCGATCGCTCGACGCGGGGCATCACCAGGCATCGACTGTGTCATGCCGAAAATCAAATGTTCCCACTCAATCCCCCACACAAGCGTGCCACGCTGAGATCATGTCCGCCCCGCGCGATCAATTTGCCTGAATCACACCAGCAGCGGTCCGCCGTATCTTTACCAAACCGATCACGGAAAGCACGCCTGCTCAACTCCAGAGTATATTGAGGCCGAGGCCAATCAGAATGAGGGCGGAGGCCCATTTCAGGGCCGTGGACATGGATCGATTGGATGACAGTTTCGCCGCGACTGTGCCGCCGCCGAAGGCCACAATCAGATCAGACGGCATGGCGGTCAGCGGCACCAGCAGACCCAGGATGAACATCTGCCCGGTGACCGAGCCGGTAGCCGCATCCACGAACTGAGGCAAAAATGCGACAAAGAAGAGCATGGTCTTGGGATTGAGCACTTCAACCAGAACGCCCTGCCAATAAATCCTGGACAGAGGATCCATGCTGACGGCTTGCAATTCCTCGGGTTCCTGCTCCGACGCTCGCAGCGTATCTATGCCGAGGTAGATCAGGTATGCCGCACCCATTAGTTTAACCGCCGTATACAGGGTCGGTGAGTAGGCGAACAGGGTCGCCAGACCGAAGGCGGCGAGCAGCACATGGACAAAACCACCGGTCGCCAGGCCCGCCGCAGACACCAGGCCGGCGGATCGGCTTTGGCCTACGCTGCGAGACAGGATGTACAGCATAGACGGACCGGGCGAGGCACTTAGCGCAAGTCCGGCAACCGTGACCAGCAATATGGTTTCAAACGATGGCATCCGTAACCTCTCGCGCTATGCGGATCCATGCCGATCGATCAGTATCAACGAGCCGTCAGCGGCCATGCTCCCGCTTTGCCCGGCGTTCTCGGTCACATGTACGTTAGGGCCCTTGTTCTCAAATGGGTTTTGCGGCGGCGGCATGGATGGAAGGGTGATTTCGCCCCGCTCATATCGCTCCCGCAAGTAGCCAAAATCACGCAGCATGTTGCCCAGCAAATGGTGGCCCGCGGTAATCGTTTCATAGCGGGGTTGTTTGCCGGGTGTGACGAAGGGCTTTAGGGGCGCCACTTTCGCGTCGTAGTCGGCCGCCACGAAGAAGGGAATCGAGTAGCGTTCGGTACCCACGTTGATCACCCGGTGCAGGGTCGAGCGGAATCGACCGTTGGTCCAGGCTTCCAACATGTCCCCTATGTTGATCACAAAACTGCCATCGATGGGCTCGGCATCCAACCATTGATCATCGACCGTCAGCACCTGAAGCCCCGGATGCGCCTGATGGAGAATGGTGAAGCACTCATAATCCGTGTGGGCGCCCATGTTCATGGCCGCCTCACTGCATGGTGCGTTGTTGGGCAGGTAGTGAAGCAATCTAAGCTGGGACGTGGGTTTGCGCATGTATTGATCGAGGTATCCCGGATCCAAACCCAGGTGCATCTCGAATCCACGACACATCTGACGGCCCACACCAGCCACGACCGAGTAGTACTCGGAGATAGTCTCCCGGAACGCATCAACATCGGGCCATACATTGGGTCCCAGCAGCGGTTTTTCCGGACCGATGTCCGGATCGTCGGGCGCCAAGTCCACCGCAAGATCAAAGGCTTCGTAGTGACGCCCGCCCTTTTCGTCGTTGTAGTTGCCAACCTCTGTTACCGGCACATAGCCCCGATGGTGGGCAGAGTGTTTGACGTGATAGCGCTCCTTCTCGGCCTGCGGGAGAGTGAAGAAGGCATCGGCCCGGTCCAGAACCCGTTCGATCAAAGCCGGATCCACCCCGTGGCCCACGACGTACACGAACCCCACCTCTTCCGCCGCTTCACCCAGTGCATGGGCGGCACGCCGCCTGACCAGCGAGTCCCTGGAAGTGAGCTGTGAAATATCGACCACTGGAATAACCGAACTGTCTGCCCGGTTGGCGCAGTCCGGTAGCAGGGCGGCTTCGAGCCTAGCCCCCTCGGACGCTCTGTTTAACATTTTAGATCCCCGTTTTTATGGCGCCGAACTCACCCCCTGTGGATCGGCTCCTATCCCCATGCACTTTTTTCTTTTTATGTGGTTTGAAGCTACCAAGCCGCCCTGGGCGAGGCAAGATAAAAACGTCGTTATCGGGGAGTTAACTTATTGATTTTCAGATAATTCTTACTCCGCGTGCGACACGTCTTCAATGCTGTTGCGAAAAATCGCACCACCCTTTTCGCTTTCGCCCACATCCGATCCTAGCCACAACGAAACTGACTACGCCTAAGCCACTCAATTGCTGGTGCAAAGTACAGGCCGAAATTCATCTGGCGCGCTGCGCCGTCAAAGTCGCCGCGCTCCAACGCCGATTGGAACGGGAAAGCGTTCACTCGCCAATGATTTCTTCCGACAACCATAAGCCGTCCTAGGGAGTTCAGGGGGCGGATTCAGTCCTCGGACGCGTCTGCACTCGAAGCTCAGGGCCGGAAACCGGATAGGCCTGTGCGAACCCCCTCACATAGGTGCCGTCCACCGGAGTCAAGCGAACGAGGTGGAAATCCCGCAACGGTCGGATCAGATTGACGGTAGAGCCAAAGCGGGTTTCCAGACCATCGAGTGCCTGCTGCCAGATTGGCTCATCGCGCGCCACGCCGGCGGCGTTGGCCCGAAAACTCAGTCTTCGGCGGGCAAACGCATTCGAGCGCTCCGAATCCGGTGCCAGCAACATCACACCCGCATGGCCGAACTGCAGCAGATTGCGCGTATGCGCGGCCAGTTCGCTCACATAGATATAGATGTGGGGCGCGCTGCGCCAAAACGGCGCCAGGCTCGCCTCGGGCCCTGATGCGCCCCCCGCGGTGGCCATCAACAGTGTGGCGCAGTCTTGCCACAGCCGATCGACTTCGTTCTGCAGTTTCGACTTCTTGTCGGTCACCGGTCTTTCCCCAAGTCATGTGTTCCGAATCGACACTGGCTACAGTTGCCACGGCCCATGGTTCCCCAACCCGTCATCCTTAAGGCTGGCTTTCGCACCAAAGCGGGCCTGTGGACCGCATTTTATCTCGATGTCATACTAGCCGCCGTTTCGGGGTGGGTCCGCCTCGTCGATGGTTGAGATTTCGACAAGTCAGTATGGGGAGTCAACGGATATGAGGCGTACTATCAACGCCCTAAGCGCTCTTTTGCTCAGTCTTTCAGCATCCACCGCCCTCGCCGCAGGTGATGCGGAACAAGGCCGATACAAAGCGAACACTTGCCTAGGCTGCCACGGCGCGCCGGGCTACAGCAATGCGTATCCCACCTACCACGTGCCCAAGCTGGGCGGCCAGCATGCCGAGTACATCGCGGCTGCGCTGCGTGCATATGCCGCTGGGCAGCGTAAGCATCCAACCATGCATGCCAACGCGGTAACGCTGAGTGAGCAGGATATCGCGGACATCGCCGCATACTTCGCCAACATGGAGCGGCCATGATGAGGTCCAGCAACCCGACTACAGTGGAACGGATGAACATGCCGGCTCGATTTCTGACGGCCCTCGTGCTAGGCCTTGCAGTGGCCACAACGGCCGTCGCCGGGGGCGATCCGGTCGCGGGTCGCGAGAAATCGAAGGTCTGCGCGGCCTGTCACGGCGAGGATGGCAACAGCCCCAATCCGGCTTATCCAAGACTGGCGGGGCAGTACGCCAATTATCTTGAATGGGCTCTGCTGGAGTACCAATCCGGCGGCCGGCAAAACGCCATTATGGCGGGGCTGGCGGCCCCGTTGTCGAAAGCCGACATCCAGGATCTCGCAGCCTACTTTGCCGGGCAGAGCGGCGATTTATTCGCGGTGGATCTGGATTGAGTCCGGAGACGTGACTCGCGCCAGCCGCGCGGTCGCGCCATAGCGAGCAAACCAGCGCGAGAGACCCGCTGGGCTCGGGGACGAGATTAGAATGCGCCCCGTCCGCCTTCGAATTGCGCCCGTGGGGAGCCTTCGATCTACTCGTGAACGTGCATTTCACCCTTCAACCTGCTTCGTCCCGAATAAATTAAAAGCCCTTTTTTTTGTCAGCGCCCGGGACTCTCGAAATGCAGGGTCGTCCGGCCAATTTCGCCCTCGGGCCCAAACCGCACTTCCAGCATAATGGCCGCGCCGTCCGCGCTGCGCATCAGCACGGTGGAAGATCGGGTGCCGTATTCCGTGCCCTGTATGAAGATGGAAGACAGCATGCGCTCCCATTCCAGACTGACGCCGGTTTTCGGAAGGTGTGACCCGGGGGCCTGATCCCGGTCAAGCAGCGGTTCCAGCAAATCCTCCGGCGCGCTCAGGTGCACCAGCGCAGCGGCAATCGATTCCGTCGCTTTGTTGAGTTTGGGCCAGGGCGTGTCCAGCAAATGATTGCTGAGGCCATACACCCCGGGCGACAGCAGACGCTGTTCGCCGGTCACGCCGGACACGTACACCAGTTCACTCCGGTCAGCCAGCAGCAGGTTGAACGGGCCATAGCTGGCGGTATCTTCCACCACCCCGGCCCCATAGCTGTGGGGCCGGTCCCGTCCTTCGAGAAATCCGCTCACCAACCAGCCACGACTCTTCGGTCGCGCATCGTGCCCCCCGCCGGAGCGGTAGTTGGTAACAGCCGCAAAACGACCGCAACGGGCATAGCCCAACCAAGTGCCACCCGCCTGCAGATCCCGCCCCGCCGCCACCCCGAAAACGCCGTCCCAAACCGCCAAAGGCGCCGTAGGCCGCCGGTAAAACTCATCCCGGTTGGCGGCCACCACCAACGGGAAGGCCGCACTCGCCTGCCATGCACAGACGATCAGACACATTCGGGCATGTCACGACTGACCCAGCACAGAGCCGCAGGCAGGTTCACGCCGCACCCGTAGCACGAGGACGTTGGGAGTCACGAATCCACTCGCTCCAGGATCCGGCATAGAGCTGCGAGCCCCGCAAGCCCGCGCGTTCCATGGCCAACAGGTTATGACACGCGGTAACACCTGAACCGCACATGTGCACCACCGACTCTGGCGATATGTCGCCCAGATGCTGGGCCCACATATCCCGCAGTGAGGCGGGGCTGTGCATCAAACCGGAGGGCTGGAGGTTCTGGGCGTGGGGCCAGCTGAGGGCCCCGGGCACATGCCCGGCAACCGGATCGATCGGTTCATGCTCACCACGAAACCGTTCCCCAGAGCGGGCATCCACCAGTGTCATCGACCCACTGTCCAGACCGTGAACCAGTGCATCGGTGGAAACGGCTCGGTAACGGCTCGCCCTCGTCTGAAACTCCTTAGACGACACCAAGGTGTCACCATCCTCGGTATCGCCCCCCTCGGCGACCCAGGCCTGAAATCCGCCGTCCAGCACCCACACCGCGTCGTGTCCCAGCCATTGCAACAACCACCATAGGCGTGCCGCCATGGAACCTTCGCCGGCATCGTACACCAGTACGCCAGTGGTGCGGTCCACGCCCCAATCGCCCAACCGGGCCGCCATCGCCGCTACCGAAGGCAAGGGATGTCTGCCGCTGTCCGGGGTAACGGGAGCCGATAGATCCCGATCGAGATCCGCATACACGGCGCCTGGAATATGAGCCTCTCGATGGTGGGCCCGGCCGGCCTCCGGCTCCAACAGCAGAAATCTGCAGTCCACCACCCGCAACCCAGGGTCTCCCAGTCGCCCCATCAATGTGGACGCATCCATCAGCGGATCGCCCTTCATCGTCTTTCACCCCCGATTCAATCCAAACCAATATGGTCTTGCAACCGCACGGGCTGACGCCGCGCGCCCCAGTTTCCAGGTTCTGCCTCAAACACCCCGGCGCAAGGGATCCCGCATTGGCGGCATGCACCGCTGGCGTCCAGTGCCTACACCCCGAGCCGGTACCAACCACGACCAATCAGGCATACCCCACAGACATGACAATAGGTGCTGCCGCCGGCGCTGTCATGCACATTGCCCGTATACACGTACCGCAGTCGCTTTCCCATGGCAATGGCCCGCGCCCGGGCCCCGATTAGGGTCGTCGGCGGTGTGGACGGTTAGTCCGTCATCTTGTAGTCCGGGTAGAAGGTCGTAAAGTGCATCGGAACGTCCGGACCCAGTTCTGCCGCCACCCAACGATTCATCTTGTCGAATTCGGCATCCGAGTCGTTTTCAGGGGAGATTAACAAGGTGGTGAGCTCCAGCCAGCAGGATGTCTCGTGTCGGACATACCGGAGCGTTTTAAGCATCGGCTCCAAGTGACCTCCGGCCAGTTTCCAATAAAGCCTGTCTGTAAACCCCTTGAGGTCAACATTAGCCGCATCCACATGGCGAAAAAATCTGTCCTTGGTTCGGCGCACACATAGCCGTGGTGTCCGCAATGCTGCGAATGCCCCGAGCGTGGCAGGCTTGGGCGCAGTCCACCGCGTACTCAAGGAAAATCACCGGATCGTTAGGTAAAAGCCACACTACTGCAGCGAAGCCGTTGCGCGGCCCGGGCAAGGCTCTCCGGCGAAGCCTGGTCCGCGAGGGTGCCCACCTCACGAGAGTTGCTGATATCCCAGTTCTGACAGAACTTGCACGCCAGATTGCAGCCAGCGGTACCGAGCGACAGCACCGGGGAAGCCGGCAGAAAATGGTTCAGGGGCTTTTTCCCGATCGGGTCGACGCAGAAACCACTGGATCGCCCGCAGGTGGTGGGCACCACCGCCCCGTCACGGGCTTCACCGACGAAACACAGACCGCGCCGCCCATCACGCAACTTGGAGTAGCGTGGACAGAGATCACACTGAACCCGGCCATCCGCCAGTCGGTGCCAATAGGCGGTTGCCACGACAGAAGGATCGTTTTGCATGGCTTACCTCATCATCGTGCCTTTCAGCATCGAAGGATGCATGCAACGGGAACTATACTCTTAGGCAGGCGTCTCCACAGCGAAGGGCGAGCGAACGATGAGCCAGATCAACACTTTTGAGCGCCAATCCCGCCCCGCGGCGGTGGCGGGGCTGTTTTATCCCGACGATCCAGTCGAACTGAACACAGCCTTGGGCCGCTATCTGACCGAGGCCCGCTCGTCGATGGCGGGGGGAGACGATAAAGCGCTGATCGTTCCCCATGCGGGCTACATTTACTCCGGTCCGGTGGCGGCGACCGCCTACGCACGACTGCTGAATCGTCGAGTGCCGGTTGACCGAGTCGTGCTCCTCGGTCCGTCCCATCGACTGGCCTTCCGGGGCGTTGCCGGTTGCAGTTGGCGCTGCTACGAAACCCCACTGGGCGAAATTCCATTGGACGGAAGCACTATGCGCCAACTGGCCAGCACTGGATCGATCAGCATTCTCGATCAAGCCCACAGAGCGGAACACAGTCTTGAGGTGCATCTGCCGTTTCTGCAGCACACGCTGGGCAAATTCACTCTTTTGCCTCTGGTGGTGGGCGACGCCACGGCAGAGCAGGTCGGGCAGATTCTGGAAACGGTCTGGGGCGGCGACGACACCTTGATCGTCATCAGCTCGGATCTGTCTCATTATCATCCCTACGACGAGTGCCGTACGCTGGACCGGATCACCAGCGGCAGAATTCTGGATCTCGACTATGACGGTCTGGATTACGAAGACGCTTGTGGGCGGACCCCGATCAGTGGATTGCTCTGGGTCAGCCGGCGCAAATCATTGGAGGGCCAACTTTTGGATCTGCGCAATTCCGGCGACACCGCCGGCGATCGCCGCCAGGTGGTGGGTTATGGCGCCTACGCATTTCATTGACGCGCCCCTGTCGGCGGACGCCCGACTTACTCTGCTCGACATCGCCCGAGCCTCTATTCAGAACGGGCTTGATCACGGTGCACCATTGCAACTGGATCCAGAGCGGTACCCATCGCCGCTCTGCCTGCCTGGAGCCAGCTTCGTCACGCTGCACCTGAAAGACGGGCTGCGCGGCTGCGTTGGGTCGCTGGAGGCACGTCATCCGCTGGTCCAGGATGTCGCCGAACACGCCTACGCGGCGGCCTTCGACGACCCAAGATTCCCGCGCCTCACCCGAGTGGAACTTCCGGGCCTGTCGATTCACATCTCGCGATTGAGCCCGCCAGAACCCATGGACTGCGCCAACGAGGATGCGCTGCTTGCGGCCCTGCGGCCGGGTGTGGACGGACTGATTCTGGAGGAGAATAACCATCGCGCCACCTTTCTGCCCGATGTCTGGGACCAGCTGGGTGACCCGTTCGTGTTTTTGAGCCAGTTGAAATACAAGGCGGCGCTGCCCCCGGACTACTGGTCAGACAGCGTCAAGTTCTATCGCTATACCACCGAGAGCTTCCCGGCGTGAGGCGCCAGCGCCGAACATCGACGGGACGGTCCACATCCCAGCCCGTCGGCAGCTCAACCCAGTCGTAGCCCTGTTGGCGCAATCGACAGCGGGTCTGGCTGAGAACCCGGTTGCTGCTCCAACTCACCCCGCGAAACAGAGACCGCGACATGCGTCTCAAACCGAAAAGAACGTAGCCACCATCCTCCGCCGGACCCAGCACGGCTTCCCTGCCCCGCGCCAGACTGGCGCAGGCCAGATCTAGATCTACCGTGGTGAGGGAAACGCAGTCCCCGCCGATGATCAGGGCCCAATCCGCATCGCGCAGAACCCGCCGGAATGCATACGACATTCGCTGCCCCAGATCGCCTAATATCTGTCGCCGCAACACCACACCGGACTCTCGGCCGAATGCGCGCAAGCTGGGATGCCGGGTGCAGGGCGCACACCAAAGTTCTATGGGCGCCAGATCGGCGGCCTGATCGAGCGTATCGCCCAGCATCAGCTGGTACAGGCGCGCCGCCCCACGCTGTCCGTACACTCGCCGCAGGCGTGTCTTGACCTGTCCAGGCACAGGTGCTTTGGCAAATACCAGAATGCGGCCCCGCGCATATCGCACCGGTTGATCCGATTCTGCGCGGCCTGCGATTTCGATCACGGGCAGGCCAGTAATGGCATCTTCGGCACAGCGCGGGGCGACGTGTCGGTCCATACAACCGTACCCATTGGCAATGCGTTCAGTCCTTACGACCTGCGACCGGAGCCATCCGATCGGACTGCATCGAATCCCGGTAGTACCATCGGCACAGGTCATCGGGCTTGACCCCAAGAAAATAGGCGCTCCGAATCAGCCACATCCGAATTACGGTTCGGACAAGGCCCTCGCGCTCCCACTTCCGGCTGGAGGTTTCCAGCGACCCGGGCGCCCGCCGGGGCTTAGCCTCGCTGCGTAACCGACGTGACAGCTCAATGTCCTCCATCAGCGCGATATCCGGATACCCACCAACCTTTATGAACGCTTCCCGCCGAACGAACAGGCCGTGGTCCCCCGTCACCACTCCCGTGACGCGAACACGCTGGTTCATAAACCACTCGACCACCCGGTATCCGGCGCGGTGACCGGAAAGGCGAATGTCGAAATGACCCCATACACTCCCCTCCGCCAAAGCCTGCCTCAAAACCTGGTCCGCGTTCTCCGGCGCAAGCGTGTCTCCGTGCAAAAACCAGAGACCCTCGCCAGAGGCCACTTCGGCGCCAAGATTCATTTGCCTCGCCCGACCCGGCGGGCTCATGAGTACTCGATCGACCCATGGGCGGGCAATCTCCACCGTGCCATCGATGCTGCCACCATCCACCAGCACAAGCTCCGTACCCCGCTCGCGCATGTATTGCAGGCGCTGCAGTGTGCCGAGGATCAGGCAACACTCATTGCGCACAGGAATGATTACGGACAGACCAATGGTCACGCGACGACACCGTTGGCAGAGCGTCGCCAGTAGTGTAGCATCCGGGCCGATTCGAATGGGGCCGTAGCTCAGTTGGGAGAGCGCGACAATCGCACTGTCGAGGTCAGGGGTTCGATTCCCCTCGGCTCCACCATCTCCTCTCCCGCGAACCAAGCAGATTTCGGCATGCGCCCACTTCGCCGATGGGTGATGGGACTTGATCGAACGGAGCCTGCAAGCGTGGGCGTTTTGCCGCCAGTGCGGTATAAAGGGATTTGTTAGCCACCGGACGCAGTTCGGGACAACAACTCCTCCCCGTAGCTCAGCAGGATAGAGCGTCCGCCTCCTAAGCGGAAGGTCGTGAGTTCGAATCTCGCCGGGGAGGCCACACTTGAGCATTGCTCGCCCTAGGCGGTTAGCCAGGCATAGCTTTCAACCAGGTCCTGCGGCAATACGTGCCGTTTGAAGGCCAGCACCCCCATATCGAATTGAGCCTGCAGGCCTGAAATCGCACTGCCAACGCCGCAGCAACCAACGGTTTATCTCCCTCTGTCCCGACGCAAGATCGCGGGTCAGGGAACAAAGTGAGAGGTCACCATAGGCGTATCGTCATCGTGGGCGCAGGCAGCATCGGCTGCTTTACCGGAGGTTTGCTTGCGGCCTCGGGCAGATCCGTCACCCTGCTGGCGCGTCCCCGGATCATCGATGAGATCACCCAGAACGGTCTGACGGTCATTGATTTCTCCGACATGAAAGAGGTGATGTAAGCCAGCAACCCCACCCTATCCGCCACACCAGACTGCCTGTCGCAAGCGGATCTGATTATCGGCACCGTCAAATCCCGCGCGACAGCTGAGATTGCCCATCTGATTGCGAAACACGCGCCAAGGACCACTACCGTCATTTCATGGCAGAACGGCTTGAAAAACGCCATCACCCTGCGTGACCTGCTGCCCGGATACGATATCCGTGCGGGCATGGTTCGGTTCAACGTGGTGCCAACAGGACCGGGGGGGCCTATCACAGGGCCACGTTGGGCGACATCGTGATCGCGGCGGGGCCGGGGGAACTGGCCACGAAACTCAGCGTACCAAATCTGCCGGTGCGGGACAGCGAGAACATCGAAGCGGTGCAGTGGGGCAAGCTGTTGGTCAATTTCAATAATGCATTGAACGCCTTGTCCGGCCTGCCAATCCAGCAGCAACTGACTGACCGGAACTGGCGTCGGCTAATGGCCGATCAGATGACCGATGCGCTCGCGGAGCTTAAGGCAGCGCAGATCCCGGTGCGGTCCACCACGCCGCTGTCCGCTTGGATGACTCTGCATATCCTGCGGCTGCCAACACCGCTGTTCATCCGGATCGCTGCACAGATGCTGACCATCGACCACACTGCGCGTACCTCGATGGCCTATGATTCGGCCGAGGGCCGCCCGACCGAGATCGAGAGCTTGCAGGGTGAAATCATCGCGCTGGGCCGAAAACATCGCCGGCCAACACCGCTGTGCAGCCGAGTTGCAGAGAGGACTGCCGAGGCGTCGGCGCCAGGCGAAACGCAGCCCAACTTAACACCCGTGCAGATCCGCCCTTGAGTACAGATGAACGAATGCCCTTTTCGGAAAGTCGATCGAGTACCGCCAAGTCATCCAGCAGTCGCAACCCGCGCTTCGGTGAGGTTTCGGCCAGAATCGCGCCGTCCAGGGCGGCAGACATCGGGTAGTTCACCGAGTTGCTTGACGATTCCTGCCTTTGGGCCAAGCGCCACAGTAGCCGAGACGCTGGGCGTCGCGGCTTGTGGGGAGACGTTGCCGGGGGCGCGTTCAGTCGAACAGCCGTGTTTGTTGCGGTGCCCGGCAAGGCGGCAGCCGTGGAGGTGCCGCCGAGGCAGCTCGCTTGTCGAGGCGGGTGAGGATCTTCTCGATCACCACCGGGTCCTCGATATCGGCGATGATCCGCAGCACTCCGCCGCAGGCCGGACAGGTCTCGATGTCTAGGTTGAAAACCCGCTTCAGGCGCTGCACCCAGGTCATCGAGGCGCGGCGTTCGGCCGGCACGGTCGCAGATGGTTTCGGGAGCGAACGCATCTCGGCGCCGAGATAACCACGGGCCCATCGTTGCAAATGAGGG
>JAHEDQ010000298.1 GCA_024641125.1 Candidatus Competibacteraceae bacterium | reverse complement strand
CTAAAATGGATGTTCACGAACAGATTAAGAGGTTCCTTGAGCTCATTGGTACTTGAGGTCGTCCGGGCGCGGCTCCGCCTGTTCCAGTTCTGGCATGAGCACGACCTGCATCCCGTCCACCAGAAAGGGCGTACCCGCCGTCACAACGCGCTCGCCCGCCACCAGCCCCTCCAGAACCTCGGCATCGGTCCCCACCAGCCTTCCCACCTTCACCGGCTTTGGCGAAACGGTCATGGCGTCCTCATCTACCACCCACACCTGTGGATCAAGCTTGAAGTCCCCGACCACAGCGGTGACCGGTACCCGAAATACCATGCCCTGATCGATCAGCTTGGAGAAATCCACCGCCACGTTGGCGGTCATGCCGGGCAATATGGTGCTCGCCTTGACCTGATCCATGATGTAGGTGGCTTCGAAGGTCTGGGTTGCCGGGTCCGCCTTGGTGGCAATTTCTTTAAACCGGAGGGGGAATTCCTGTCCCGGGAGATCGTCGAACGAAGCGACCACTGTCACCTCTGGTTGTCGATCCCGGGCCCCTTGCTCGCTGGCACGAATGCCGCGGATGATGGATTCGGGTACGTCGAACCGGACCTCAAGTGCCCCCACGTCCTGTAGGCTGTAAACGGGCTCCTTGGCCTGCACCTCTTCGAACGCCTCGACATGGCGCAGGGCCACCATCCCGGAAAAGGGCGCATGCAGTTCGGTGTAGGCCAGATCCTGATTGGCCGTATCCAGCGCCAGCGAGGCATTCTTGAACTCCGCCTGCAGACGGTCGTAATCCATTTTAGAGATATAGCCCTGTTTGATCAGTTGCTGGGCGCGGTCCCAATTGCTCTTCGCGTTGTCCAGTGTGGCCTGACGGTCGTTGACCACAATCTGATAGTCCGTGGGATCCAGACGCGCGAGGATATCCCCCTGTCGCACCCGGTCGCCCTGTTTGTAATTCAGTTCGGCCACTGTGCCGGGTAGTCGGAACGCCACCTCCGCACGCTGCGCCGCCGCAATCCGGGCGGGAAAACTCCGGATACCGCCGGCTGTGGCGTCGCCCACCAGCACGGTTTTGACTGGGCGTATTGGGTTCGCTTGATCCACCACCTCCGGTTCGCCGCCACAGGCGGTCAAGAGCAGGATCAGCAACAAAAGGCCAAAGCAGGATTTGCGATGTGGGTAGTCAGCTCTGATCGTCATAACCTTCAATCCGTTTCCGTCGTTGATCTGTCTTGTACAGGCCAAACCCATTCAGCCCCGCAAGCCTCACCATTTGCCCGGCAAAAGGAAGCGCTCGCCCTTGTACCGCAATACTACGCCCTGGAGTTGAATCTGCTCCACGCTGGGGCCTTCGCTCGTGCGCTGACCCTCTCGGTACTGCTTTCCGTTGATGAACACGAAGCGCTTGCGCGGGGTGTCGCTGTACACGTGCACCGAAAGATCCAGCGGCGGCACTTCCATGCGGTAGGACGGTGGCATGTCGGCCAGCAACGGCGCCGGCTTGGGAGGGCGGCGCGTGACCGTCTTAGGGGCGGGTTTGGGCGCGGGCGCAGGCGCTGGTTTTGCCGCGCGGTGTTTGGCCTGAATGGCCTGAGAAGCATCGCTTTCGACCTCCGGCGGGGACGAGGCGACCGGGGGGAGGGGCTCTGCCGGGGGCGCCACGGCAGCGATTTCTGCTTCGGGCGAATTCCGAATCGGGGGCTCGGGAATGGCCGAGACCACCTCCGCGGGGTCTGAGCGCAGTGCGAAGGTGTCGGTCTGGTACAGGTACCAGGCGCCGAGAACCAGCGCGTTCAGCATCAGCCCGGCCGCCAGCCAAACCGGCCAGCGTGATTTGGTCCGGCTGGTTTGCATGGCGACACGGTTCAGATCGATACCCGGCACCCGGCCAAGCTTGCGCTCGCGCTCGGCTTTGCGCAGCGCATCCAGTATGTAGGACATCTCAGCCCGCCTCCTGGTCGGTCGACAGGGCCGGTGTTCCTGGCGCCGGTTTGAGAGTGTTCAGCAACAACATGGTCTGGGCACCCACGATGCCGTCCACCTGCAGTCCGTTGTCTCGTTGAAACTTCATGACCCTGGCCTCCAGGGCCTCGTCAAAGCGCGCCGCACCCGTTGCTTCAGCGCTCTTCTGCCCATCGACCTGATCGAGCCTCGATCTCAACCACAGCACTGGCTTGCCCCGGGAGTCGAAACTGATCAGTGCCGCACTGGTTTGCAGACGCCAGAGCACCACGGCGTGCCCGCCCCAAAGCGGCTCAAGCGCAGTCAGGGGCAGCTCTACCAACCTGCCCGAAAGCCTGAGGCCGGCACGATCCGAGTGCAGGGTTTGCAGCACGACCTCGTGGGGTCGGTCCTGGGCGTCCTTGAGCCGGATCAGCGCGGGCAGGTTCCAGGCCCGAAGCTGCGCCAGTGTGGTGTCGCCCTGGGTACAGCGCATGCCGCGGGCGTAGGCCGTGAGGCACGGGTTGGAATCATCGCTCTGATCAATTTGCTCGTTCCAGAGTCCGAACAAGGCCTGGTAGGCGGCAAACGTATCGCGGGATGTCCTCGCCAGCTCGGTGGCCAAACCTGCAGCGGTGCGGATCTCGGCAGATGTCTGTTCGACGTTGCCGGCCGGTCCGGCGGCTTGCTGTCCTGAGCGTGATGCCGCGCTCATTTTCTGCGCGGGTTGATCTGGGGGCGCCAAGGGTGCTGCCGCCGGCGTTACAGCCGCTTGCGGTTTCCTGTCGGCAAGCGGCTGTTCGAACACGTCGGCCCTGGGTGGAGGCGGCGCATCTGACCTTGCCGCCGGGGTGTCGCGCGGGGCGCCAGGGGTCGGCTTGGGTCCGTCAGTGGCTGGTGTGGGCTGGGCCGCCGCGGCATCCGTTTTCGAGGTATCGGATGGCGTGTCCACGGCTGCCACCATGGCCAGCTCGGAGACGGTGGTTTCGGGCTGCTCGGATTCTGCCACCACGGGCGCTGACGGCGCCAGACCAAGGTGCGACGCGTACCGGTATACTCCATAGCCGGCCAGGGCCAGCACTGCCATGGCCATCGCCCCGGACAACCCCATCATCAAGCGTGAAGGCGGACGTTTCAATTGCGAAACTTCCAGCGCCTCCCGTGCTGCCTGCTTGACCACCTTGGGGCCGACCAGGTGCTGGTTCTGGGCATAGGCGCCCAGCAGGGCCCGATCGCAGATGATGTTGATAAGCCGCGGGATGCCGCCGGAAAGCCGGTAAACCTGTTTGACCGCGGCGCCGTAGAACAGATCGGAAGTCGCCCCGGCCACGGCAAGCCGATGGCCGATGTATTCAGCGGTTTCCGCCTCACTCAGCGGCCCCAGGTGATAGCGCCCGGTGATCCGCTGGGCCAGCTGGCGCATGTCGTGCTGAGCGAGGATGCGCTGCAACTCAGGCTGCCCCACCAGGATGATCCGCAACAGCTTGTGCCGGCTGGTCTCCAAATTGGTGAGCAGTCGGACCTGCTCCAGCACGTCGCGGCTGAGATTCTGAGCTTCATCGACGACCAGGACTGTCTGCCGGCCGCGCCGGTGGGTTTCCAGCAGATGGGCGTTGAGGGCGTCCACCAGGGGTTTCATAGAGTAGGCCGGTTTGGGATAGCCTGCCCCTAGCTCGTCACAGATGGTCGCCACGAATTCGGTGGTGGTGAGCCTGGGGTTCAGGATCAACGCCAGATCTACCTGCTCGAGGTTTTGCTCCAGCAGGGCGCGCAGCAGGGTCGTCTTGCCGGTGCCCACTTCGCCCGTAAGCTGCACGAAGCCACCGTCCTCACCGGTGCCATAGAGCAGATGCGCCAGCGCCTCCTGATGCAGCGGACTCATGTACAGAAAACGCGGGTCCGGCGTAATCGAGAAGGCGGTCTCACTGAGTCCGAAAAACTGTGTATACATCAGCTATCGCACCGGGGAATGAGAGCGCGAGGCGTGTCGGAACCGCCAGAACGCGATGTAAACCGCCGCTGGTCCATAGTATGTGCAGCCGAACTGATTACTTTGAGAAAGCGGATCGCTCAAACTTGTACTCTCAGTCATTGTCTGGAAGCGCCCTACCATTCGCCTGGTCCAGCCTCCGCGCCGTGCGCAGTATAAGCCACCTTAGGGAAGGTCTTATATGGACTCCCCCTCATTTGCAAAGACGAAAGCGGATGGAAGTTGGTTTGGACTGCATCCTTATATACGGCCTGCATGCGAGCGTTGAACGCTCTGGCCCAGATGGTGGATTCGCGC
>JAHEDQ010000109.1 GCA_024641125.1 Candidatus Competibacteraceae bacterium | reverse complement strand
CACGCGCCTCCGCACACACCTTCGTCAACGCCGCCGTCAGGGTCGTCTTGCCGTGATCAACGTGGCCAATCGTGCCTACGTTTACATGCGGCTTCGTACGTTCAAATTTCGCCTTGGACACCGATCCGTACCTCTGAAATACCTAAAACCGTAGAGAAAACCAGCCCCCGTCAAGAGGCCTTCTTGATGACCTCTTCCGCGATGCTGGCGGGCGCCTCGGCGTATTTGGCGAACTCCATGGAGTACGTCGCCCGCCCTTGCGTCGCCGACCGTAAATCTGTTGCGTAGCCAAACATCTGAGCCAACGGCACCTCGGCGCGAATGCTCTTGCCGGCAACGCCATCGTCCATGCCTTGGACGATGCCACGCCGCCTGTTCAGATCGCCCATGACATCACCCATGTACTCTTCCGGGGTTACCACCTCGACCTTCATAATCGGCTCAAGCAGCACCGGATCGGCTTTAGCCGTGCCGGCTTTGAACCCCATGGAGCCGGCGATCTTGAATGCCATTTCGCTGGAATCCACATCGTGGTACGAGCCGTCATACAGCGTGACTTTGACGTCCACCACGGGGTAACCGGCAAGTACACCTGACTCCAGCTGCTCCTGGACCCCCTTGTCCACCGCCGGGATATACTCCCGCGGCACGACGCCACCGACGATCTGATTCACGAACTCATAACCGGTGCCGGGCTCCTGGGGCTCGAGGCGCAGCCAAACGTGGCCATACTGTCCACGGCCCCCGCTCTGGCGCACAAATTTGCCTTCGCTTTCCACACTCTTCTTGATCGCCTCGCGGTAGGCCACCTGAGGCGCGCCCACATTGGCCTCGACATTGAACTCGCGGCGCATTCGATCGACGATGATATCCAGGTGCAATTCGCCCATGCCTGAGATGATGGTTTGGCCGGATTCCTCGTCTGTGTGGACGCGAAAAGAAGGATCTTCCTGGGCCAGCTTACCGAGGGCTACACCCATTTTCTCTTGGTCGGCCTTTGTCTTGGGCTCCACTGCAACAGAAATGACCGGCTCCGGAAATTCCATGCGCTCCAGCGTGATAATGTCGTCCCGCGCACACAGTGTTTCACCGGTGGTGACGTCCTTCAGACCGACAGCAGCGGCGATGTCCCCGGCGCAGACTTCCTTAATCTCTTCGCGGGAATTGGAGTGCATCTGCAGGATTCGCCCGATGCGCTCTCGTTTTGCTTTGACCGGGTTGTAAACCGTGTCGCCGGAATTCAGCACACCGGAATAGACGCGGAAGAAGGTCAGTGTGCCCACGAACGGATCGGTAGCGATCTTGAACGCCAGCGCGGAAAACGGAGCATTATCATCCGATGGGCGCGCCGCTTCTGTCTCACCGTCCTCGAGCAGGCCTTTGATGGGCGGCACATCTACAGGACTCGGCATGAAGTAAACCATGGCGTCGAGCATGGCCTGCACGCCCTTGTTCTTGAAAGCGGAACCGCACATGGCGGGAACAATCTCGCCGGCCAGAGTACGGATCCGAATGCCCTGCCGAATCTCCTCCTCCGACAGCTCACCCCCGTCGAGGTACTTCTCCATCAGTTCCTCGTTGGCCTCGGCGGCGGCTTCGCAGAGGTGCTCACGCCACTTGGCGCACTCGGCAGCCATGCTGTCCGATACGGGTCGCGCCTCGTAACTGGTCCCTTGGGTCGAATCATCCCAATAAATGGCTTCCATGCGGACCAGATCGACCACGCCTTCGAAACCTTCTTCTGCCCCGATGGGCAGTTGCAGCGGCACGGGTGTGGCGCCCAAGCGCTCCTTGATCTGACCGACAACTCGCAGGAAGTCCGCGCCGGCGCGATCCATTTTGTTGACGAAAGCCATCCGTGGCACACGATACTTGTTCGCCTGACGCCATACCGTCTCCGACTGGGGCTCTACGCCACCCACCGCGCAGAAGACCGCAACAGCCCCGTCGAGCACGCGCAGAGAGCGCTCGACTTCGATGGTGAAATCCACGTGCCCAGGTGTATCAATGATGTTGATGCGGTGCTGGGAGAATTGCTTGTCCATGCCGGACCAGAAACAGGTGGTCGCAGCGGAGGTAATGGTTATGCCCCGCTCCTGCTCCTGCTCCATCCAGTCCATCACTGCCGCACCGTCATGAACTTCACCGATTTTGTGCGATACACCGGTATAGAACAGGATACGCTCGGTGGTGGTCGTCTTGCCGGCATCAATGTGCGCCATGATGCCTACATTGCGATACCGCTCAATTGGGGTCTTGCGCGCCACTGTGGTATGCCTCGTCCTTTACCAACGGTAGTGAGCAAAGGCCTTATTGGCCTCCGCCATACGATGGGTATCTTCACGTTTCTTGACGGCGGCACCGCGACTGTCGGAGGCGTCAATCAGCTCGCCCGCCAAGCGCTGCGCCATGGATTTCTCTCCGCGCTTTCGGGCGGCATCGATGGTCCAGCGCATGGCAAGCGCAGTGCGTCGCACCGGCCGAACTTCGACCGGCACCTGATAGGTGGCGCCACCGACACGCCGTGACTTCACCTCGACCACGGGCCGGACGTTCTCCAGCGCCGTCGTCAACGTCTCGATGGCGTCTCCGGGTTTGCGCTCGGTGATAATCTCGAGAGCGCCGTACACGATCTTCTCGGCCACCGACTTCTTGCCATCTCGCATGAGCATGTTGACGAACTTCGCCAGCAACTCATTTCCGAACTTTGGATCGGGGAGTATGGTCCGTTTGGGAACTTCTCTTCTGCGCGGCATCGTGAATCCTACCTACTGAATGAGCGGTCGCTGGCTTAATCAGGACTTGGGGCGTTTGGCACCGTACTTGGACCGGCCCTGGCGTCGGCTGGAAACCCCAGCGGTGTCCAATGAGCCACGAACCGTGTGGTAGCGAACACCGGGCAGGTCCTTGACACGGCCGCCACGGATCAGAACCACAGAGTGTTCCTGAAGGTTATGGCCCTCGCCGCCGATATAGCTCGTCACTTCGAAACCATTGGTGAGACGCACGCGAGCAACCTTGCGCAGGGCCGAGTTCGGCTTCTTGGGCGTGGTCGTGTATACGCGGGTACATACGCCGCGCCGTTGAGGACATGCCTCGAGCGCTGGGACGTTGCTTTCCTCACGCTTAGTCTTGCGCGGCTTGCGCACCAATTGGTTGATCGTGGCCATGCGGCTCTCTCTCCAGCTGAACGTCGACGGACCGGACTGCGGTCACACGAAGGCGCGGCATTGTATGTGCCGCCCCCTACACTGTCAAGCAAGGTCCGGGGAAAACAATATGCGCCCCGTCGGACGACGGGGCGCATCGGTATGTTAGCGGTTGTACGTCCCTGAGGAGACGGGCTGATTTCTGTCAACCCATTCTGTCAGACGCCCTCTGGGGGCCCGCTTTCCTCGCCGGAAGACACGATCTCAACCGACGCCTCTTCCATCTCTTCCACCAGCTCGATGGACATATCCGCATAGCGCGCCTGATGGCGCTCACGGTGATGGGCCATCCCGGTTCCCCCTGGGATCAAACGTCCAACAATGACGTTCTCCTTGAGCCCCCGCAAGTTGTCCTTTGCTCCGCGCGTCGCCGCATCCGTAAGCACCCGGGTTGTCTCCTGGAAAGAGGCGGCCGATATGAACGACTCGGTCGACAGCGACGCCTTGGTAATGCCAAGCAGAATCGATGCATAGGAGGCCGGACGCGTATCCTCCTGATGGGAGACGCGGTCGTTCTCCTCCTGGACCGTGGCCCGATCAACCTGCTCCCCCTTGATGAACCGGGTGTCGCCCGAATCCACCACCTCAATCTTACGCAGCTTCTGGCGAATGATGACCTCGATGTGCTTGTCGTTGATTCGCACACCCTGCAGCCGATAGACGTCCTGGATCTCCTTGACCAGATAATCCGCCAACCGCTCCACGCCCAGCAGGCGAAGAATGTCGTGTGGGTTGGGCTCCCCATCCACCACGGTCTCACCTTTCTCCACGTGCTCGCCTTCGAACACGGTGACCTGGCGCCACTTGGGAATCAGTTCCTCATACTCCGGCTTATCACCACCCGGAGTGATCACCAGGCGCTGCTTGCCCTTGGTTTCCTTGCCGAAACGAACGGTACCCGACACCTCGGCCAGGATTGCCGGATCTTTTGGCTTGCGCGCCTCAAACAACTCCGCCACCCGGGGCAAACCACCCGTGATATCGCGTGTCTTGGAGGACGCCTGGGGAATGCGTGCAAGCACGTCACCCACCTCCACGGATCCGCCGTCTACCACATTGACGATGGCGCCGGCCGGCAAAAAGTACTGCGCGGGTATCTCGGTGCCCGCCAGGCATAGATCAGTGCCGGAGTCGTCCACCAGTTTAAGCATCGGCCGTAAGTCTTTGCCGGCACTGCCACGCTGCTTCGGATCGGTCACCACCTGTGAACTGATGCCGGTCATCTCATCCACGTTGCGTTGGACACTGACCCCGTCAACCAAGTCCGCCACCTGGATCTTGCCCGCCACCTCGGTAATCACGGGGTGGGTGTGCGGATCCCAGTTGGCGACGATCTGACCGGCCTCCACTGCGGCCTGATCCACCACACTGATAACCGCGCCGTAGGGCACTTTGTACCGTTCACGCTCGCGTCCACTCTCGTCGATCACCGTAACTTCGCCGGAACGGGACACCGCCACCAGCTTGCCGTCGCGGTTGGACACCGTCTTCATATTGTGAAGGCGAACGGTGCCGGTGGACTTGACCTGAACGTTGCTCACCGCCGCGGACCGCGACGCGGCACCGCCGATATGGAAGGTCCGCATGGTGAGCTGTGTCCCAGGCTCACCGATGCTCTGGGCCGCGATCACCCCAACCGCCTCGCCCATGTTCACCCGGTGGCCACGGGCCAGATCCCGTCCATAGCAGGTGGCACATACGCCGTGACGTGTCTCGCAGGTGATGGCCGAACGCACCATGACATGATCAACGCCGTGGCCCTCGAACTCCTCCACCAGGGCCTCATCGAGAAGCGTATCCTTGGCCGCCAGAAGCGCTCCGGAGCCGGGGGACAAGACATCCTCCGAAACAGTCCGACCGAGTACGCGCTCGCGCAGCGGCTCGACCACATCGCCACCTTCGACGATGGGTGTCATCAATAAGCCCCGGTCCGTACCACAGTCGACCTCAGTCACCACCAGATCCTGGGCCACATCAACCAACCGCCGGGTCAGGTAACCGGAGTTGGCGGTCTTGAGCGCCATATCGGCCAATCCCTTGCGTGCACCGTGGGTTGATATGAAGTACTGCAGAACATCGAGCCCTTCACGGAAGTTGTCGGTGATCGGCGTTTCAATGATCGAACCGTCTGGCTTTGCCATGAGGCCACGCATCCCGGCAAGCTGCCGAATCTGCGCCGCCGAACCTCGCGCACCGGAATCGGCCATCATGTACACGGAGTTGAAGGAACTCTGGGGCACGTCGGTTCCGTCGCGGCCGGTCACCAGCTCTTTGCCGAGTTTACCCATCATGGCCTCGGCGACCTGCTCGTTGGTGCGCGACCAAATGTCGACGACCTTGTTGTAGCGCTCACCGTTGGTGATCAGACCCGAGGCGTACTGATCCTGAATCTCGCTGATCTCGCGCTCGGCAACCCCCAGAATGTCGCCCTTCTCCTCCGGAATCACCAAATCCTCGAAACCAATCGAACACCCCGAGCGGGTGGCGTAGTGAAAGCCGGCGTACATGAGCTGATCGGCAAAGATCACCGTGTCCTTCAGTCCGACGCGGCGATAGCAGAAATTGATCAGCCGGGAGATCGCCTTCTTGTTCAAGACCTGGTTAATCAGATCAAAAGGCAGGGCGTCCGGCAGGATCTCGGACAGAAGGGCGCGTCCCACCGTCGTATCAAACCGCCGCACCTCCCATTTCGGATCCGCCTCCTCGTCCTCTATATTGACCCGGCATGGAATGCGAGCCACTACCTTGGCATGCAGGTCGACCTTTCGATTCTCGTAGGCCCGATGTACCTCGGCCACGTCACCGAAGTGCATGCCTTCACCCTTGGCATTCACCCGCTCACGGGTGATGTAGTAGAGGCCCAATACCACGTCCTGAGAAGGGACGATTATCGGCTCACCGTTGGCCGGAGACAGCACGTTATTGGTGGACATCATCAAGGCGCGTGCTTCGAGCTGCGCTTCGATGGACAAGGGGACGTGCACTGCCATCTGATCACCATCGAAGTCCGCATTGAACGCGGTACATACCAATGGGTGCAGTTGGATTGCCTTGCCCTCGATCAGGACCGGCTCGAATGCCTGAATGCCGAGACGATGAAGGGTGGGCGCACGATTGAGCATCACCGGGTGCTCGCGGATCACCTCTTCCAGGAAATCCCAAACCTCCGGCGCCTCCCGCTCGACCATTTTCTTGGCGGCCTTGATAGTGGTCGCAAGTCCACGGAGCTGAAGCTTGCTGAAGATGAACGGCTTGAACAACTCAAGCGCCATTTTCTTCGGCAACCCACACTGGTGAAGTCTCAGAGTCGGCCCCACCACAATGACCGAACGACCGGAGTAATCCACCCGTTTGCCCAGCAGGTTCTGGCGAAATCGACCCTGCTTGCCCTTGATCATATCGGCCAGCGATTTCAGAGGTCGCTTGTTGGTGCCGGTTATGGCGCGACCGCGACGACCGTTGTCCAGCAACGAGTCCACCGCCTCCTGAAGCATGCGCTTTTCATTGCGAACAATGATGTCAGGGGCGTTGAGTTCCAACAGCCGCTTCAACCGATTGTTGCGGTTGATCACCCGCCGATACAGATCGTTCAGGTCGGAGGTGGCGAAGCGGCCACCATCCAATGGGACCAAAGGCCGCAGATCTGGCGGCAATACCGGGAGAACGGTCAACACCATCCATTGAGGGTTGTTGCCTGAGTCCACGAACGACTCGACCAGTTTCAGCCGTTTAGACAGACGCTTGTTTTTGGACTCCGAGGTGGACTCGGCCAGCTCTTCGCGCAGTTGAGCAGCCGTCTTGTTCAGATCCAGGGATTTCAGCAACTCGTGAACGGCTTCGGCGCCCATGCGGGCGTCGAACTCGTCGCCGTATTGCTCGATTGCATCGAGATACTGCTCGTCATTCAGCAACTGGCCCCGCTCCATCGGTGTCATGCCGGGATCGATCACCACGAAAGCTTCGAAGTAGAGAACCCGCTCGATATCGCGCAGCGCCATATCCAGCAACATGCCGATTCTCGACGGCAGTGAACGCAGGAACCAGATGTGGGCAACCGGACTGGCCAGTTCAATATGGCCCATGCGCTCTCGACGGACTTTGGCCAGCGTCACTTCAACGCCGCATTTCTCACAAACGACGCCGCGATGCTTCAGGCGTTTATACTTTCCACACAAGCACTCGTAGTCTTTGATGGGACCAAATATCTTGGCGCAGAACAGACCGTCACGTTCGGGTTTGAACGTACGATAGTTAATGGTCTCCGGCTTCTTGACCTCGCCGTAGGACCAAGAACGGATCATGTCCGGTGATGCCAGGCCTATGCGGATGGCATCGAAATCCTGGAGGTTGCCCTGCGATCTGTACAGATTCAGCAAATCTTTCATGTGGTCGCTCGCTCTGGTTGACCTTCAATGCCGGTGGTGCAATGGGCACGCATCGGCCGTCAGTCCTGGTCCAATTCGATGTTGATGCCCAGAGATCGGATCTCCTTCACCAATACATTGAACGATTCCGGCATGCCAGCCTCCATGCGATGGTCGCCATCAACGATGTTTTTATACATCTTGGTGCGCCCATTCACATCGTCGGACTTGACCGTCAGCATTTCCTGCAGCGTGTAGGCCGCTCCGTAGGCCTCCAACGCCCACACTTCCATTTCCCCGAAACGCTGCCCGCCGAACTGAGCCTTGCCGCCCAATGGTTGCTGCGTTACCAGGCTGTACGGGCCAGTCGAACGTGCGTGCATCTTGTCGTCCACAAGGTGGTTCAACTTGAGCATGTACATGTATCCAACGGTAACCGGACGCTCGAAGGACTCACCGGTGCGGCCATCATACAGTGTGGTCTGTCCGGACTCCGGCAGGCCGGCAAGGCGCAACATCCGTTTCAACTCTCCCTCGCTGGCACCGTCGAACACCGGCGTCGCCATGGGAACGCCCTTGGACAGGTTAGTGCACAGGACCTTGAACTCGTCGTCATTGTAAGTGGAGAAATCGAGCTGCTGTTTCTCTTCGTCGTTATAGATTTCTGTAAGGAATGCCTTGATCTTGGTCTCCTCAACCTGAGCATCCATCATCGCGCCGATCTTCAGCCCCAAACCCTTGGTCGCCCAGCCTAGATGGGTCTCGAGCACCTGCCCGACGTTCATTCGCGACGGCACACCCAGTGGGTTCAGCACGATGTCGACCGGGGTACCATCGTCCATGTAGGGCATGTCCTCAACCGGCACGATGGTTGAGATAACACCCTTATTGCCGTGGCGACCGGCCATCTTGTCACCAGGCTGAACCCGGCGCTTGACCGCCAGATAGACCTTGACCATTTTCAGCACGCCAGGGGCCAGATCATCCCCCTGGGTCAACTTGCGCCGCTTGACGTCGAACTTCTCCTCGAAATCCAACCGAATGCCCTGAACCTGTTCGTACATACGCTCAAGTTGCACGTTCAGGTCGTCGCTTTGCAGCCTAATGTCCAACCAGCGCTCGCGCGGTACTTTGGCCAGATAGGCTTTGGATATCTTGCTGCCGGAACTGATCCCCTCCGGGCCACCCTCGGCCACTTTGTTCAGCACCAGTTTTTCGACCCGCTGATACACATCCTCTTCCAGAATGCGCTGCTGGTCGTTGAAGTCCTTCCGCACTTTGGCCAGCTCGGCATTTTCGATGGCCTTGGCCCGTTCGTCTTTTTCGACGCCGTCACGGGTGAAAACACGCACGTCGATCACGGTACCGTCCATTCCGGATGGGACCCGCAGCGAGGTGTCCTTCACATCCGAGGCCTTCTCACCAAAGATCGCGCGGAGCAGCTTCTCTTCCGGTGTCAACTGAGTCTCACCCTTGGGGGTGACCTTACCAACCAGAATGTCCCCGGCCTTGACCTCGGCGCCGATGTAGACAATGCCCGACTCATCCAGCTTGGCGAGCGCACTCTCACCCACATTGGGAATGTCGGCGGAAATTTCCTCAGGCCCGAGCTTGGTATCCCGGGCGACGCAGGTCAGTTCCTCGATATGAATGGTGGTAAAGCGATCTTCCTCGACCACGCGCTCGGAGATGAGTATCGAGTCCTCGAAGTTGTAGCCGTTCCAGGGCATAAACGCGACCAGCAGATTCTGGCCCAGCGCCAATTCGCCCATGTCGGTGCTGGGCCCGTCGGCCAACACATCTCCACGGGCGATAACGTCGCCGGGTTGCACCAGAGGACGTTGATTTATGCAGGTGTTCTGGTTGGATCGGGTGTACTTGGTCAGGTTATATATGTCGACGCCGGGTTCACCGGCTTCGGTTTCGTTGTCATTGACGCGCACCACCATACGGGCGGCGTCCACCGACTCCACGATACCCCCGCGGCGGGCCACAACAGCCACGCCGGAGTCGATTGCCACCGTACGCTCCATTCCAGTCCCCACCAGGGGTTTTTCCGCACGCAGCGTCGGCACCGCTTGACGCTGCATGTTGGAACCCATCAACGCCCGGTTGGCGTCATCGTGCTCCAGGAACGGTATCAAAGAGGCTGCCACCGACACGATCTGCTTCGGAGATACATCCATGTACTGGATGTCCGCCGGACGCTTCATGGTGAACTCGTTGACATGACGACAGGAGACAAGGTCGTCTGTCAAGGTGCCGTCTTCGGCCAGACTCGCATTGGCCTGAGCAATGACATAATTGCCCTCTTCGATCGCCGACAGGTAGTCGATCGAATCCGTCACCTTGCTGTTCGCCACTTTGCGATAGGGGGTCTCGAGGAAACCATATCGGTTGGTGCGGGCATACACGGCCATGGAATTGATCAGGCCGATATTGGGCCCTTCCGGTGTTTCGATGGGGCAAACCCGACCGTAGTGTGTGGGATGCACGTCCCGCACTTCGAATCCGGCCCGCTCTCGAGTCAACCCGCCCGGACCCAATGCCGAAACGCGCCGTTTGTGGGTCACCTCCGACAGCGGATTATTCTGATCCATAAACTGAGACAGCTGACTTGATCCAAAAAACTCCTTGACGGCAGCGGCAACCGGCTTTGCATTGATCAAGTCCTGGGGTGTGAGATTCTCTGACTCAGCCAGACTCAAGCGCTCCTTCACCGCGCGCTCGACCCGGACCAAACCGACCCGGAAGACATTCTCCGCCATCTCACCGACGCTGCGAATACGACGGTTACCCAAGTGGTCGATGTCGTCCACCACCCCGTTGCCGTTACGGATGTCGATCAGCACTTTCATGACGTCAATGATGTCGTCATTGGACAAAACGCCCGATCCGACCTCATCTTCACGACCGACACGCCGGTTGAATTTCATACGACCGACAGCCGAAAGATCGTAGCGATCCTCGGAAAAAAACAGATTTTGAAACAGCGTCTGGGCGGCCTCCTTGGTCGGCGGCTCACCCGGGCGCATCATGCGATAGATTTCGACCTGCGCTTCCAACTCCGTGGTGGATGAATCCAAACGCAGGGTGTTGGAAATGTATGGACCGCGATCGATTTCATTTACATACAGCGTGCGAAACTCCTTGCACCCCGCCTCGATCACCTTTTCTGCAAGCTCGCCGGTGAATTCGTCGTTTGCCGATGCAATCAGCTCACCGCTGTCGGGGTCGACGATATCGTGCGCCAGAATTTTCCCAACCAGAAAGTCTATCGGAACCTCGAGCCGACGAACTTTTCCTTCCTCGAGCTGTTTGATGTGTCGCGCCGTAATGCGTCGGCCTTCCTCGACGATGACCTCTTTGCCGACCTTCAGGTCGAAGCTGGCCAGTTCGCCGCGCAGCTGCTCCGGCACCAGGTCCATTTCCAGGTTTTTGCCGCGTCGCAGACGGAAGACATTGGTGTCGAAGAACATGTCGAGTATCTGCTCGGTGTCGTAACCGATCGCTCTTAGCAATATGCTGACCGGCAGTTTGCGGCGCCGGTCGATCCGGCAGAACAACGCGTCCTTGGGATCAAACTCAAAATCCAACCAGGAACCGCGGTAGGGAATGACGCGTGCGGAGTACAAGATCTTGCCGGACGAGTGCGTTTTGCCCTTGTCGTGGTCGAAAAACACACCGGGGGAGCGGTGCAACTGGGACACGATGACCCGCTCGGTGCCGTTGATCACAAAAGTTCCGTTGCCCGTCATGAGCGGAAGCTCGCCCATGTAAACTTCGTGCTCCTTGATCTCCTTGACGGTCTTGGTGCTCGCTTCCTTATCAAAAATGACCAGGCGCAGCTTCACGCGCAAGGGCGCTGAGAATGTAACGCCACGCAACTGACATTCGCGCACGTCAAAGGCGGGCTCACCGAGTCGGTAGGAGACGTACTCCAGTTGAGCATTACCCGAATAGCTGACAATCGGGAAAACGGACCGGAATGCCGCGTGCAAACCCACTTCGTCGCGTACTTCGGCCTGTACTTCTGCCTGGAGAAAGCTTCGATAGGAATCGAGCTGGATCGCGAGCAAGTAGGGTACTTCGAGAATACTGGGGCGCTTTCCGAAGTCCTTCCGAACACGTCTCTTCTCAGTGAAGCTATAAGCCATTGTGTTTCCTCGATGCGCTACGCGCGTCTCTATACCGGAATGTTCACGTCGCGGAGTAACCAAACCCTTTAGGCAGCTCCGCATATTCCGCTGTCTGCGTCATCAACAGCAAAAGGCCAGCGACCTGAGGCCGCCAGCCACTGTTCGCGCGCGGGGTAGGCCAAGGCCGGCCCCGCGCCTTTGGTGCGCAGTTTACTTGAGCTCGACAGTGGCGCCGGCCTCTTCCAACTGCTTCTTCGCCTCTTCGGCGTCGTCCTTCGACACGCCTTCCTTAACCGTGGCGGGCACGCCTTCGACCGTGTCCTTGGCCTCTTTGAGGCCAAGCCCGGTGAGGGCACGCACCGCCTTGATCACCGACACCTTGTTGGCGCCGAAGGAGGACATGACCACGTCAAACTCGGTCTGCTCCTCCGCCACGACGGCCTCACCGCCACCGGCGGCGGCGGGGGCAGCCGCAACGGCCGCAGCGGCGCTTACGCCAAATTTCTCCTCCATGGCGCCAATGAGGTCCACCACCTCCATCACGCTCATGTTGGAAATTGCTTCGAGAATTTCGTCCTTAGAGACAGCCATTGGTTCTCTCCTGATTAATGCAGATTGATCTGATGAAAAAGCTCATGTGGACCTAGGCGGCTTCCTTTTGCTGACGCACCGCTTCGACGGTGCGCACCAGCTTGCCGGGCACTTCCTTGAAGGTCATGGCGAGCTTTGTCACCGGCGCCTTCATGGTTGCCATCAACAGGCTCAGCGCCTGATCACGTGTCGGCAGGCTTGCCAATCGGTCGAGATCGGTTGCGGGCAGCATTTGCCCACCGAAGGCGACCAGCTTGACGCTGAACTTGTCATGCTCTTTTGCAAAGCCTTTAACCAACCGGGCCGCAGAGCCGGGCTCCTCCAAAGAAAAAGCCAGCAACAAAGGACCGACAAGTCCTTCCTGGAGGCATTCGAACTCCGTACCCTCGACCGCGCGACGGGCCAGCGTGTTTTTCACCACACGCACCAGTACGCCACCCTCACGGGCCTTCGCCCGCAGCTCGGTCATTTGCGAAACCGTGAGACCACGGTAATCCGCGGCGACCACAGAGTGCGCCCGAGCAGCCACTTCTGCGACCTCGGCCACGACGGCTTTTTTCTGATCTAGACTGAGGCTCATTACTATTACTACCCCTGTGCGGCGTCGGAAAAATAACCGAAGCCCCACTGTCCTACGGTAGACTCAAGACTGATTAGATCAGCCACCCGTACGGTTGCCTTTCATCAGAAGTCTGCACTCCTTTAGGGCCATCACCGTCTGCGTTGGCAGGCGCAGTCCCTTCGCCGGCTTTAAGCCGCTAAGCACCAACGGTCTTTGACGACCACCCAACACGTGGCGGCCCCAAAGTCTCTCAAGAACCAAGTCCGGCGGTTCCGGTGAGAGTTCCTATAATCCGAGCGATCCGAGGTCCACGTTCAACCCTGGACCCATGGTGGTGGAAACCGTAATCCGCCCCATGTAAACACCCTTCGCCGCAGCCGGCTTTGACTTGTGCAAGTCGGCAATCAGGGCTTGAAGATTCTCGATCAAAGCCGAATTTTCGAACTCCGAGCTTCCAATGCGGCAGTGAATGATGCCCGCCTTGTCGGTTCGAAATCGAACCTGCCCGGCCTTGGCGTTCTGCACCGCGGTCGCGACGTCGGGCGTCACTGTGCCCACCTTGGGGTTTGGCATCAGCCCGCGGGGACCCAGAATCTGACCAAGCTGTCCAACCACACGCATTGCATCTGGGGTTGCGATGACGACGTCGAAATCGAGTTGCCCCCCCTTGATGCTCTCGGCAAGGTCATCGAACCCCACCAGATCCGCACCGGCGGCCTGCGCCGCCTCAGCGTTTTCGCCCTGCGCGAACACGGCGACACGGACAGTCTTGCCGGTTCCGTTGGGAAGCACCGATGATCCGCGCACAACCTGATCGGACTTCCGCGGATCGACGCCCAGGTTGACCGCGACGTCCACCGATTCAGTGAACTTGGCGTTGGCCAGTTTCTTCAACAACGAGAACGCATCATCGGCGGGGTAATATTTACCCGCCTCGATCTGTTCGCGAATCAGCTTCTGTCTTTTGCTTAACTTCGCCATGACTCAAAGCCCTTCCACATCGAGACCCATGGAGCGTGCGCTGCCGGCGATCGTGCGGACGGCCGCATCCATGTCGGCGGCGGTGAGGTCGGGCATTTTCTGCTTGGCGACCTCCTCCAACTGCTCGCGGTTTACCTTGCCCACCTTGACTGTGTTGGGTGTACCGCTCCCCTTCGCGACGCCGGCGATTTTCTGCAACAGCACCGCAGCCGGCGGCGTCTTCATAATGAAGGTGAAGCTGCGGTCGGTGTAGACGGTAATGACCACCGGGATAGGCAGACCGGGTTCGATGCTCTGAGTCTGCGCATTAAAGGCCTTGCAGAACTCCATGATGTTCACGCCGTGCTGCCCCAAGGCCGGCCCGACCGGTGGGCTTGGGTTCGCCTTACCGGCCGCAACCTGCAGCTTGATATAGGTCTGTACTTTCTTAGCCATCGATGACTCCCTGCGGGTTCAGACGCCGTACGGCTCCCCGAATGTCACCCCAAAAACCGTGCGTACCGAAAAATCGAAACGCACCATGAATTCTGTCGTCAGGCCTTCTCGACCTGCCCGAACTCCAACTCGACCGGCGTCGATCGACCGAAAATCAGCACCGCGACACGGAGACGGCTCTTGTCGTAATTGACCTCTTCAACGACGCCGTTGAAGTCGTTGAAGGGGCCATCGGTAACACGGACCACTTCGCCCGGCTCGTACAACACCTTGGGCCTGGGTTTATCGACGCCTTCCTCGATACGGTGAAGAATCGAATCGGCTTCCTTGTCCGTGATGGGCGCCGGCCGGTCGCTGGTGCCACCGATGAAACCCATAACGCGTTGCGTCCCTTTGACCAGGTGCCAAGTGTCCTCGTTCATCTCCATCTGCACCAGCACATAGCCGGGGAAAAACTTGCGCTCGCTCTTGCGTTTTTGCCCGTCGCGCATTTCCACGACTTCCTCAGTGGGCACAAGAATTTCACCGAACTGATCCGCCAGCTCCGCCCGGGCGATGCGCTCCAAAAGTGCTTTCTTTACCTGGTGCTCATAGCCGGAATAGGCGTGAACGACATACCATCTCTGCGCCATATGCTCAGCCCCCCTGGCCGGTGAGCAGTCGAACCGCCCAGAACAGAAACATGTCGAGCAACCATAGGGCTAGGCCCAGAACAATTACCATGGCAAATACGGCAAGTGTGGTCTGGACGGTTTCAGCTCGCGATGGCCAGTCGACCTTTCGCAGTTCAGCGCGCGCTTCCCGTATAAAACGCCATGTGTTCCTGCCCTGATCGCTGGTCATGGCGATCGCAATCGCGATCGTAACCACGACCAGCAGGCCCACCACGCGCAGCAGCAATGACTGCTCGGCAAAATAATAGAAGGCCACCATGCCGCTGAGTGCGACGCCCGCCGCGACGATCAGCTTGACAGTGTCCAGTCTGGATCCGGTTTCTGATTCGGCTCTTGAACTCATGCTCAGGTCTGGTCTGAATTTCTGCGCCCAACAGATGCCACGCCCCGGGCCCAATGACCCGGGGCAAATATGTGGCAGGCCAGGAGGGACTCGAACCCCCAACCTGCGGTTTTGGAGACCGCTGCTCTGCCAATTGAGCTACTGGCCTGTAGAAATGCGACAAGGGACACATATGGCCCCTTGGTCGCCAACCCCGCTTGCACGCGTCAGGAATTACTCAATTATCTTGGCGACCACACCGGCCCCCACAGTACGGCCGCCTTCGCGCACCGCAAACCGCAATCCCTCTTCCATCGCTATCGGCGCAATCAAACTCACCGTCACCTTGATGTTGTCACCCGGCATCACCATCTCAGTGCCTTCGGGTAACTCAACCGCCCCCGTTACAT
>JAHEDQ010000297.1 GCA_024641125.1 Candidatus Competibacteraceae bacterium | reverse complement strand
GGATTATCGACCGCCGCAACCGCCTGGGGCGATCAAGATGCTGCAAACACATCAAATGTGTCCATCGCACCTGAACCGGCACTCATAGAAACGCTCAGCACTGAGGACCTGCCCGGGATGCTGGAAGGTCGGCTGATCCGCGTGCTCGTCTCCTTCAACCAGACCGAGTTCTTTCTCGACGATGAACTGCATCCGCGGGGGTTTGAGTTCGAGTTGATGCAGAAGTACGCCGCCTTCCTCAATAAGGGACTGGGCAAAGGAGAAATCGCCACCACAATGGCCTTCATACCGGTCCCATTCGATCGGTTGATCCCGGATCTTCTCGCCGGAAAGGGGGACATAGCAGCAGCGTTACTGACCATAACCTCCGAACGCAGCGAGCAGGTGGCGTTCACCGAACCGTACCTGGAAAACATCAGCGAAATCCTGGTTTCCAACGCAGACGCACCGCCGGTTGCAAGCTTGGAGGATCTGGCGGGTCGCAGAGTTCATGTGCTTCGCGGCAGCAGTCATGTGCCGCACCTGAGTGAACTCAACACTCAACTCGAGGATAAGGGGCTCAAACCGGTTCAGGTATCGGAGGTGGACGAGCATCTGAGCACCGAGGATATCCTCGATCTGCTCAACGTCGGCGTGTTTCAACACACCGTCGCGGACGAACCCGTCGCCGCGCTTTGGCAAGGGGTATTTGCCTCAATCCGACTGGACTCATCCGTACCCATCAATCAGGGCGGAAACATCGCCTGGGCTGTGCGCCCGGACAACCCGGAACTGCTGGAAAGTCTCAATCGATTCGTCCGGGACGCCAAGGCCGGTACACTGCTAGGGAACGTCTTGTTCGAACGTTACTTCGAAAATGACCATTGGGTCAGCAACCCGCTGGACCCAGACCGACAAGCCCGCTTGGATGAAGCCGAACTGCTGCTCAGAAAATACGCGGACCTATATGGCTTCGACTGGGTTGCGCTGCTGGCGCAGGCTTATCAGGAGTCTCAACTCGATCACAGCAAACGCAGTCCCGCAGGCGCCGTGGGCATTATGCAGATCCGCCCCGCCACCGCGGCAGACAGCAATATCCAGATCGAGAATATCGACCAGTTGGAAAACAATATCCATGCCGGGGTCAAGTATCTCGCCTTTCTCCGCGACCGGTACTTTTCTGAGCCCGGCATCGATCCGACCGCGCAGATGGACTTCACCTTCGCCGCATACAATGCGGGCCCCGCCCGGGTGCAGAAGTTGCGCGATCAAGCTAAAGCCGAGGGACTGGACCCAAATCGATGGTTTGGCCATGTGGAACTGGTCGCCCGCAAGCAGGTCGGTCGGGAAACCGTGCAGTACGTGCGTAACCTTCACAAATATTATGTGGCGTATTCACTGTTGTTTGAGCAACAGGCGAACAGAACCAACGCCATAGAACAGGTTCAATAGCATTGATATCGGCGCATCCGGTTTAGAGATCGCGTGGGGAGACAAATGGCAAAACTACAGGTTTTTGCGGGCGCCGCACTGCTGGCGCTGATCGCTTTCAGTCCCTCGGCGGCGGCCGAGAACACCGAACTTCTCACCGGCGAACCTCTGGTTCAGTCGCTGCGGGCAGGCGGGCTCAATGTGTACTTTCGCCACGCCCAAACCAACTGGTCGCAATCCGATCGAGTAGCGCAACCCGAAGACTGGACCAGTTGCGACCCGTCCCGGGTCCGACAGCTCTCGGACGAGGGCAGACAGCAAGCGCGCCAAATTGGCGACGCCATCCGTGCGCTGGGCATACCTGTAGGGGAAATTGTCGCCAGCCCATACTGCCGGACTGTCGAAACAGCCAGTGAGATGGGTCTGGGCGCAGTCGAACCCACTACGGACATCATCAATTTGAGGGTTGCCCGATTCTTCGGCGGCCAAGCGTCGGTGGTCGCCACCGCCCGGGCGCGGCTGGCCCAGCCCCCGCCGGAAGGTACGAACAGAATTCTGGTGGCGCACGGGAATGTCGCCAGAGAATCCACCCCGGTTTACCCGTCGGAAGCGGAAGGGGTCATATTTCTACCGGACGGAACAGACGGCTTCAAGGTGGTGGGCAGGCTGACACCGGACGACTGGACCGAACTGGCACAAACCTACGGACAGGCAAAACCCTGACACGGCACCATGGAACCCCGCATCAGCGTCGTGACTCTGGGTGTAACCGATATGAGGCGGTCGATTTCGTTCTATGCCGAAGGCCTGGGTCTGCCTTATCGCAACGACAAGCCACCGGTAGCCTACTTTCAGCTGGTCGGCACCTGGCTGGCGCTGTTTCCTCGGGAGGAGCTGGCAAACTACGCCGGTTTAGCCGGACAAAATTGCGGTTTCGGCGGAATGACTCTCTCCTGCAACGTGGCCAGCCGAGACGCGGTGGATCAAACCCTGGCCAGGGCGGCGGCCGCGGGCGGGCGCATCGTCAAGCCGGCAGAGAAATTGAGCTACGGCGGCTACGCCGGCTGGTTCACTGACCCCGATGGTCATCCGTGGGAAATCACCTGGAACCCGAACCCGTTCATTACCTGAGTTCCCGTGCTTCGAGGTTACTGAGTTGTAATCGACACCGGATTTCCAGCAGTTTGCTGGTCACGATAGCGCTGCAATTCAGCGCCCAACCACTCAGAACTGACTTGCTCCTGCCCGGCGCAGTTGACGCGATAGGACTGGCCACTAAGGTGACTGCGGGTCGCCGTGTACTCGATGAACTGCTCGGTCGTCTCGATGGCGTCTTTCGCGTAATTGTATTTTTTCTGGATATGCTCACGCGCCTCCTGTGCGTCGTACTCACGCCCGTTGCGCAGGAAGGTGCAGTCCGAAGTCTCAATAAACGTCAACAGGTGATCCACGTCCCGCTGGACTTCTGTCCCGGCATGGGTCGCCAACGACCAGAGCATCAAACATCCCATCACAACATGCTTCATAGACCTGCTCCTGCCCGGGGATCGCCCGGGACCTTAAACCTTACCTGCAAGGCATTGTGATCGGAACTGGCCGCGTCCAGCGAAGTTGCCCGAAGGACGTCCAGGTTCCGGTAAAAGACGTGATCCACCGGACGGCCAAGATAGCGGCTGCGCACATCCTCGCTCAGTTCCAGCGGCTTCATCCCGAGGCGTCCCGTGATGGTTTCGAGAATACGGGTGCGTTCGGCGTTCCAATCGTTGAAATCCCCCGCCAGTATCAAGGGCCCATCATGTTCGGCAAGGACGTGGGCCACGGATTCCAGTTGCTGCGTAAATTCCGCTGTGCCCAGGGTGAAATTGACCCCGTGTAGATTGGCCAGCAGCAGATTCTCATGACTCCCGTCCAGTGAATGTTCTGTAACCAGCGCGGACTTGGGTAGCCGTATCCAGGGTTCCGGTTGGCGCAGTAAACAGGATTTTGCAGCGGCGGATTTGCTGGCGGTGAGCACGCCGACCTCAGCATTGGCCATATCGAAGGCGCGCGCCATCGCCCACGCTAAGCGCGCCTGATCCAATGCACTCAGCAAAGACGGGGTCAGATGGGCCTCTTGTACCAATACCAGATCCTGATTTTCGATCAGCTCAGCGAACTCAGCCGGCCAGCGCGCGTCCTGGGCCTTGCGGATATTCCAGCTCACCAGACTGAATCCCGATGAATCAAGAGCGCCGCTGAGATCCCCGCGTTTGGTCACACCGGGCCAGGCGACGGCGCAATCGGCGCCTTGCGTCTTTACAACGGAGGCGGACTGATAGGTGATGAGCTCATCCTGCACCGGCGTTTGCGCGCAACCGGCAACGCCCAATACACCCATGCCGGCAATCAGCGAACATCCGATCACCGCCATCCCTGAACCGATATGCGTCGGTCGAAATATTCCGAGCAAACCGGTCGCGCAGGCACGCGATCTTTGCACTCGCCGTGGGGTTGAAAAAAGAGCTGGACCGTCCATGGCCCGGCATTCTACAGGGAGTCGGTTCAAAGTATGAGCACTGCGTCTCTACGGTTTTTTTTCAGTTGTATCCCAACACGGCCACGTGGTCGGTTCCAGCATGGGTCTGGTGCGCCATCCGCTCTGCCAAGGCCTCTAATTCACTCGCCGACAGCAACTCAAACGATGCTCTGCTGGGGCGCACACCGTAAAGCCCCTGATAGGCTCTGCGCGTTTGCTCTACGGCCATGGAACGTCGCGGCGAAAGCGATTTGATGTTCATGTCGTTGTCTCCTAAGTCCCGCCAGGGAAGTTGCAGCAACTCGGGCAGATCATCTTGGGTTTGATTCCGGCCCGTTGACTGAG
>JAHEDQ010000108.1 GCA_024641125.1 Candidatus Competibacteraceae bacterium | reverse complement strand
ATGAACCTATCGTCACCGCGTTGGCCCTGCCTGAACTTTGGCACGTCAGCGAACCGGGTGTTTTTGACCTGAGTCAGCGTCAGCTATCCGGCGTGCAGCCCTGTTCGGTCACCCCGCCGGACCAGCCTGAACGCCGGATGCGGGGGGGCATCTGTTACGGCCAGGTGGCCTTTGCCGGTCTCGGGGACAACCTGGATTTTGCTGCACTGGGACCGATTGGCACGGAGTCCGGCTTGGCGGGTCTAAGCTGGACCCGATTTCGCGACGCGGTGGATGCCGTCAATATACCGGTCTATGCCTGGGGCGCTCTGGACCGGGCAGATCTGCCGCAGGCCTGGCGCCACGGAGCCCAGGGCATCGCGCTGCCGGCTTTCGCCGGAATGTCCCCTCGTTGAAGACACCGATTCAGTCATTGCTCATTCTGTTGACGCTTTTGGCCCTGGGTCTGGGTGGCGGCTATTTCTATCGACAGTGGTCGGATCCTGGTGTCGGTGTGGTGGCCGCGATCCCCCTGCACATCGACGCCCGCTGTGACCCCGGTCGGGATATATGTCTGGCCACCGCTGAGGATTTTGAGCTTCGATTCGGCCTGGGACCCGATCTCCGGCCCCTGCGGGTTTTCCCCATCCGGGTGGAGTTGGCGGGGCGCCAGGTCGACGGGATACTGGTGGATTTTCTCATGCGGGACATGGATATGGGCATCAACCGCTTTCGCCTGAAGGCACTGGGCCCGGGACGCTGGGCCGGCGAGGGGGTGATCCCTGTATGCTGGGTCGGGCGCCGGGATTGGATCGCACGCCTGACGATTGAGACCGCCGCGGGCCATTATCAGGCAGACTTTCCGGTCGCGATAGCAACCGTGGCCGCCGGTTCGTCAGGTTGACGCCCGGTTCAGGAAGGTCCGATCAATTGATACGAATCGCGTTTCGGCCCTCAAGGGCCCATCTGCCGGGTGTCCCGGCTTGGCCATAGCATGACTGAGCGACCAGCGGGATCGTGTAATCGAGCCGAAATGGTTGCGCCGCGGAACGTTCCCTTATCTACTGCCTGAAGTCTGTGGTATCAAGTCATTGGGTGATGGTCTCCAGCAACCGCACGCTGGCCGCGTCACCTTCAAAGTGGTGATTGGCGCCGGGCACGACAATTTGTCGGGAGCCCGTATTCCCGCCGGCAACAAGTCTCGCTTTACGTTCCGGCGCCATGCGCAGTACGCCGGGAAATTCATCCGCGCCGAATATGTCCAGCACCGGGATGCGCACGGATGCCAGCGGGAACGGCCGGGGCATGGGCTGGCGGTAGTTCGTTGCGCCCATGCCGATGCCCACAAAACCGTCAAAATCGTTATCGTCGCGGGTGTCCACATAGGCCATCGTCATGTGTCCGCCGCAGCTGTGGGCGATCACGACGATGGGTTCGTCAGCCGCCACGGCGCGCAGGTGCGTCAGCGCGGCTCGTATTCTTGCTGTGGCCTCCGGGAAAATGGGCACACAGTCGCAGTAGCTGGCGTCCTTGGTCAGGACCGGGAGTTGGATGGACAGGGTCGTCCAGCCCCTCCCGCAACGGGCCGGCCACCAACGGCCAGTCAGGCTGATAGCCGCGTCCGTGCAAAATCAGGGTGCTGCCCCTGGCCGGCTCTGCCAAGGTGTAGAGAGCAAGGAAATCGTGCCCATCGGCAGTCAGGTAGAGCGGCTCGCCGACCACGATGCTGCCTTCGATTTCCGCCGCCAGCCGTGCCTCCCGCTCCAGATCCGAGCCCTGCGCCGGAGCGAGGGCCAGCCCGATCATCAGCAACGCGAACCATCCGCGCATTGGCCATCCTCCCCACTTGCCGGAGCACCATGGTCGCCGCTCACGGCCGATCCGGCAAGCGGACTTCGTTGCCCGGCGGAACGGATATGGTAAACTCCCGGCCTTTCCAGAAACCCGCGCGAAATCGCGGGTTTCCGCCGTATTTGAACCTGTATCGATCGGAGCACATGCATGGCAGTCGAGCGCACCCTGTCCATTATCAAACCGGATGCCGTCGCCAAGAACGTCATCGGCGAAATCTACAGCCGTTTTGAACAAGGTGGCCTGACCATTGTCGCTGCCAGAATGATGCAGTTGACACGCGAGCAGGCCGAAGCGTTTTATGAGGTGCACAGGGACCGGCCGTTTTACCGCGATCTGGTGGAATTCATGATTTCCGGTCCGGTTATGGTGCAGGCCCTTGAGGGCGAGAATGCCATTGCCCGAAACCGCGAATTGATGGGGGCGACCAATCCGGCGGAAGCCGCTGCCGGCACCATTCGCGCCGACTTCGCCGAAACGGTCGACGAAAACGCAGTGCACGGCTCGGATGCGCCGGAGACCGCTGCGGTGGAGATCGAGTTCTTTTTCGGCGGCGACGGCATCTGCGCCAGAACACGATAAGGACCCGCACCGTGACCTCCGCCACACCGGTCAATCTGATGGGACTGGATCGCACCGCCCTGGAGCGGTTTTTCGCCGAACTGGGTGAGCCGCGTTTTCGGGCAACCCAGGTGATGAAGTGGATCCATCAGCATGGGATAACCGATTTTTCCGTCATGACCAACCTGAGCAAGGGTCTGCGCGAGCTTTTGACTGAACGGGCGGAAATCAGGCTGCCGCGGGTGGCCCTGGATCAGGCGTCTGAGGATGGGACCCACAAGTGGTTGGTCCGGGTGGACAGTGGCAACTGCGTCGAGACGGTGCTGATACCCGAGCCGGATCGCGTAACCCTGTGCATTTCATCCCAGGTCGGATGCGCGTTGGACTGTACCTTTTGCGCCACTGCCCAGCAGGGCTTCAACCGTAACCTGAGCTCTGACGAGATCGTGGGCCAACTCTGGCTGGCCGCCCGTCAGCTGCCGGAACTGCGCATCAGCAATGTGGTGTTCATGGGCATGGGAGAACCCCTGACCAACTTCGACAATGTGGTCCAGGCCATAAACATCATGCTTGATGATTTCGGCTATGGCTTGTCGAAACGGCGGGTCACCCTGAGTACCTCCGGTGTGGTGCCGGCCCTTGATCGTTTTGGTGACGTGTGCGACGTGGCGCTGGCCGTGTCGCTGCACGCCCCGGACGATGAACTGCGTAATCGACTGGTTCCCATCAATCGCAAATACCCCATCGCCACCTTGCTGCAAGCCTGCCAGCGTTATCTTGACAAGCAGCCTGGCAACCGACAGCGGGTCACCTGGGAGTACGTCATGATCGACGGTGTGAATGACAGTGATCAACACGCCCGGGCGCTCGCCCGCCTGATTCGAAACATCCCGTCCAAGGTCAATCTGATTCCCTTTAACCCGTTTCCGGGCACCCGGTTCGCGCGGTCATCGGCCGAGCGCATTTCCGGGTTCCGCGACATCCTCATGGCGGCTGGCGTGGTGACCATCACCCGGCGCACCCGGGGCGACGATATCGACGCCGCCTGCGGGCAACTTGCAGGTGAGGTTCAGGATCGGAGTCGCCGCCCGGTGCGCATGGCGCGTTTGCAGGTGTCCGCATGATCGCTAACAGACTGTTGAAGCTTGTATTGCTATATGGATTTCTGACCGGCTGCGCCACATCGCCGCCCGGGCCCGGCGGTTCAACCGATTTGCGCAGCCATAACGAGGCGGCGGTCATCAATCTGCAGTTGGGCATGAAATACATGCAAAGCGGTAACTTTGAACTTGCCGAGGACAAACTGCTCAAGGCGATCTCCCTGGACAAGGGCATACCCCAGGCACACAACGCCCTCGGTGTTCTGTACGCGGAGACCGGGCGCTATGGACCGGCTCTGGAAGAGTACCGTACTGCCGTGGCGCTGGATTCCCGATTCAGTCTGGCGCGTATGAACTATGGCGAACTGCTCTGTCAGCAGGGTGACATTGTTAAAGGCGAGGAGCAGTTTGAAAGGGTGATCAAGGATTACGGCGGCACCGGACCTGCCGGCGTATACGACGGTTTGGGCTTGTGCCGACTGGAGGCCAACGACCCGGTGGCCGCGCAAGAACTGTTCAACAAGGCCCTGGAACTGGACCCTCGGGCGGTGCGCTCACTGCTGGGATTGTCCGAGGCTGCGCTTGGCCAGGGAGACCTGGTGCAGGCGCAGTCATATCTCCAGCGCTACCATGCTTCGGCGCCTGAGTCGGCCCACAGCCTGCTGGTGGGTTACCGGGTCGAGGAGGCCTTGGGTAACTCCGTCCTGGCTGAGGGTTATGAGTTGCGTTTGCGCACCAATTATCCCGAATCAAGGGAAGCGGCGGAACTGCGAGGCAGCTGACAGTGAGTCTCAAGCAGGTCAAATTGCGGCGCGCTGAGCCGGAACCGGAGGCGGGTTCCAGCTCTGGACCTGGCCCCGGCCCGCGGCTGCGGGACGCGCGCAAGGCCCGCGGAATCGACCACACCCAGGCGGCCGACCAGCTCAAGCTGAGCCCGGGCGTATTGGAAACCATTGAGCGTGATGACTACTCAGCGCTGCCCGACTCAATCTATGTGCGTGGGTATGTGACAGGTTATGCCCGCATGCTGGGTCTGCCCGAGGATGAAATCCTCGCTCAGTACCGGGCGTTCAGAGGCGAAAGTACCACGCCGTCATTGGCGGCACCCAACACCATCAAACAACAGGCCCGTTCCAGTGACGCCGGCGTCCGCTGGGTTTCCTACGGTTTGGTTTTGATGATGATCGCGGTGGTAGGTTGGTGGGGTTACGAGCAGCTTCGCATGGAGCAGGATGAGGCGCAGACTGCGATGGCGCCGGCGGCCGGGTCGGACGTCCTGGAAAAACCTGTGGACGCGCCGCTGGAACGACCTGGACCCACGCCCAATCCAGCACCCGCCGCGCCGACTTCCAGCGCCGCCGCGGTGCAGCCGACTGAAGCCGCCCCGCCTCAGGAATCGGTCGACGTTGAGTGGACGCCCGGATCGGAAGCCGCCCTGGTGGGCGGCGGTGCGACGGATGCGACTCCGATGACTTCGGCAGAGGAGCTGGCCATTCAGCAGATGCCTGCGGAGTCGGCGGTCCAATCCGGTCCGGATTCAACCGCTGACGCTCAGGGCGAGGGCATCGATCAGGCCGCGCCGTCACCCATGGTCGTGGGCGGTGCCCGCCTGGAGATGCTGTTCGAGCGCGACTGTTGGATCGAGATCCGCGACGCGCAGGGTACAAAACTGGCCTTCGGTCTGGCCAAGTCCGGCAGCTTCCAGGAAGTGGTGGGAGAGCTTCCGTTTCGAATTCTGCTGGGCGACAGCGGCGCGGTTGTCATGCTGTTGAATGGTGTAACCGTCGCCGCCTCGGACTATGACGCTGCCGACGGGCGCCCGGCACGCTTTACCCTGGGTGGATCCTGATGCGCATTGTCTATACCGGGTCAGACCGGGCGGTTGCCTCCTGAATCTTTCGGCTGCCGAATGCCTGAGACGGCTCGGACTGGGCCCATGAACCACTATGACCAAGAAACTCCAAGCCGTGCGCGGCATGAACGATATCCTGCCGGAGCGCAGCGGCCGCTGGCATGTGCTGGAGGATGTGGTTCGCGGTGTGTTTGCCGACTACGGGTACCGGGAAATCCGTCTTCCCCTGCTGGAACCCACGGAGTTGTTTGCGCGCTCCATCGGCGAGGTCACGGATATAGTCGAGAAGGAGATGTATACCTTTGCGGACCGCAACGGGGAAAGCATAACTCTGCGCCCCGAGGGAACCGCGGGGTGTGTTCGAGCCTGCATTCAGCATGGCCTGTTGCACAATCAAACCCAGCGACTGTGGTACGGCGGTCCCATGTTTCGCTACGAACGGCCGCAACGGGGGCGATATCGACAGTTCTACCAGTTCGGCGCCGAGGCCTTTGGTATGCCCGGGCCCGATGTGGACGCCGAGTTGATTCTGATCGGAACCCGAATCTGGCGAACACTCGGTTTACGGGGGATTCGCCTCGAGTTGAACTCCCTGGGCCTGCCCGAAGCGCGGGCGGGCTATCGCGCTGTCCTGGTCGATTACTTCCGGGCCCACCGCGACCGGCTGGACCGGGACAGTCAGCGACGGCTTGAGTCCAATCCGCTGCGTATCCTGGACAGCAAGAACCCGGACCTGCAGTCCCTTGTGGCGGAAGCGCCCCGGTTACTGGACCATCTGGACCCGGAATCGGCGGCCCATTTCCAGGGTCTGCGTACACTATTGGACCAGGCTGGCATTGAGTATCGGATCAACCCCAGACTGGTGCGCGGACTGGATTACTATACCCGCACCGTCTTTGAATGGGTCACGGACCAGCTGGGTGCCCAGGGCACGGTATGTGCCGGCGGTCGTTACGATGGCCTTGTATCGGAACTGGGTGGTCAGGCAACACCGGGTGTCGGGTTCGCTATGGGCGTCGATCGGCTGATCGATCTGATGCAGGATCAGACCCTTGGGGAGCCCGACCTGGGCGGGATTTATCTGGTGGCGTCAGGCCAGGCTGCGGCCGCCTCGGCGCTGGTGCTGGCCGAACGTCTGCGCGATCAGTCGCCCGGGACCCGGATATTGCTCAACTGCGGGGGCGGCAGTTTCAAGAGCCAGCTCAAACGGGCTGACAAGAGCCAGGCCGAGGTTGCGCTGGTGCTGGGTGAGGAAGAGCTGGCTATGGGTACGGTGGGCGTCAAGTTTCTGCGCCGATCGGTGGAACAGAGGACCCGACCGATGGCGGAAATTGCCGAGCATCTGCGGGCCGAAGGAGTGATTTGATGGGCCGAGTGACCAGGGGGATGAATGGACCACGTTTCTGACCAGGAGCAGATCGACGCGCTCAAGAAGTGGTGGAAGGAAAACGGCGTGGCCATCATCGGTGGTCTGGCGCTGGGCTTGGCCGGTGTGTTCGGTTGGCAGTTTTGGCAAAACCATACCCGGACCGCGGCCGCTGAGGCCTCCGATCTATACCAACAGGTCGTTTCCCTCAGTGGCGAAGGCCAGGTCGAGCAGGCAGCAGGTCTGACCGGGCAATTGCGCGTCGATCACACGGGCTCGCCCTATGCCGCGTTGGCCTCGTTCGCCATCGCCGCCCAATACCTGGAGGACGGGCAGTTGGCTGCGGCCGAGCAAGAACTCCAATGGGTGGTTGACAGCACGCCCCAGGACGAACTTGTGGATGTTGCGAGGCTCAGGCTTGCCCGGGTGCTGTTGGCGCAGGACAAGGCGGATGCGGCTCTGGCCATGACCGAAACCGTGGGCAAGGCGTTTCGGGCCGAGGCCGAAACGATTCGCGGGGATGCATTCCTCACCCTGAACGACCGCGACCGTGCCCGCGAGGCGTATCAGTCCGCCCAGGCGGCGGCTGCACTTGAGGGGCGCAGTACGCCGTTGTTGGATATGAAACTGGACGATTTGTCCGACCTTTCTGGCGTTGCCGGGGCGGGTGCCGGTCAGTGAAGCCTCGACTCTTGCTCATGCTGCTGCCCTTTTGCCTGACGGGCTGCGGGATGATCAATTCGTTTACCGGGGGTGAGCCAAACCTCGATCCACCCATGGAACTGGAACCCATCGAAGCCCGTGCACCGGTGCAGGGGAGTTGGGAGACCAATGCTGGTACCGATTCAGGCGACCAGTTTGTGCGTATGACCCCGGTGTTGGATGGTGAAACCTTGTATGTGGCCGGGTTTGACGGGAAGGTTTCCGCCCTGGATACCAAGACCGGCCGAATCCGCTGGGGTGTGGATGTTGGGGAGGTGCTGACCGGGGGTGTGGGCGTCGGTGAGGGACGGGTACTGGTGGGCGCTTCCCGGGGCGAGGTGATTGCCCTGGATATTCGGAACGGCGCGGAATTGTGGCGTAGCATGGTCCCCAGCGAGGTGCTCAGCGCGCCGGAGGCGGCCTATGGCGTGGTGGTCGTGCGCACCGGTGATGGCAGCCTGACCGGGCTTGATCCCCTGGACGGCGCTGAACTCTGGACATACTCGCGGGTGACCCCAGCCCTGACACTGCGGGGCGTATCGCGGCCCCTGCTGGTCCAGGGCGCAGCCATCGCCGGTACCGACGACGGGAAGGTGGTGGTGGTGGATATCGGTTCCGGCCGTGTTTTCTGGGAGCGGACCATTGCGCCGGCCCAAGGCCGCTCTGAACTGGATCGCATGGTGGATATTGACGCCACACCCAAGCTGCTGGGGCGGATACTGTACGTGGTCACTTTTCAAGGACGCCTGGCGGCGGTGGACGCGGAGACCGGCGAGGTCATCTGGGGACGTGAAGCATCCGCCTACGCCGGACTGGACGTGGACAATGATGCCGTCTATGTAACCGACAGTGACAGCGCGGTCCGGGCCTATGACAGACGCACCGGAGCCGGTTTGTGGGGGCAGGAGAGTCTGCTGCACCGGAGCCTTACCGGACCAGTGGTGGTGGGTGATTACGTGGTGGTGGGCGACTACGAGGGTTACCTCCACTTTCTGTCCCGGGAAGACGGTTCCCAGCAGGGACGGATGCGCTTGCATGACGAGCGGATCATCTCGGCCCCCATCACTGACGGCAATTGGATTTATGCTGCCAGCAGCGGCGGCCGGGTTGCCGGCTACGGAGTGCGTTGAGCGGCTCGGCTCGGCTCGCGGACATAACCCATGACCCTCCCTGTAATTGCGTTGGTCGGGCGCCCGAACGTGGGTAAGTCCACTCTGTTCAATCGTCTGACTCGCACGCGCGACGCCCTGGTGGCCGACTTCCCGGGCCTCACGCGAGACCGGCAGTACGGGTTGGGAAAAGTCGGTTCCAGACCCTACCTGGTGGTGGACACCGGCGGCCTGGCAGCGGCCGGTCAACAAATCGACGGACTCATCGAGAAACAGGTCTGGCAAGCCATCGATGAAGCCGATGCGGTGATTTTCATGGTGGATGCCCGGGCCGGCATCAGCGCTGACGATGAGACCATCGCCGACCGTCTCCGCCGCTGCGGAAAGCCGGTGCATTTGACGGTCAACAAGAGTGAGCATCTGGATCCCGATCTGGCGGTGGCCGACTTTCAGAGCCTGGGCCTGGGTCCGCCCATCGCCATTGCTGCGGCCCACAACCGCGGTATCAAGGCACTGATCGAGGGTGTTCTGACGGTGCAGGGCGCGCCGGATGGCCTGCCGCAGGCGTCTGATTATCCGATCCCCAACGCCATTCGATTGGCCATAGTCGGGCGGCCCAACGTCGGCAAGTCGACCCTGGTCAATCGACTTCTGGGTGAGGAGCGTGTGCTGGCCAGCGACCTGCCCGGCACCACTCGGGACAGTGTCCACGTGCCCTTTGCAAAAGCCGGGATCGACTATCTGTTGATCGATACCGCCGGTGTTCGGCGTCGTGCCCGGGTCACGGATACGATAGAGAAATTCAGCGTCATCAAGACCTTTCAGGCCATAGAGCAGGCCAATGTGGTGGTTATGGTGCTGGATGCCCGTCAGGGCCTTAGTGAGCAGGACGCGACCTTGCTTGGTTTCATACTGGACTGCGGCCGCGCGTTGGTGATCGCCGTCAACAAGTGGGACGGCTTGGAGCCCGCCCAGCGGGATCGTGTCAAAGGAGAGTTGGACCGCCGCTTCCCGTATCTGGATTTTGCCAAGATTCATTTTATCTCAGCTCTGCACGGCTCAGGCGTGATGGAACTCTTGAGCTCGGTCCGGGCAGCGCACGACGCGGCGCTGCGCGATATGCCCACCTCTGAACTCACCCGAGTGCTGCAGGACGCCGTCGAGAGCCACCAACCACCCCAGGTGCGGGGGCGGCGCATCAAGTTGCGCTACGCACATCAGGGTGGCCGGAATCCGCCGCTGATCGTGATTCATGGCAACCAGACCGACAAGGTGCCGGCGAGCTACAAGCGCTATCTGGCCAAGGTGTTTCGGCGGGTGTTTCGTCTGGCTGGAACGCCCATCCGAATCGAGTTCAAGATGGGGACCAACCCCTACGACAAATCACCTGGCAGGAGCCGCCGCGGTTAGGCGACGGTCCCCGGATTCCCGCTGCATCGCCTGAGACTTGAGATCGGCTGTGAACTCCTGCGGCGGTCAGCCCTTCAGGATGCTTTTGCCTGTGTGTGTTGAACCGAGTGGATCACGTGGTTGTACTCGAAGTAGACCGTAAAACCAGGGTAGATCCATCGTGAGATGGGTGGGTTGCCGACGGCGCTCAGTTGTCGCTGGGCCTTTCCCCAACCGTTGGTGACCGTTTGCATGCTCATGCCGCGTCGTGGCAGTTTCATCGAGGAAGTGGTTTGTGCCGGCACTGTCAGGTGGTCACCGGACGCGCTGCGGTCGACCTGATCGGCCCAGGCCGTACTCAGCGATGTGGACGCGATGATCAGGGTGGCGAATAGGATCGCTTTCATAGCGTGGTTTCCTCTTTCTATGCCCTTCCCGGGTAGGCACAGTGACGGATTACGACAGATTTCGCCCAGGAAGGCGAAAAAACAAGCTTGGGGCAGCCGAAGATGCAATTACCGCACCCATTGATTGAGGCCCGGTTGGTGAGGCGGTACAAGCGTTTTCTGGCGGATGTGCAGCTTGCCGACGGGACCCAGACCACGGCGCACTGTCCCAACACCGGCTCCATGCAGGGGTGTCGGCAACCCGGCGCCCGGGTATGGCTGAGCCGGGCTGAAAACCCAGCGCGGAAGTACCCTCTGACCTGGGAGTTGGTGGAGGCGGAGCCTGGCGTTTTGGTGGGCATACACACCGGGCGCACCAACGGTCTGGTCCGTGAGGCGATAGAGCAGGGGTTCTTATCTGAGTGGGGTGAGCCGCAGGCGGTTCGGACCGAGGTGCGCTATGGCGCCGAGAACTCCCGGGTCGATTTCGTACTTGAGGGTGATGCTGGTCCACGATTCGTAGAGGTCAAGAACGTTACCGCGGCAGTCGAGGGTGGCGTGGCGGTTTTTCCGGACGCTGTTTCGGCTCGAGGTTCCCGCCACCTGCGGGAACTGATGGGGGTGTATCGCCGGGGCGCCGATGCTGCGCTGGTGTTTTGTGTGCAACGCTCGGACGTGACCGAGGTCCGTCCAGCCGACATGATTGATCCAGTCTACGGCCAGACTCTGAGGGCCGCCATCGAGCTTGGGGTGGACGTGATCGCCTTACGCGCTAAAGTGACGCCGCGGCGTATCGAAATCGATACACGTGTACCAGTGGTTTGCCCTTGAACATGGGACTTCCCGCAGTGGCGCCGGCCTGGACAGGCCACCAGAGATCAGGAGGTTTTTCGTGAGTACAGCCGAAGGCATTATCGACCTGCGCAGTGACACCGTCACACGGCCCAGCGACGCTATGAGGGCCGCCATGGCTTCGGCGCCGGTGGGCGACGATGTTTATGGCGAAGATCCCACGGTCAATCGCCTGGAAGCTTTAACCGCAGAACGTCTGGGCACCGAGGCGGCCTTGTTTGTGCCCACCGGCACGCAGAGCAATCTGCTGGCCCTGATCACCCATTGTCAACGTGGAGACGAGTACATCGTGGGTGAGGACGCGCACACCTATAAGTACGAGGGTGGGGGCGCGGCGGTTTTGGGCAGCATACAGCCCCAGACCGTAGCCCACGAGCCGGATGGCAGCCTGAGTCTGGAGCGGATCGCCTCAGCCATCAAGGCGGACGACTTCCATTTTGCCCGCAGCCGCCTGTTGTGCCTTGAGAATACCATCGCCGGAAAAGTGCTCCCCCAGGCTTATATTGCCGATGCCGCCGCTCTGGCGCGGTCGCGTGGGCTTCTGTTTCACCTGGACGGAGCGCGTATTTTCAATGCGGCGGTGAAGCTGGGGATTGATGTGCGCGATATCGCTTGCCAATTCGACTCGGTTTCCGTGTGCCTGTCCAAGGGCTTGGGTGCCCCGGTCGGCTCCGTGCTGTGTGGCGAGGGTGATTTCATCGAGGCGGCGCGGCGTTGGCGCAAGATGCTGGGCGGTGGCATGCGCCAGGCCGGCATCGTTGCCGCGGCGGGCATCGTGGCGCTGGAACAGAATGTTGCCCGATTGGCGGAGGATCACGCCAACGCGCGGCGTCTCGCCGAATTATTGTTGGGCACGCCCGGCATCACCTTGTCCATGGATGAGGTGCAAACCAACATGGTGTTTGTTCAGGTGGCGGCAGGCCAGTCCGACGCATTGAGCCGACACATGGAAGAGCGGGGTATCTTGATCAGCGGGCGGGGCCGATTCCGGCTGGTGACCCATCTGGACGTAGATGCAGCGGATATGGACCGGGTCGCGGGTGGGTTTCAGGCTTTCTTTCGTGCCTGACGGGTCCGTCAACGACGCAACGAGAGCCGAAATCGGGCACCGACCGTGCCAAAGCGAGCCCGGACGGTGCCCGTGAAACCAGGCCGAGAAATCAGCCCAGCAGGTGTAGGATCACTGTCAGAGCGACAATGGCGCCAGCGTAGGCGAGACCGACTCGAACAGCCACTTCCTGAAACATGACACAGCCTCCCTTGAGCTGGATTGAGTACATTTGAAAGCCGCCATGGTGCGATGCACAACAGCGGATTGAGGGGCGAGTCTAGGCTCTTTGGCGCCGGTGTCAAGCGGAATTTTTGAGATCGCTATAATCAACTGAGTTAATTGATAAAATTCCCAATGGAGAGGGTCCCGCAGTGGGCATTTGCCCGTTCCCCGCCCATCGTGAAAGTGCTATCGTCAGCCTCCCCTGCAAGCAGCCCGCACCGGGCCGGAAACGGATATGCCGGAAGATCTTAAGCAGACCACTCATCACCCACGGCCGCGCCGGCGGCGGGGCATTTATCTTCTGCCCAATCTGTTCACGACGGCGGCCCTGTTTGCCGGCTTCTACGGTATTGTCGCTGCCATGCATGGTCGCTTCGAGACCGCCGCAATCGCCATTTATGTTGCCATGATTCTGGATGGGCTGGACGGGCGCGTGGCCCGCCTGACCCACACGGAAAGCGAGTTCGGCGTTCAGTACGACAGCCTGTCTGACATGGTGTCTTTTGGCCTGGCTCCGGCCCTGATCATGTACCAGTGGGCGCTGGTGGCCCTGCGCGAACTGGGGCCCGCGCCGGGAAAACTGGGCTGGGCGGCGGCGTTTGTGTATGCGGCCTGCACTGCATTGCGTCTGGCACGCTTCAATGTTCAGACCGGTGCGTCGGACAAGCGTTACTTCATCGGCCTGCCCAGCCCATCTGCGGCAGCCATCATGATGGGCCTGGTCTGGGTCGGTGATGACCTCGGTTTCAAGGGCAATCAGCTCAGTTGGGTCGCGTTGATACTGACCCTGGGCACGGGTTTGCTGATGGTCAGCAATCTGCTCTATGTCAGTTTCAAGGACTTCGATTTTCGTAACCGGATTCCGTTTCTGGCGGCCACCGCAATCGTTCTGGCCTTTGTCCTGACCGCCATAGACCCGCCCAAGGTATTGTTCATCGCGTTTCTGGGCTACGGTTGCTCCGGTCTGGTCCAGGGGCTGGTCCGGCGGCGGCGCAGGACGCAGCGGTCGGGCGACGGCAAATCCGAACCTCAGTAAGCGTGACGTCCTACGGGGAAATCGTGGATATGCAGCGCGCAGTCTCATGGGATCAAGCGGCGATAGGGGCTCATACCCACCGAGACCTGTTTTGGTGTGGCCCCGGGTATTCGGCGCCCCTCGGGTGTGCACGAATGCCGGTCGGCGGCGTGGCCAGTTGGCGCCGGACTTGGGTGACCCGATCCACATGAGTGTGAGGTCGGACCGACAGCGGGCCTATCTCCGTGCCCTCGGAATACCGCTTTGGCGGCGGCAGGGACCGCCTGGCCGGTCTGCTCCGGAATTTGACACACCTGCCGTTCCCCCTACCCGCCAGGATACACCCGCGCTGTCGGCAGACTCTGCGGTGTGCGCGGCACCGGTGATCGCCGGGTCGGACTGGGCCGAACTGGAAGCGGCAGTCACTGACTGCCGGGCCTGCGCCCTGTGCGAAGGGCGCACCCGGACGGTGTTCGGCGTAGGCAGTCGCGAGGCCGACTGGATGATCATAGGCGAGGCGCCGGGTGCCGAGGAGGACCGGCAGGGGAAACCCTTCGTCGGCCGTGCTGGACAACTTCTGGACAAGATGCTGCTGGCCCTCGGTTTGCGACGCGATCAGGTGTTCGTCGCCAACCTGTTGAAATGCCGCCCACCGGGAAATCGAGATCCTAAGCCGGAAGAGGTCCTGGCCTGTCAGGCCTATCTGGCGAGACAGATCGCGTTGGTGCGGCCTCGCATTCTGCTGTCGGTGGGCCGAGTGTCGGCGCAGCATCTTCTGGCAACCGACACGCCCGTTGGCCGGTTGCGCGGCAAGGTGCATCGCCATCCCGATAGTGCCCTTCCGGTTGTGGTGACTTACCATCCGGCCTATCTGTTGCGAAAACCGGTGGAGAAGCGAAAGGCGTGGGACGATCTTCAGCTGGCCAGGGACACCCTGAAAAATCTGAACCCGTAGCCCGTCCCGGCTTGCGCCGCATGGAGGACGGGGACATCGAGTCGGTGATGGCCATCGAGCAGGCCGCGTATCCGTTTCCCTGGTCGGAAGGCATATTTCGCGACTGCATGCGAGTGGGCTACACCTGTGTGGTGTGCGAGCAGCACGATCGACTGTGCGGATACGCGGTGTTGTCCGTGTCCGCCGGCGAAGCCCATATTCTGAACGTTTGCGTGGAGCCCGGGTTCCAGGGCCAGGGTCTGGGGCGACGGTTGCTGGAGTACCTGCTGGAGCTGGCCAGCATCGGCCGTGTCGACACCGTGCTTCTGGAAGTGCGCCCCTCCAACGATCCGGCCCGCGCACTCTACGACGCGCTGGGGTTCAATGAGATCGGGCGTCGTCGAGCCTACTATCCCGCCCGGCACAGCACCCGGGAGGATGCCCTGGTTCTGGCCAAGGCGCTGATGCCGGAGAACCTGGGGCCGGCCTGAACTGTTCCACAGCGCCCGGCTCGCCATCGGTTCCATTGCTGCTGGGCGCGGGCTAGAATCCACCGCCTTTGCTTCACGGAACCCGACCTTGACCGATCAGCTCGCAGAGACCCGGCGCCGGCGCACCTTTGCCATCATTTCCCATCCGGACGCGGGTAAGACCACCATCACCGAGAAGCTGCTGCTCTACGGCGGCGCGATCCAGATGGCGGGTACGGTCAAGGGCCGTAAGGCTGCGCGCCACGCCACTTCGGACTGGATGAAACTGGAGCAGGAACGGGGCATTTCCGTAACCTCTTCAGTGATGCAGTTCCCGTATCGCGATCGTATCGTGAATCTGCTGGACACGCCGGGCCATGAGGATTTCTCCGAGGACACCTACCGCACCCTGACCGCGGTTGATTCGGCCCTGATGGTCATCGACTGTGCCAAAGGCGTTGAGGAACGCACGGTCAAGCTGATGGAGGTTTGCCGGTTGCGGGACACACCGATTTTCACCTTCATCAACAAGCTGGATCGCGAGGGCCGTGACCCGATCGAGTTGATGGACGAGGTGGAGCAGGTGTTGAAAATACGCTGCGCGCCTGTCACCTGGCCCATTGGCATGGGCCGCAGCCTCAAAGGCGTCTACCATCTGTACCAGGATTTCGTGCACTTGTATCAGGCGTCCAGGGAAAAGACCGGAGTCGACACACTCATCCAGGGCCTGGACAATCCGCAACTGGATGAGATTCTGGGCGATACCATCGAGGAACTTCGGGAGGAGATCGAACTGGTGCAGGGCGCCAGCCATGCCTTCGATCATGCGGCCTATCTGCAGGGAACGCTCACCCCGGTCTACTTCGGCGCGGCCCTGACCAACTTTGGCGTGCAGGAGATGCTCAACGATTTCGTGGAGCACGCA
>JAHEDQ010000107.1 GCA_024641125.1 Candidatus Competibacteraceae bacterium | reverse complement strand
GGAGTCTCTCATGGCAAGACTGGAAAACCGGGTGATGCGGCTGCGTTATATGACGCTGCTTGCGGTGATATCTTCCATGCTGGGGGCGGCGCTGCTGTTCATTCTTGGCGTCCACAAGACCTTGCTGGCCTTCAGCACCTACCTGTCGCCGCCGGTGGAGGGCACCATGCCGCCGGCCGACCAGGCCATATCGTACCTGATTCAATCCATGGACGATTTCCTGATCGGCCTGGTGTTCCTGGTATTCGGTTATGGTGTGAACACCCTCTTCATCCGGGGTGTCGAGTCGCCGCCGGTTGGCGAGGGGCAGTTCCTGGGTGGGGTTCGGATTCGCAGCGTCGAACAGCTCAAGGGTATTCTCGGAGAACTGGTGGTCATCGTGCTCATCGTGCGGTTCATGGAGATTGCACTGTTGAACTTGAATGCCCTGGATTGGACTCTGCTGGTATTGCCGGCGGCCATACTGATGCTGGCATTGGCATTGAAGTTTCTCGATCTGAAGAAGTCGGGTTGACCGTTTTTCGTTTCCCAAACCGGCGTATGGATATCGTGTCCGTTCCTTGCTGCGGATGATCTGATGCGCCCGGCGCTTGCGTACAACACTGAGGTCGCGATGTGTCTCGTTTGACTCCGACGGTGCCCTGGCTGGTGTGGCTGATGCTGATGTCCGCAGTTTCCAGCGCGGCTGAGTACGTTGGTACCCCGGTGTGTGGAACGTGCCATTCCGAGGCCGAACGGAGCTGGCGGGGGTCACACCACGACTTGGCCATGCTGCCTGCCAGCGAGAAAACGGTGTTGGGTGACTTCGATGACGCCGTGTTTGAGCACAATGGGGTTCACAGTCGCTTTTATCGACGGGATGGGCATTTTTTTGTCGAGACCGAAGGCGCCGACGGCCGGTTGCAGGAGTTTCGCGCCGAGTACACGTTTGGCGCTGATCCACTGCAGCAGTACCTGATCGGATTCCCCGATGGCCGTTACCAGGCCCTGACCATCGCCTGGGACAGCCGGCCGGCGGAAGCGGGTGGGCAACGGTGGTTTCATCTCTACCCGGACGAGACCATTCCACCCGGCGACAGGCTCCATTGGACCGCGCCGGCTCACAACTGGAATTTCACCTGCGCCGAATGCCACTCCACCGATCTGCGCAAGAATTATGATCCGGTATCCGACCGGTATGATACCGAATGGGCCGAAATCAACGTTGCCTGCGAAGCCTGCCACGGCCCCGGTTCCGAGCATGTATCGCTGGCACAAGCCGCAGCAGCGGGTGACTCGGATTATCCAGCGGATCACGGATTGGGTGTGAACTTCCAGGGCCCGGGTGACTGGCGTTTTGCCGCCGGTCTGAACAGTGCGTTCCTGGCCTCCCCGCGGGGTGCCGGGGCCGAAGTGGAGGCCTGCGGTCGGTGTCATGCACGCCGTGCCCAGTTGACCGGTGAGTATGTGCACGGACAGCCTTTGTCCGATACCCACCGGGTACAGCTGCTCAATGAAGGCATGTACTTTCCCGATGGTCAGATTCAGGACGAGGTGTACGTCTATGGTTCGTTCAAACAAAGCCTGATGTACGCCAAGGGGGTGACCTGCACAGATTGCCATGAACCCCACGCTCTACAGCTTCGCGCACAGGGCAACGCTCTGTGTACCCGCTGTCATCAGGCGGAGCAATTCGATACCCAGGCACATCATTTCCACCCACCGGACTCCGACGGGGCTCAGTGCGTCTCCTGCCACATGCCGTCCCGGACCTATATGGTGGTGGATCCCCGGCGGGATCACAGCATGCGCATCCCACGCCCAGATCTGTCGGTGGAACTGGCCGTGCCCAACGCCTGCACCGGCTGTCACGAGGATGAAACCGACGCCTGGGCCGCTCAACAGGTGCGGGACTGGTATGGTCACGACGCCGGTCCGGGACATCAGGCGTATGCCCACACATTCGAGACCGCGCGCCAGGGGGCGCCCGGCGCCGGACAGGCGCTGATCGAACTGATCATGGACGGCGACGCCCCGGCCATCGCCCGCGCCACGGCACTCCAGGCGTTGCCACCCTACATGGGACCGGCTGCGCTACCGGCGGTGCAGGCCGGACTTGCCTCGGGAGATCCCCTGATCCGCCGCGGCGCGGTCGAAGCCTTGGCTTCGATCGGCTCACGTCCCCGCTGGCAGTTGCTCTCCCCGCTGTTCCAGGATCCCGACCTGAGTGTCCGTCTGGCGGCCGCCGCCATCCTGGCCGACACGCCTTGGGACCAGTTGAACCCGCAACAGCGGGCTGAGCTTGAGTCGGCCCTGGCGGAGTATGAGTCCAGTGAGCACTTCAACGCCGACCGGGTGGAACATTGGGTCAATCTGGCCGGTCTTTACGCCCGGCTGGGTGATACGGAGCGTGCCGAGCAAGCCTATCGTCAAGCGGGGCGCCGGGATGACGCTTACCCGCCTTTGTACGTCAATTGGGCGGATATGCTCCGAGCCAGCGGGCGGGACGACGAAGCGGGCACGGTGCTCAAGGCGGGTTTGGAGCAGGCGCCGGAGGACGGCGCGTTGCACCATGCCTATGGGCTCTGGTTGATTCGCGCCCAACGCACCGACGAGGCGCTAAGCCAGCTGAAGCAGGGGTTTGAGCTCGCCCCGTCCGACCCGCGTCTCGGGTATGTTTACGGTGTTGCGCTGAACTCCACCGGCGACCCGGAAGACGCGATCGAAGTATGGCAGGCGGTGTTGGCACAACGGACCTACGACCGCGACACGCTGTATGCCCTGGCCCTGGCGCTGCGGGACCAGGGTCGAGCCGGCGAGGCCTTGCAGTACGCGGAGAGACTGGCGTTGCTGTTGCCCGGTGAAGCGGCGGTTTCCGAACTGGTGGATCAACTCAATCAGGCGAAGGGCGGCTGAGGGCGTACTTGACGCTGACGCTTCGGCTATTTGAACACCTTGTTGGTCTGCAGGTTCTTGACCAGCACCGCCACCAGGTCATCAATCGCTTTTTCCAGGCTGTTCTCCGGGATGGTCTCGGTCTGTGCGGTCCAGTACAGGGTATCCGCGCTCACGGCATGCAGGCTTGCTTCGATGGTGAGTACCTCGTAGTTCACCACCCGCGCCGGCGTATAGGTGGCCGAGTAGCTGCGGCTGTAGCTGCCGTACCAGCCGTCGTAGCCGCCAAACCCCGCAACGCCATAGGGGTAGCCGTAGCCCTGTACGGTGCCCGGGCTCACCATGGATTCGGTGCGCTCGTTGGTGACCTGAACCACCATCACCGTGTCGATGCCGCGGGACGCCAGCAGTCCCGACATGGCGGATTCATCGGGTGGGCCGTCCTGAGGAATGAACGGGTATGTCGGCTCCGCGTCCACCCCCATGGCCTTGAGCTGGGCGGTCATCTTGTCCTCAAACGAGCGACGAGCCGTTTCGTTTTTTGCGACGCCCAGCACGGCCACCCGTTTGATCTGACCGGCCGCAATGTCGGGATCGGTCCACGATCCGGAAATCGTGCTGGTGCTGCAGCCCGTCAGCAGGAGTGCAAACACCAGCCAGAGTGGCAAGCTCGGATTCGGAATCGACATGTGACGCTCCCTGTGTGAATTGGGGGTGGGTTGCGAGGCCGATTGTCGCCTAAAACAGTACTGGATACGACGACTCGGGGTCACAGGCTTGGCCCGCTCACGGCGCATCTGTCCCCTGTGCAGTCGCACTGGCGAGACGGGCTTCACGTCGCTGTGTCCGTCGCTCTGTAAACCCGGTCATGAGATCCCATTCCACCGGCACGATGAACAAGGTGAGGAAAGTGGCGGTCGCCAGTCCGGTAACAAAAGTAGAGGCCATGGTGCCCCACACCAGGGAATAGCTGGGGATGCCCAAGGCCATGGGCAGCAGACCCAGCGTGGTGGTCAGTGTGGTGAGCAGAATCGGCCGCAGGCGGATGCGGATTCCCTGCCGGATCGCTTGCTGGCGGCTCAGCCCGGAACGATAGCCGCGGTTGATGAAATCGATCAGCACCAGGGAATCGTTCACCACCACACCGGTCACACCGACCACGGCAATGAAGCTGTTGACGGTGAACAACGACTGGGTGAGGAACTTGCCCATCACCACGCCGATGATGGCGAAAATCACCGCCGACAAAATGATCAGGGGCTGCCCGTATGAGCGGAACTGGGTGGCCAGGATCAGGTAAATGATAAGCACTGCCAGACCGAACGCATAGGTAAGCGAGGTGTAGGAGCGCTGAGTCTCTTCGAACTCGCCGCCGAAGCTCAGGGTGGCACCTGGGTATTGTGCCCTCATCGCCTGATGCCAGCCGCTGGCCCAGTTGACCACCGAAGGGCTGGAGATAGGGGCGCCGGCCGCCAGGTTGGCGGTGATCGTCAGGCTGCGTTGGTTCTGGTAGCGATGCAGCTCACCGGGCTCGCTCAGGGCTTGGGGCTGGACGATATCTCCCAACCGAACCGGCCCCGAGGGGTGTTCCAGTACCGGCACTTCCAGGGCGGCTTCCGGACCGTCGAGAAAGGCTGGATCGATGCTGAGTTTGAGGTCGATCTCCTCGTCCGTGGTCCTGAACGTGCCGATGAAGCGCCCATCGAGAACCGAGGCGGCCAGACGCGCCGCGTCCGACACGGTGAGGCCGTTTTCCCGGGCCCGTGCCTGGTTGACCGCCAGACGGAACACTCGGGTAGTCTGGCCGCGGTCGTCTTCCAGTTGCAGCAAATACGGGCTGAGGTCCGGTTGGGACCTGAGCGCATGCAGCAAATCGTTCGCCAGTCGGGAAATGCTGTCCTCGTTGCTACCCACCACGCGGATGTTGATGTCTTTGCCAGCAGGTGGGCCGTCTTTTTCAGCCCGTACCTTAATTCGGAAACCCGCACCCTCGAAACGCTCGAGCAAGCGTTGCCGCATGGTCTCCAGGTGCAGCAGTGGGTCGTGAAAGGCCCGCTGGTCCTTGCGAGGCAGGGCCACCATCACCGTGCCCAGATTATGGCCGTAGCTCTCCTGGTAATCCTCGCTGACGCTAAGACCGGCAAATCCGGCGGCTGAGCGAGCGAAGCCCGGGCCGTCGCTCATGACAAAACGGGCCATTTCGCGGGTCTTGTCGGTGGTAACGGCCAGCGGGGTATCCGGCGGACCTTCGATAAACGCGTAGTATAGGTTGTAGTCGTCGGGAAAAAACTGGATACGGATTATGGGCGCGATGCCCGCCACCGACACCGCCAGCATGGCTGTGGAGACGACAAAAGCAATCAACACCACCGCCAGGCTGGTAAACCGGAAGCGCAGGGTAAGCTCTACCAACCGTTCGGTGGCGGCGCGCAGGCCGCGCAGCAGCACATTCTCGCGGAGCGGCTGGCCGGCACGGCCGGGGCGGGGACCATAGTCTCGGAAGTGCAGCGGAAGAATCAGCAGACATTCAAGCAGCGAAGCAACGATGGCGAAGCTTACCGCCTTGGGGATCAGAGCGAAAAACTCCCCGGTTGTGCCGGTCATCAGCAGCATGGGCAAGAAGGCCGCTACTGTGGTGGCGGTGGCGGCGATCACCGGTACAGCTACTTCGCTGGTGCCCTCGACAATCGCGGTATTGAGGTCCGAACCTTCCTGAATGTGACGGTAGATGTTCTCGACCACCACGATGGCGTCGTCGACGATGATGCCGGACACCAGCACAAAGGAGAACAGGGTGATCTCGTTCAGCGAGTTGCCGGTGACGTGCATCAGCACCATGGTCACCAGGAACGCGAATGGGATGCCCACCGTGGTCAGCGCCGCATTGCGGAAGCCCATGAAGTACCAGATGATCAGGCTGACCAACATGATGCCCACCGCCATGTTCCAGCCCAGGGTGGTGATGGACTCATCGATGTAGGTGGTGGAATCCCGAGTCAGGATCAGAGAAACGCCCTGTCTCTCCAGGGCTGGCGCGGCCTGGCTCAGAACGCCCTGGATGTCCTCGAAGATCCGCAGCGCATTGCCGGATTCGGTCTTGATTATCTTGAGGGTCACCGCATCCAGGCCGTTGACCGAGGTCACTACGGTGGGGTCCCGATAGTCGATTCGCGCATCCGAGGCCAGGTCCGACAGCCGCACAAATGATCCGTCTCCGTCACTGCGCAGTACGGTGGCCATGACCTGCGCCCGGTCGCGGAACAATTCGTCCACCTTGACCATGAATTCGCCCGAGTCGTCGCTGTAATCACCCGCCGGGAGGGACACGTTGGCCGCCTGTAACGCAGCCGCCACCTGTTCGAAACTCAACCCCAGGGCGCTCATCCGAGTCGGGTCTAGATAGATGTGAAACTCGCGCTGGTGCTCACCCTCGAGACGAACCTCCTGGATACCCTCTATCGCCTCCAAGGGCACTTTGAGCTCCTCCGCCATCAGGACCAGAGCTCGATTGGACCGGGCGCCCGCCAGGTTGATTGCCAGCACCGGAAGCCAGTCCGCGGTTTTGATCTGGGTGAAGCGGGGTGGATCCACCGCATCCGGCAGCTCGTCCAGCACGGACAGCACTCGAAAGCGCAACTCGTCGTAACGGGCGTCGTAGTCCACGTCGTCCCGGAACTTGACCAGGATTTGCGAGTATTCACGGGACGAGGTGCTGCGAATGAACTCCACGTCCTCCAGTCCGCGCAGTCCATCCTCTATCTTGCGGGTGACCAGGGCCTCCACGTCCCGGGGCGCGGCCCCCGGGAAGAAGGTGGAGATGGTGACCTTGCCGAAGTTGATCTGCGGATACCGTTCGACCGGCAAATCCAGTATCGAGAACGCCCCGGCCAGGACCAGCAACACGAACACCAGGTTGAACAGGACGGTTTGGCCGAGGGTGAAGCGGATCAGTGTGCGCATGAGGACGCCGTTTCGGCCGGTGTCATGCCGTCATACCGTGAACACTGGATAGTCTGTGTGACAAAGTCAGGCGCCCGGGTGGAGGAACCATGCCATTGTCTGGTGCCGGTTTGTTCCATGGACATGGTTCAATGTCCTTTGGTCAGGCGAAACCGGTCTCCCGGCTGGATGGCTGGGGAGGCGATGCGAAGCCAGGTGCCATCAGGGCCGGCGTGATCGCCCAGTTTCACCACCCGCAGCCGGTCGCCGCTGTCCCGAGTGACCCAGAATTCCTCGTAGCTCTGTTCCACCGCGGTCTCCGGCAGCATCACCGCCCCGGTGGATTCGGGCATGCGCAAAACCAGGATCGTCCGCAGGCCGCCGCGCCGCTCCGGCAATTCACCTTCGATAGCAAGGTCGACGGCGGTCTTGCGGGTTACAGGGTCGAACCCGGGGTTTATGCGATGGATGCGGGTGGAGACGGTCAAGTTCAAATCCGGCAGATACAGCGTTAGGGGTTCGGTCTGCCTGCGCAGCGTGGAGAGTTGCTCGGGGCTGAGGGCATAGGGGGCAAGCAGGGTCGAGAAGTCGCTTACCGCCCCCAGCACTTCGCCCTGGTTGACGCGCTGTCCCGGCTCCACCCTGCGGTCGATCACATGCCAGCCCGCCGGGGCCGTGATCCGGGTTCGGCGCAGACGCTCGTCAAGCACCTGTTCCTGAATGACCAGTTCGTCCAGGCGATGCTGGTTGTCGCGCAGGGTCTGCTCCAATTCGTCAAGTCGTGACTTGGAGGCGCTGCCCTTCTTGGCCAGTTCCCGATAGCGCTGGGCTTCGCGTCCGTCGTACTCAAGGCGCGATCGAATCTGGGCCTGTTGTATGAGATTGGCCTCCAGGTCCAGGCGGATAAAGCGCTCGTCCAGCCGTGCGAATAGGCCGGCGGTGTCGATGGTCTGACCGATGTCGGCGGCGACCTCCATAACCTTGCCGCTGCTTTCGGCCACTAGAGGCAGGCTCGCCCGTGCCCGGCTGAAGCCGGTCAAGGCAATTTCGCGAAAGGACGGGCGAGCCGCTACCAGACCCTGTTCGGCAGACCGGACGGGCCCAACCAGGCAGCAAATCGCAGCCGCCAACAAAAACAAACGCCTTGTCGTGTTCACTGTGTCCGCACCGCGTCTCTCAAATGGGCAATTCCGCCCAGGGAAAATCGCAGGACGTGTTCGATCAGTTCCTCCCGTCGAGCCGACGCGGATGGCAGATCGGGGTGAAGGCGCTCAATCAAGGGCTGTGAGTGATAGTAATGAAGAACCTGACCGGCAATGCTTGCGGCGCAATTTAGGATCGTCAATCGGGGGGCACCGGGCCCCAGCAAAGCCGCCACGATACTTTGCAGTTCCGCCGCGTCCCGGGCCATGAACTGGCTTACCAGGTTGTCAAGCACATCGGTGGGGTGAGCGATTTCCATCAGATACATGGCGCTAAGCTGCGCACCCTCGGCGGCGCCCTCGTCGCAATAGAACAGTTCCTCAAAGAATGACCGTACGTAGGTTTCCAACCTTGCCTCGGCCGGTGCGGTATGTGGAAGGAATGGCGTACGTTGTTTATGTAAAGTGCGGAAAACTTCGTCGAAGATTATGCTGTACAGCGTTTTTTTATCGCCAAAATGATAATTCACCGCGGCCACGTTCGCGTTCGCGCGAGCACAGATGTCGCGGACCGTGGCCGCCTCGTAACCGTTTTCCGCGAACACCTCTATGGCCGCCTGGACCAGGCGTTGGCGGGTATCGTAAGTGGCATTCGTGTGTTGCATTACGCATCGGTACAACTGTTTTATGCATTAGTTTGAAACATTTGTTTGAAAATGCCAAGCGCGGCCAAACAACAGTCCATTCAATCGCCAGGGCCGCGACCGCTGGTCTATTCTTGACGTTGCCACAAAAAGCCTTGCCGACACCGCCCCTGGGTCCCGTCCGGACAGCGGCTGCCGGTGGGGGACTTGGAATTCACTAGAGGGACTGTGAGTCAGATGAGATTGACCGATCCTGAAGCGCTGCGGCGCTGTTCGCTGTTTGCTGGTCTGGCCGATGAGAACCTGAAACAGCTCGCCCGCGAAAGTCGCGTCGCCGAGTTTGCCCGAGGGCAGCTCGTGTTTCAGCGCGGCGATCCCGCCATTTGCATTTTCCTCGTCCTGGACGGTTGGTTGACGGTGTACCGTGATACCCCCACCGGCGATCGCACCGTACTGCTCATGTGCTGCGAAGGAGAGACTGTCGCCGAGGCCGCGGCGCTCAATTTCGGGCGCTTCCCCGCCTCGGCGGAGGCGGCTACGGATTGCCGCGTGTTACAGATCCCCTCCAACAGTTTCAGCGACATGATTCGCAGAGACCCGGACAGCGCGCTGCGGGTGATCGGAGGCTTGTCTGCGCGTCTGCATCTTCTGGTGGGCGAACTGGAGCAGCTTCATGTCAAGGGGGCGTCGCAGCGGGTCGGCTGCTTTCTCATGGAGCTATTGCCGAATGGCGCTGGAAGCAGCGCCACCGTGCAGTTGCCGTTTGACAAATCTTTGGTGGCGGCCCGTCTGGCGATGACACCGGAGAGCCTGTCCCGGGCCCTGGCCAAGCTCAAGGAGGTCGGCGTTGAGGCCACCCGAGGACCGGATGTCTACATTGGCGACGTGCCGAGCCTGCGCGACCACTGCGCTATGGAGTAGCCGGGCGGTCCTTGATCCGGATCAAGGCCACATAGACCTTGAGGTCCCATGTTTGCGCCCTGAAAATCAGTTTGATGACAGGGTGAGGGGACGATGGAACAACGATTCCAAAAGGCCATGGCCGCGCTGGAGGCGGCTAACGCCGAGGATCCGGTAAGCGAAACCGACGGTGGGGAGTCGGTGCCCAGGGCGCTGCTCTATTCATGGCGCATGACGGCACGCCTGAATGGCTTGGCACCCGAGGCTCCGGAGACGCTCCGCCTGGCGGTGCATGCCCAACACCTGAGGCGCTGGGCCCTGTCTCGTGCGGACTACCCCGCGGGCCGCGCGGGATATCACCGGTGGCGCACCGATCTGGCCGTGGAGCATGCGCGGGAGTGCGGTGACATCATGCGCCGCGCAGGCTACCCGGAGGCGGATGTGTCCCGGGTTCAGTCGCTGCTGCGCAAGGAGAATCGGGAAACCGATCCGGATTGTCAGATGCTGGAAGACACGGCCTGCCTGGTGTTTTTGCAGCACTATCTTGACGACTTCGCCGCCAAGCATGATCGGGACAAGTTGCTGCATGTGCTGCGTCGCACCTGGCGCAAGATGGGTAAGCCGGGCCGACAGGCGGCGGCAAACCTGACCCTGAGCGCGATGGCGACGGATCTGCTGGCCAAAATCGGTCTCGATACGGTCGATTAGATATCTGAATAGTTACTGTTATATCAATGGTAAATAGAATAAAAAGCATGTTCTTTGTCAGCCTGATAACGGGGGCGTCTGTCGCATCGGCTGTGGATCAGGTCACACTTTGGTCGCACATCCACGAGATTTTTTCGCCCGCCACCGACCTGGCTCCTACCCCCCAAGGCCTGCCGGTTGCCCAGGTGCGGGCCGACGGGGAACACCTCGGTCATATCCTGTTGACCGATCGCCTGGCGCCGATCCCAGCCTATTCACGTTACCCCATCTCGGTGCTGGTTGGCGTCGATCCCGAGGGATTGATACGGGGTGTCCGGATCGTCGAGCATCAGGAACCGATACTGGGCGCGGGTGTGGATCAGGCCGGTCTGGATCGATTCGTCAGCCAGTACCATGGACTGCCCTATGAGCGGACTGTGCGCATCGGTGGCGACAGCAGCGACCGCCATCAGGCCATCGATGGCGTGACCGGCGCCACCATTACCGCCATGGTGATCAACGCTTCCATCATGCGCGCCCTCGAGTTGGCCGCACCCGCCCTGCAAGCCCAGCCCTGAGCGCACTTGACCGTCGTCAAGGAGGATTCCGTCTCAGCCTCGCTTAATCGGTGACTGAGGTGGGACGAACCCGAATGGCTACGGCCTTCGGGTGACCCGCCGAAAGCCAGCAAAGGTGCCTGTGATGTGTTCAAGGCAGAGCAGATTGACGTCTCAAACTGGCTTGTTTGAGATCCGGGATGCGAGCCACCGGACGCATTACAGGCTCCCCAACCACTAGGCGGAGCAAGACTCATGAAGATCAGTTGCTTGCGACTCAAGCCAATGTCCCTGGCCTTGGGTTCGGCATTTCTACTGGCGGCCACGCCGCTTGCGGGCATCGCCGCTGAGGCTGCGGACCATCCCAGCACCACGAAGGGGGAGATGAGCTATATGGGCGCACCCGGTGCGGTGGAGGGGGCCCAGGCCAAAACGATCATTTCGCCCGGCGCACCCGACCTGACCGAGGACGAGTTCAATCGCGCCAAGCAGATCTTTTTCGAACGTTGCGCGGGCTGCCACGGCGTCCTACGCAAGGGCGCGACGGGCAAGGCCCTGACCCCGGATATCACACAGGAACGCGGCACCGAGTACCTTAAGGCATTCATCACCTACGGCTCGCCTGCCGGCATGCCCAACTGGGGGGCTTCCGGGGACCTGAGTGACGCGGATGTGGACCTCATGGCCCGCTACCTCCAGCACGAACCGCCCCAGCCGCCGGAGTTTGGCATGGCGGAGATGACCGAGACCTGGAAGGTGCTGGTGGCGCCGGAAGACCGGCCGACGCAGAAGATGAACAACTACAACATCGAGAATCTCTTCTCGGTCACCCTGCGTGATTCCGGACAGGTCGCACTGATCGACGGCGACACCAAGGAAATCATCAATGTGGTGGAGACCGGATATGCGGTGCACATTTCCCGGGTATCGGCCTCCGGCCGCTATCTGTTCGTCATTGGTCGCGACGCCAAGATCAATCTCATCGATCTGTGGATGGAGACCCCGGATAACGTGGCGGAAATCAAGGTCGGACTGGAAGCCCGCTCGGTCGAGACGTCCAAGTATAAGGGCTGGGAGGACAAGTACGCCGTTGCCGGGTCTTACTGGCCGCCCCAGTACGTGATCATGAATGGGGACACCCTGGAGCCTCTGAAAATCGTGTCCACCCGCGGCATGACCGTGGACACCCAGGAGTTCCATCCCGAGCCCCGTGTTGCGGCCATCGTCGCGTCCCACGAACATCCCGAGTTCATCATCAACGTCAAGGAAACCGGGAAGATTCTGATGGTGAACTACGAGGACATCGAGAACCTGAAGGTGACCACCATCGGTGCCGCCCGGTTTTTGCATGATGGGGGCTGGGACAGCACCAAACGCTACTTCCTGACCGCGGCCAACCAGTCGGACAAGATCGCGGTGGTGGATTCCAGGGAGGGCAAGCTGACCGCCCTGGTGGATGCCGAGAAGATCCCCCATCCCGGCCGTGGCGCCAACTTCATCGACCCGGAGTTCGGCCCGGTCTGGGCCACCAGCGCCCTGGGCAATGAGAACATCACCGTGATCGGCACCGACCCGGAGGGGCACCCGGATCAGGCCTGGAAGGCGGTTCGGATTCTCAAGGGGCAGGGCGGTGGATCACTGTTTGTGAAAACCCACCCCAACTCCAGCAACCTGTATGTGGACACCGCACTGAATCCCGCGGAGGCAATCAGTCAATCGGTGGCGGTGTTCGACGTAAAGAAGCCCGAGGACGGTTTCGAGGTATTGCCCATCGGCGAATGGGCAGAACTTGGCGAAGGTCCGAAACGCGTAGTACAACCGGAATACAACCAAGCCGGCGACGAAGTCTGGTTTTCGGTCTGGAACGGCAAGGAGCAGGAGTCCGCCCTGGTGATCGTGGATGACAAGACCCGCACCCTGAAACACGTGATCAAGGATCCGCGTCTGGTTACGCCGACCGGGAAATTCAACGTCTACAATACCGTCAACGACGTCTACTGATCGTCCGCGACGGGTCGGACAGGGCCGCTCTCAGGGGCGGCTCTGCTTTTTATGGGGTCATCCCAGCAGCCGTGGCTGGACGTCGGACAGAGCGCCTCTCTGAGGCTCGTCCATCTCGATTCAATCTCCCCCGACCCGCAGTGCTCGCCCGGAACCGTGTCCACTTGACGAGCGTCAAGGAGAACGCAGTGTTGCGGCAGTGCAATGCTCTCATCACGTCAGCTTTCGGAACCGTCATGGCCTTACCCGACCGATGCATACCGTCGATGGCACCTGCGCTCTTGGGCTTGACCTGTTTGTTGCTCGCGACACAGGCAGAGGCCGGTTCTGGTCAGCCCGATTCACAGCGTCAGCAGGAACTTCGGTATCTGGTGCAGCAGGACTGCGGCTCGTGCCATGGCATGAGCCTGAAGGGCGGACTGGGTCCGGCCCTGACGCCACAGGCCTTGGCGGGTAAACCCACCGATCTCCTGATCAGTGCCGTGCTCGATGGTCGTCCCGGCACCGCCATGCCGCCGTGGGGAACGTTTATGAGCGAACCAGAGGGACGCTGGATCGTGGAGCAACTGGTTCGCGGCGAGCTGGGTACGGACCCGGCGGGGCCGGCCAGATGAGCCAGGAGTCCGCGTCCACCAAAGAGGAGGCTCAGCTTTGCTGGGGCTTTCCAGCCGTCTTGAAAGCCGTGGCCCTCGTGGCTGTCTGGGTTTTCGCGCTTTGGCTGGCAGGGTGCAGCGCTAGGCCGCAGCGCGCCACCGGCGATCTCGGCATCGTGATAGAGCGTGCCGGGGGCAGCGCGCTGATCATCGAAACCACGGGCCGCACTGTGGTGACTCAGGTTGAAGGCCTGGGTGATCTGTCCCATGCCTCTGCGGTGTATTCCCGGGATGAACGGTATGCGTACGTGTTTGGCCGTGACGGTGGCTTAACCAAGCTGGATTTGCTGAACGGAGATGTGTCCAACCGGGTTTTGCAGAGCGGCAACAGCATTGGCGGTGCCATTTCCCAGGACGGACGTCTGGTGGCGGTGTCCAACTACGAGCCGGGCGGTGTGCGCGTTTTCGATGCCGAGACACTGGCCTTGGTTGCGGATATTCCCGCCATTTACGGAACTGGGGAGCAGCGCTCCAAGGTGGTGGGGCTGGTGGACGCGCCCGGGCAGCGTTTTGTATTCAGTCTGTTCGACGCCGGTGAGATCTGGGTAGCGGATCTGAGCGATCCGTCCCAACCGAGCATCCAGCGCTACACCGACATCGGCGTTCAACCCTATGACGCATTGATCACACCAGACGGTCGCTATTACATCGCGGGTTTGTTTGGTGAAGACGGTCTGGCACTGCTGGACCTGTGGCATCCGGCGCAGGGTGTAAGGCGCATTCTGGATGGCTACGGCCGCGGCGAGGAGCCGCTTCCCGTATACAAAATGCCCCATTTGGAAGGTTGGGCACTGGCCGGAAATCTGGCCTTTCTTCCCGCCGTTGGGCGCCACGAAGTGTTGGTGGTGGACACGGACGGCTGGCAGGAAGTTGCCCGGGTGCCGGTGCAGGGTCAGCCGGTTTTCGCCATGGCTCGTCCCGACGGGCGGCAGGTCTGGGTCAATTTCGCCTTGCCGGACAACGACACGGTGCAGGTGATCGACAGCGAAAGCCAGCGTGTGGTGCGAACCCTGAAACCCGGCAAAGGAGTGTTGCACATGGAGTTCACGCCCCGGGGTGAAGCGGTCTGGGTCTCGGTACGGGATCTGGATCGGGTGGAAGTTTACGACACCGCTACTTTCGAACGTCTCGCCACGCTCCAGGCGAGCAAACCCAGCGGCATCTTCCTCACAGATAGGGCCGGGCGCATCGGACTTTAGGCGAGGCATGCGCCCTGGCTTTTTTCCGCCTCGCGGTGTGAACAGGCACCCAAGGGACCCGAACATGAGCCCGTCAATCCGGCTGGATCCGTTGCAAAACGCGTTGTTGGATCGGTATCAGCGCGGCATGCCCATCGTAGGCCGTCCGTACCACGCCATGGGACGGGCCCTCGGGGTGGGGGAGGACGCGGTGCTGGGCTGTTTGCGCACGCTCACGGAGCGCGGCGTTGTCAGCCGGGTCGGTCCCGTGTTCCGCCCGCGGACGGTGGGATACTCAACCCTGGCCGCCATGGCGGTCCCGCCAGAGGATCTTGATCGGGTGGCGGAGCGGGTCAACCGGTACGAGGCTGTCAACCATAACTACGAGCGCGGCCATCGTTTGAATCTCTGGTTCGTGGTGACCGGAGGCAGTCAGGTCGGCGTGACTGATGTGCTCAACGACATCGAGCGTGAGACCGGGCTGCGGGTTCTGGACCTGCCCTTGGTGACGGCCTACCACATCGATCTCGGATTTTCCCTCCGCGGCGAAAGCGACTGCAATCGCGCTGAACCTCCCAGTGTAGCCACCCAAGCGGCTGCACCGCTGCGCTTTAGCGCGGAGGAAAATGCCTTGATTGCCCTGTTACAACAGGGACTGGCCCTTATTCCAAGACCCTACCGGCCGGTGTCCAGATGTGCCGGATTGTCGGAATCTGAGGTGTGCAGGCGGTTGCGGTCCTGGCAGACGAGAGGCTTGCTGAGCCGCTTCGGTGTGGTGGTCCGTCATCACGAACTCGGCTATCGGGCGAACGGCATGGTGGTCTGGAATATTCCGGATGATCAGGTCGACCGGACGGGTCGTGCCTTCGCTCGCTACCCGTTCGTCACCCTGTGCTATCGGCGGCCGAGACGGGGAGCGGACTGGCCGTACAACCTGTTTTGCATGATCCACGGCCGCGATACGGCGACGGTGGAAGCGCAGGCGCGCATTCTGCGTCACAGCCAGAATCTGCCGGAAGATGCATCGAAGCTCCTGTTCAGCCTGCGTCGGTTCAAACAACGGGGCGCGCGCTATCGGAGTCCTGCTCTGGGAATGACAATGGCACCGGTACATGGATGACATCGATCGACGGATACTCAATGCGCTTCAGGGTGGCTTCCCGATTTGCGACCGGCCCTTTGCCGTGGCGGCGCAGGGCCTGAACCTGGACGAGAGCACGCTGCTCGCGCGTC
>JAHEDQ010000296.1 GCA_024641125.1 Candidatus Competibacteraceae bacterium | reverse complement strand
GAGGCGCGCTTGCTGTCGCGGCGCATGTTGGCAGCCGTTTGATTTTGTAAACACCCTCTAAGGAGCCTCTGATCTATTCTTGAACGTGCACCTTGGGACTGAAATAAACAGCTTCATCGTTGAAAATCTCGGCAATAGAACAACTATTACCCTCAATCATCGCCTTGAATCTGCGCATTTCACTCTCCAGTCTGCTTCGTCCAGAATAGGCTGGATGCTCCCTAAATCGGTTCTGCCCGCATAATGCGGTCCAGACGCAGTTCAACAGTTTCACCGTTGCGCCGCCGGGCGATCAGATACTCCTCGTGATTCCGGGTTTGAAGGTCCAGGGGTTTGAGCTGTTCCAGACGGTTGATTCTTCCCGGCACACGCCAGGCCACACGCAGGGTCCGGCGGTGAATGATCCAGTGTTCGAACTGCGCGTAAAGCGCGCAGGAGATTGGCCTGTAGTCACTCATCATCCCGGAGCGCCCGCAGTGTTTGTGTTGCGAATTGTGGTTCGTATTCGGTGATCAATCGGATCGGGCGGCAGCAGACGCCGCAGTCCTGGATCATATCCTGACCTTCGGCCATTGGCTCCAGCAGGACCGACACTGCCATACCGCAGTAAGGGCAACTCACCTGGCGTTGATCAAGCTGATCCATCCGTCACGAATCCCGCCACCAGATCATTGAGAAAGCGCATACCGAGCGGGGTTGCCTGAATGCGGTCACCGTCCATCGTCATGAGACCCCGCGCCCGCGCCCGCTCGATTCCTGGGATGAACTGATCCGCCTTCAGTCCGGTTCGCTGCGGCGCCTGGTGTCCATCGACACCATCCAGCAAGCGCAGCGTATTCATCATGTACTCGACGATTCGATCCTCGGTGTTCAGGCGCCGCTGGCTGATAATGGAATCCCGATGCCCCGCCGTGTCCAGGTACTGTCGGGGTTGGCGCACCCGGGCGCGACGCGTTATGGCATTTGCATTCCAGTCAGTCATCTTGCCATGGGCCCCGGCGCCGATGCCAAGATAGTCCCCGAACTGCCAGTAATTCAGGTTGTGGCGACAGCGCCGGCCCGGTTGGGCGTGGGCCGAGACCTCGTATCGAGTATAGCCGGCGCTCACCAGCATGGATTGGCAAGCCTCGAACATGGCCCAACTGGTGTCATCGTCCGGCAGGGACGGTGGATGGGCGGCGAACAGGGTATTTGGCTCTATCGTAAGTTGGTAATGCGAGATGTGGGCGGGATCGTGCCTGCAGGCCAGGGCGACGTCGTCCACGGCTTGTTCCAGCGTCTGTCCCGGCAGCCCAAACATCAGGTCGAGATTAAAGTTTTCGAATCCGGCAGACCGCGCGGCCGTGACCGCCCTGTGGGCGTCGCTGCCATCGTGGATTCGGCCAAGTCTCTTTAACTGCTCCGGATCGAAGCTCTGTACGCCGATGGACAATCGGTTTACACCGGCGGCCCGAAAGCCAGCGAAACGCCGGTCATCCACCGTGCCCGGGTTGGCCTCCAGGGTGATTTCGCAGTTCTCCACCAGGTCCAGGCGCTGGTTGATGCCGCGGAGCAATCGGTCGATTGCCTGGGCGGTGAACAGGCTTGGCGTGCCGCCGCCGATAAAGATACTTTCAATTGGCCGCCGTTTTGTGGCCATCAGCTCAAAATCGAGATCGGCCAGCAGTGCATCGACATAGGCGTCTTGCGGTGGTGCCGGGCCCTTTACCGCGTGGGAGTTGAAGTCGCAGTACGGGCACTTTTGAACACACCAGGGGATGTGAACATAAAGCGACAAGGGCGGTGACGGACTGTGCGCGGCGGTCGATACGCCGCCGGAGATGCTCATCGAAATTTCGGGGCGTCGCTTCCGGCAAGCGCCTGTCGAAGTGATGACATGGCCTTTGCACGGTGACTGATCCGGTTCTTGTCGGTCGCTGACAGCTGTGCAGCGGAACAGTCCCGCTCCGGCACCCAGAACACCGGATCGTAACCGAATCCGCCCTCGCCGACGGGCCTTTCCAGAATGCGTCCGGCCCATGTGCCGGTGCAGATCAACGGAGCCGGGTCGGCCCGGTGCCTAAGCAAGACCAGCACACACCGAAAGCGGGCGCTGCGCTCGGTGGCTTGCATGCCAAGCAACTCGCGCAGAAGCTTGGCCATGTTTTCCGCGCTATTGGCATCGGGTCCGGCGTACCGGGCCGAGTGCACCCCGGGTTGTCCAAGCAAGGCGTCCACTTCGATCCCCGAGTCGTCCGCCAGCGCGGGCAGGTCGGTGTGGGCGGCCGCATTGCGCGCCTTTAGGATTGCGTTTTCCACGAATGTCGAACCGGTCTCGGCGGCTTCGGGCACTCGTAAATCCGATTGTGGGACGATTTCGATGGGCAAGCCCGCAAGCAGCTGGGAAAACTCACGTACTTTCCCCGGATTGCCGGTGGCCAGGACGATACGGCTCACGCGGCCAGCGCCTCGCTTTGCAGTTGGATGATGCTTTGCACCCCGGCGTGGGCCAGGTCAAGCAACGCGTTGAGTTCATCTCTGCGAAAGGCATGACCTTCGGCGGTGCCCTGTACCTCGATGAACGCCCCGGCCTCGTTCATCACCACATTCATGTCGGTTTCGGCTTCCGAGTCCTCGGCATAGTCCAGGTCCAGCACCGGGGAGCCTTGGAATATTCCAACCGACACGGCGGCCACATGGCCGTGCAGAGGTTCCCGGCGTTTGCCTTTGGCCAGCGGCTTCAGTCCTCGAATGGCGTCGGCCAGCGCCACGTAACTTCCACTGATCGCCGCGGTGCGGGTGCCTCCGTCGGCCTGCAACACGTCGCAGTCCAGGGTGATGGTTCTTTCGCCCAGGGCCTCCAGATCCACGATCGCACGAAGGGATCGACCGATCAGGCGCTGAATTTCAAGTGTGCGCCCACCCTGGCGCCCGCGGGTCGCCTCGCGCCCGGTGCGGGTGTTGGTGGCGCGGGGCAGCATCCCGTACTCGGCGGTGATCCAGCCTCGGCCGCTGCCACGGAGAAAGTTGGGAACCCGCTCCTCGACGCTGGCGGTGCAAAGCACGCGCGTGTCACCAAAGCTGACCAGCACCGAACCTTCGGCGTGTTTGGTGTAGCGGCGTTCGAAACTCACCGGGCGCAATTGATCGGAACGGCGGCCGCTTGGGCGCATAAAGACTCCGTGTCGGGGGCGACTTGGGGCAGAACAGTATATAGCGCGCCTATCAGGTGCGGAACACGCAATCATGGTGAAGGGACATGGACTTCGGTGCGCCATGCAGACCCACCCTCCCAGCCCATATCGGTTAATATGAGGGGCTACCGCGACGCCAAATCAAGGGAGCGCGCATGATTCGTAGCATGACGGCCTTCGCCCGCTGTGAGCACCGCGGGGACTGGGGTCATCTCACCTGGGAGCTGCGGTCGGTCAATCATCGATATCTGGAGGTGTTTGCGCGACTTCCCGAGGCTCTGCGCGCGCTTGAGCCTCAGGTTCGTGAATCGGCGGCCAAGCGCCTGGGACGTGGCAAGGTGGAATTCAACCTGCGTTTCCAGCCGGCCGCCAGCGCTGTAGGGCACTTGTCTCTTAATCAGGATCTGGCCCGGGATGTCTTGCGCATGGCAACAGAGGTGGAAGCTCTGATCGGATTGTCACACAGCCTTTCGCCCATGGATGTACTCACCTGGCCTGGGGTGGCCGAGCAACCGGAACCGGATCTCGCGCCGGTGCGTGAGCAGGCTCTGGTGGCTTTGGGCGAAGCACTGGATGACTTCGTCGCCACCCGTGAGCGTGAGGGCGAGCAAATTCACCATATGATCACGCAGCGTTGCAGCGCACTTTCCATCCTGGTTGTTCAGGCGCGCGCCCGACGCCCGGAATTAATGGCGCGTCTGCGGGAAAAACTGGAAGGGCGGTTGCGGGATCTGCCTTTGGACGCCGATCCGGGACGGCTTGAGCAGGAGATGGTTATCGTCGCCCAGAGACTGGATGTGGACGAGGAATTGGATCGCCTGGACGCGCATCTGGCCGAATTGAGCAAGGTGCTGGGTCGGCCGGAACCGGTGGGGCGGCGCCTGGATTTTCTGATGCAGGAGCTCAACCGGGAGGCCAATACCCTGTCATCCAAATCCGCCGATACCGAAAGCACCCGCATCGCGGTGGACATGAAAGTACTCATCGAACAGATGCGGGAACAGGTGCAGAACGTCGAGTAGTCAATGACCGAGAGTTGCAACCCAACGTGAATATACCCGGCACTGTCTTCATCATTTCCGCACCGTCCGGCACCGGAAAGACCAGTCTGGTTAGTGCGTTGCTGGACTCCGATCCACAGCTTGGGGTTTCAGTGTC
>JAHEDQ010000006.1 GCA_024641125.1 Candidatus Competibacteraceae bacterium | reverse complement strand
TCTGCACCAAGCTTCACAAATCGCGTCACCGTCGCCGGGTCCAGCGCCACCCGACGCTCACCCTCTCGACTCTCCTTCGCTACCCCTATGCGGATCGCCATGACTGTTCTCTCCAATCTCTAAATACTGTCCCGGTCGCAGGGCCGGCTTTGGATGCTGATAGTCCAGACCGTTGCCTCGCCGAGACGTGACTCGGTCGCAGAATCATTTCGCGGCTCAGGGGCCGCGCTGCAGCTCAACTAGGGAGCCTCTGAATCTACTCGTGAGCATGCATCCTGGGACTCAAATGCACGGTTTCGTCGTTGCAACTCGTGGCAATAGAACGACGTTTCTCCGCGATCCGCGCCATCATGCTGCACAGTTCACCCTACAATCTGCTTCAACCAGAATAAAGCAGAGGCTTGCCAGGGTGAGTCTGAACGATCGACGCAAATCGCGTCTCGGTCCCAAAGGCCGAAAGTGCAAGGCTGTCGGCACAGAACCGCAGACATTCTTATGGATATGGATAAAAAAAGATCCCGGCAACCACATCGGGAAACCCGACCTTATTGCGCCTCATGCGAATTTCTCTGTCAAGGTACGGTCACAACTCCGGTACGTGAACGGGATGACCGAATCGATTTTGCGGCCAGCCATCTGGGCTTCCCGACGAAGCCTTCGGCCGAGCGCCCTTGGTGTATAGTCGCTTACGCACAGGTCCATCAACTTGATGCCTGGGGAGAATTGATGCACGCCTTAGATCACCGGATTCTGCGCACCGATGTGTCGGGAATGCCGCTGGAATGGATCGATTTTCGAGAAGCCGTCCGGCTGTACAGCCAGGGGATGGTGTCTTACGCTTGCGGCTCGCGTCTGTATCGCATTCGGGGTGGGACCAATGCCCGCAGCGGATTGCGCAGCTTCGTTGATGTAAATTCAATCATCGCCACGGAGGGAGACACACGGGCGTTATCCGAGCGCTTGATTGACTATGTGCCGCCGCTGAACAACCCTGCCTTGTTCCGGCGGGATTGCGGCCTGTGCCTTTACTGTGGCGGTCAGTTTTCCGATGGCGGCCTGTCCCGCGATCACATCCGGCCCATCAGCCGCGGCGGCAAGGATGTCTGGACCAACGTGGTCAGCGCCTGCCGCCGCTGCAATCACCATAAGGGCGCGTCCTACCCTGACGAGATGGGCATGGAACTGATGGCGGTTCCGTTTACGCCCAGTTACGCCGAGTACATTTACCTGCAGGGACGCCGTATTCTGGCCGATCAGATGGCATTTCTGAAGGCACATTTCCCGCGTCGAAGTCCGATCCATGAGCGACTCAACTGGGCAAGATCGGGCGGCTGACCCCACCCGGGCGTATACCTCGGGGCGAGCCCCGGCACCTCGCATCTGGGCCGTTGAGGACTGAAACGCGATTGGTATCACTTGACCACACCTTCTTTGATCGACTGGATTCCTCTGATAGACCAGATCCGTGGTGAGACCGGTACGGCCTTCGACCCGGATCGGCCCCAGCCTCTGAGCGGTGGCTGCATAAGCGAAGCCTATCGATTGTCTGACGGTCACGACGCCTTCTTCGTGAAGGTCAACCGAGCGGACTTTTTGCCGGCGCTGATGAACGAAGCGGCGGCCCTAGCTACGCTATATGATGCCGGTCCGGTTCGGGTGCCCAAACCGGTCTGCACCGGCAGCGAGGGTCAACACGCCTGGTTGGTCCTGGAGTATATCGCGCTCGGGCCGCCGCGACGGGATTCTGAGGCCCGTTTCGGCGGCGAGCTGGTGTCCCTGCACCGCGCCACGGGCGACCAATTCGGTTGGGTGCGGGACAATATGCTGGGGACCACCCCGCAGCCCAACGCGTTTTCCCGGGATTGGGTCGCGTTCTGGTCAGAGCATCGTCTGGGTTTTCAGCTTGAGCTGGCGGCATCCCGCGGATTCGCGGCGCGTCTCGCTGATCGGGGCGCGCGGTTGCAGGATGCGCTGCCCGATTTGCTCGGTGGGCATCGTCCTGTGCCGTCTTTGCTCCACGGTGACCTCTGGTCCGGCAACATCGGCTATGACGCCCAGGGCCGTCCGGTCATTTATGATCCGGCCAGTTACTATGGCGACCGCGAAGCGGATCTTGCCATGACTGAACTGTTCGGTGGGCTGAGCCGGGAATTTTACGCGGCATATCAGGCGGCTTGGCCGCTGGACGAGGGCTATCCACTGAGGCGCACGCTGTACAATCTCTATCACATCCTGAATCATTTGAATCTGTTCGGGGCCGGCTACCTGTCCCAGGCGGAGTCGATGCTCGATCGGCTGCTTTCGGAGATCTCATGAACCGCGTCACCGAACTCGTCGCCCGACTGGCGATTGCACCCGCGGTCATTTGCTGCCCATGCTTCGCCTTGGCCACGGATTTGAGTGATGCCTTTGACCGGGTTGAACCGGCGGTGCTGATCATCGAGGCCTACAAACACCGGCCCGGCAGTGATCCTGATCGACCCAGTCGCGCCGCGGGTCTGGGATCCGGGGTTTTGATCTCCGACGACGGCCAGGCGTTGACCGCTTCACACCTGGTGCAGACCGCGGATTCGATACACGTGCAGTTTGTTAACGGCGACCAGGCACTGGCCCGGGTGATCGCCTCGGAGCCCATGGCGGATGTTGCCTTGATTCAACTCAGCAATGTGCCCGAAGGGATCAACCCCGTCGTTCTGGCCGACTCCGATACCGTTCGCGTGGGCGAGGAGGTGTTTGTGGTGGGCGCGCCCTACGGTATCTCACACACGCTGACAGTGGGCCACATCAGCGCCCGCCGCCCAGCGGACTCCCTGGATGGTGGATTTGGCCTGGGTGAATATCTGCAGACCGATGCCGCCATCAATCAGGGTAACTCTGGTGGGCCTTTGTTCAATCTTGACGGCCAGCTGATCGGTATTGTCAGCCATATCGAATCTACCTCGGGTGGCAACGAAGGGCTGGGCTTTGCGGTGGCGTCGAATACCGTGCGGGACCAGCTGCTGGCCCAGGAACGGCGTTGGTCCGGTCTGGAAGGCAGGTATATTCGGGGGCCGCTTGCCGAGGCCCTTAATCTTCCCCAGAGTGCGGGCATTCTGGTGCAGCGGGTGGCCCGTGGGTCCATGTCCGAGCGATTGGGTCTCAGGGAGGGCAGTATCGAAATCACGATCGACGGCGACAGCCTGCTTCTGGGCGGAGATGTCATCCTGGAGGTGGAGGGCATTCCCATAGCAGGTCGCCAAGCCTATCTTGCGATCCGGAAACGCATGGGCGACAAGTCACCGTCCGATCCCGTTCGGTTAACCGTTTTTCGTGCCGGCGAGCGCATCGAACTGGCGGCACCGGCCTGTGCCGATTGCTGAAACCATGTATTCGCGTCTGCCGACGGACCAGAGCTCGATCAGCGATCCGCTTTGAAGCCGGCGCAGTGAATATGTCAATCTGCCACCTGCTGCAGGCTCGACAAGCTCCGCGCTTCTTCACGCCACATTCACGTTGAACCATGTATCCATTTGTTGAAAAATTTAAAGCCACATTTAATGAGCTCGACGCCGATTGTCTCGATCGCTTGTCGGAAATTTATGCCGATGACGTGCACTTCCAGGATCCCGTACGTGAAATATGCGGCCTTAATGTCCTCCGTGACTACTATGCAAATTTGTATCAGGACGTACTCAGCTGCCGTTTCGAATATCAACCGGGCATGGAGGACGCGACCCAGGCGGTCATTCCCTGGGTCATGCATGTCCGGCACGGGACTTTCCGCCGGGGCCAGGAGATCACCCTCAGCGGGCTGTCTCACATTCACTTCGCCGATCGCGTCCACCGGCACCGGGACTACTTCGATATGGGCGAGTTCATCTACGAGCGGGTGCCGGTGCTTGGAGCCATCATTCGCCGGATCAAGGCGCGGCTGTAGTGTCCTGTCTATCAAGTTCGTGGCTGCCCGGGAGGGCTGGCTTGGCGTTCGCACATGCGCGCTGGAGACTCAGGCACTCATTAGAAGAGACGCCGCTCCGCTGGAACGGCGCTGGGGATTGCCGAGGCTGGTCACGAGTCGGACGTCGGCATGAGGATTGCGATCATTGGTGGTGGCATCTCGGGGCTGACGGTCGCACATCGGCTCCACCAACGTCACGACATCACCCTGTTCGAAGCGGGTGGCCACCTCGGCGGCCACGTGAACACGATTGATGTCCCGCTGGCGGGCAAGAGTTATGCGATAGATACCGGATTCATCGTTTTCAATGACCGCAACTATCCGGGGTTCAGCGCCCTGCTGCGAGATCTGGGAGTTGCCTCGCAAGACACGGCCATGACCTTCAGCGTTCGGTGCGAGCAATCCGGTTTGGAGTACAACGGGGATACCCTGAATACCTTGTTCGCGCAACGGCGCAACCTGGTTCGACCTCAGTTCTACGGAATGTTGCGGGACATTCTGCGCTTTAACCGGGAGGCGCCCCGGCTTATGGGCGAACTGGATTCTGCCACCACGCTCGGGGAGGTTTTGGAGCAGGGGCGCTACGGCGCGTTGTTCCGAAATCGCTATCTGCTGCCCATGGGCGCGGCCATCTGGTCGGCTTGCCCGGACAGAATCGAACAGTTCCCCGCTTTGGGTTTTATTGAATTCTTTCGCAATCACGGTCTCCTGACCGTGAACGATCGTCCCCAGTGGCGCAGCGTCGTCGGGGGATCTCGTGAGTACGTCGAAGCCCTGGCCGCGCCCTTTCGGGATCGTATCCGTCTGGCGATGCCGGTGCGGCGCGTCGTTCGCAGGCCGGACCGTGTGCTGGTGACCACCGATCAGGAAAATGCGGCGTTCGACCAGGTTGTTCTTGCCTGCCACAGCGATCAGGCCCTGGCCCTGTTGGAGGATCCCAGCGCTGCCGAACGGGAAGTTCTGGGTGCGCTTCCGTTCCAGAACAACGAGGCGGTTCTCCACACCGATCCCCGCCTGATGCCGCGCCGACGCCTGGCCTGGGCTGCGTGGAACTATCACGTGCCGCCCGAACCGCAAAGCCGGGTGGCGGTGACCTACGACATGAACAGTCTGCAATGTCTCGATGCGCCGGAGACGTTCTTCGTCACCCTGAACTATCAGGGTGAAATCGACCCCGATCGTGTCATTCAGCGGATCGACTACGCTCACCCCCTGTATACCCCGGAAGCGGCTCGGGCGCGCGAGCGCAGGGAAGAGATCAGCGGTGTCAATCGCAGTTGGTACTGCGGCGCCTACTGGACCTACGGTTTTCACGAAGATGGCTTTCAAAGTGGGCGGATCGTCGGTGACGCGCTGATGGATGAACGGGATCTTGCCGCGTGAACAGCGCCCTGTACCGTGGTTGGGTTCGACATCGACGGGTGCGTCCCGTAGACCACGAGTTCCGATATCGCCTGTTTATGGCCTATATCGATCTCAGCGAGTTGGATCGGGTTTTCGCCGGGCGCTGGTTCTGGTCCTGCCGCCGCTTCGCCATTGCCTGGTTTCGTCGTGGGGATCACTTCGGCGACCCCAAAATTCCTCTGGATACGGCGGTGCGCGAGTTGGTGAGTACGCGCACCGGGCGCCGTCCGACAGGCCCCATTCGCCTGCTGACTCATCTCCGGCACTTCGGCTACTGCTTCAACCCGATCAGCATTTACTACTGCTTCGATGACGCGGATAAGCAGGTGGAAACCCTGGTGGCCGAGGTCACCAACACCCCTTGGGGCGAGCGTCACTGCTACGTGTTGGATGCGTCGGAGAATGCCGGCGCACAGCCAGAACACCAGCGGCATCGCTTCGCCAAGGCGTTCCATGTGTCGCCCTTTATGGAGATGGACATGAACTATGAATGGCGATCCACCGCGCCGGCGGAGGATCTCATGGTACACATGGCCAACCACGATGACCGCGGCAGGCTGTTCGACGCCACCTTGCTGCTGGATCGTGAAGCCATTACCGGGGCCGCACTTGCCCGTGCCCTGCTGATTCATCCATTTATGACTCTGAAAGTCATTCTGGCTATCCACTGGGAGGCCACGAAGCTCTGGCTGAAGCGGCTTCCGGTCATCGACCATCCTAAACACCGATCGACGAACATGAGGAAGGGACATGAGAGTATCCATCGTTCCGGCTGAGGTACCGGCGGAGATTGGAGCACCGGCCCGACCGGCCGATCGCTATCTGCGCAGGCTCGTGTTCCGTCGTCTGCGTGACATGACTCGGGGCCGGTTGGCGATACACGATGCGGACGGCGAGCACGATTTCGGGGCGGTTGGCAGCGAAGCGGACCCAACGGCCCGGGTCTACATCTATGATGCGCGGGTCTACAGCCGGATCGCTTTGCGCGGCACCGTGGGGGCTGGCGAAGCATACATGTTGGGCTGGTGGGACTGCGATGACCTTACCGCAGTCGTGCGCCTGCTGGTGCTCAATCGCTCGGTCATGGAATCCCTGGAGGGAGGGCTGAGCCGTCTGACCACGCCCATGCTCAAGCTGTTTCATGCACTGCGACGCAATACCCGCCGTGGCAGCGAGGAGAACATCGCGGCCCACTATGATCTGGGCAACGCCTTCTACCGATTGTGGCTGGACGACAGCATGACCTACTCCTGCGGCATATTCGAACAGGTCGACACCAGCCTGCAGACCGCTCAGCACGCGAAATACCAGCGGATTTGCGACAAGCTGGCCCTGTCACCCGACGACCGGGTACTGGAAGTGGGGGGCGGTTGGGGAGGTTTTGCACTGCATGCGGCCGCGCACTGCGGTTGCCATGTCACCACCACGACAATTTCCCGGGAGCAGTACGATTTCACCCGGACGCGGGTCAGCGAAGCAGGTTTTGAGGACCGCGTCACCGTGCTGTGTCAGGACTACCGGGATCTGCAAGGCCAATACGACAAGCTCGTATCCATCGAAATGTTCGAGGCGGTTGGGCATCAGTACTTCGATACCTATTTCGAGACCTGCAGCCGTCTTCTGAAATCGGACGGTCTGATGCTGTTGCAGTCCATCACCATCGCCGAGTCCGAGTTCGAACGCGCCAAGCGGGAAGTGGACTTTATACAGCGCTATGTTTTTCCCGGCGGATGTCTGCCGTCGGTTTCGGCCATGATGCGTGCCGTAGGGCAGGCATCCGACCTTCGAGTCCAGCATCTGGAGGACATCGGGCTGCACTACGCCACTACGCTCAGACATTGGCGCCAGCGCTTCAATGACCGTCTGCAGGCAGTGCGTCAGCTTGGTTTCGGTGATCGCTTCGCACGACTCTGGAATTTCTATCTCAGCTACTGCGAAGGTGGGTTTCAGGAGCGTGCGATCGGCACAGTTCAGGTGGTTTTTGAAAAAGCCGATTACCGGTCGAGCCGGCCCTGACCGCCATGGTTGCGTCTCTCCCCGCCACCCTGCTCAACGTGGCCCTGTTTCAACTCGGTTGGTTTTGCTGCGTCCTGGGTGCCGCCCATGGTTTGGCCTGGCTGGGCCCCGTGGTCTCCAGCGCGATCGCGCTCTTTTATTTGTGGCGCAATCCGAATTGGGGCCGCGAGGCACGTATGCTGATCGGAATCGTGTTGATGGGAACCGCGCTGGACTCTGTGCTGGTCAGCGCCGGATTGATCCATTTCCAGGGAGCCGTCTGGCCCCAACCCTGGGCGCCGCTTTGGATCAGTGCCCTGTGGCTGGTTTTCGGCGTCACCCTTACCCGGTCCATGTCCTGGATACAATCGCACCCGATCTGGGCCGTACTTATGGGTGTGGTGGGTGGTCCTCTGGCCTATGCCGGCGGCGCCGCCTTGGGCGCCGCGGAGTTTTTGGCCCCGAAAGGCGCCGCGATTGCCGCCTTGTCACTGGTCTGGGGCGGAGCAATGCTGGCGCTCACCTTCTTCAGTGCCTGGGCGATGCCCCGTGCCGGTGGACGGGTCGCCGCATGAGCGCCGGCGCATTCCTTAGTCGGTCGGGGCTTGCCGCGGTGCGTGTGACGGCAACCGGCGGGCGGTGCATAGAGGCGCACGCATGGCCGAGTTGATGGTATCCGGTCTCGTGATGCTTGCGGTCCTGATGACGCTCGTGTGGCTTTGGCAGTGGCGCAGCGGCAACGCCGGCTGGGTGGATGTGGGCTGGTCCTTCGGCATGGCTGCATTGGCAGTTCTGTTCGCCGTGCTGGGCGACGGAGACCCCGGCCAGCGTGTTCTGATCGGCATCCTCGGCGCGGCCTGGGGGCTGCGGCTTGGGTTCTATTTGTGGCGACGTGTCGGTGGCTCCGAAGAAGATGGGCGCTACGTGGACATGCGCGCCTGGCTGGGTGAACGGGCACAGTTGGGTTTTTTTGCGTTTTTTCAATTTCAGGCGGTGGCTGCGGTCGCGCTCGCCCTGCCTTGGGCGGCAGCGGTGCAGCGTCCAGAGGCGGGACCAGTCTGGGCCAGTGTCCTGGCGGTTGTCATCTGGTTGGTGGCGGTGGGCGGTGAGACGCTGGCGGACCGGCAACTGGCCGACTTTCGGGCTCGCCCGGAAAACCTCGGTAAGACCTGCCGCAGCGGCCTGTGGCGCTACTCGCGTCATCCCAACTACTTCTTTGAGTGGCTGCACTGGTGGGCCTATGTCCCCCTGACCTTGGGCGGACCCCTAGGCTGGCTCGGGCTGCTGGGTCCGGTGATGATGTTTCTGGTGCTCTACTACCTCACCGGCATTCCCCACACAGAGCGCCGTGCGCTGGCCAGCCGGGGTGAAGACTACGCCGCGTACCAGCGCAGTACTTCCATGTTTTTCCCTTGGTTCCCCACGGAGACGCGCCCATGAGAACGGCTGTTGAGTTGATTGAACGGGGCCTCATGCCCGACTGGGTCACCCGGGCGGGCATCCGCAAGCTGCTGCGTGACCGGCTTCGGGAGCAGGCAAGCGGCGACCCGGAATTGCGGCAGGCCGAACTTGTGAACGAGTTGCGTAACAGCCCCATCGCCATCGAAACCGACAAGGCGAACGAGCAGCACTACGAGGTGCCGCCCGAGTTTTTCCAGCGCGTACTCGGCCCTCATCTGAAATACAGCTCGGGTTACTGGCCTTCAGGTGTCAACAACCTGGCTCAATCTGAGGAAGCGATGTTGGCGCTGACCTGCGAGCGGGCCGGGCTGGTCGACGGCATGGATATTCTGGAACTTGGCTGCGGTTGGGGGTCCCTGACTCTGTGGATGGCAGCGCATTATCCCAACAGCCGCATCGTTGCCCTGAGCAATTCGGCACCGCAGATCGAAACCATTCAGCGCCGGGCCGAGGCCCGTGAGCTGGGCAACATCAATGCCCAGGTGGCCGACGTCAATGAATTTTCCACCGACCAGCGCTTTGATTGCGTCGTGTCGGTGGAGATGTTCGAACACATGCGCAACTATCAGGCCCTCATGGCCCGCATCGGCGCATGGCTGCGGCCGGACGGCCGGCTGTTCGTGCATATATTCACCCACCGCCACTACAGTTATCCGTTCGAGACCGAGGGCGATGACAACTGGATGGGCCGGCATTTTTTCAGTGGAGGCCTGATGCCCAGCGAGGCGTTGCTCACCCACTTCCAGGATGATCTGCGTTTGAACAACCGGTGGACTGTGGATGGCAGCCACTATCAACGGACCTGCGAAGCCTGGCTGTCACAGATGGACCATCAGCGCGATCCGATCCTGGCGCTGTTCCGGCAGACCTATGGAGAGGATGCCGAGCGCTGGGTGCAGCGATGGCGGGTGTTTTTCATGGCCTGCGCGGAGCTTTTCGGGTATGACCAGGGGCGGGAGTGGCAGGTCAACCATTACGTTTTCGACAAGGCCTGAGACACTGGCACGCGGCACCCGTATTGGTTCCGACGACGGCGCCCCGCCCGCGCCCCAGGGGCAGCATTCAATGGTACAGAATCACCAGGCAGTAGCGCCGCTACGTGTTCATCTACGCTCCCTGGGCTGCCGGCTCAACGAGGCGGAATTGCAGACCTGGGCCCGGCAATTTGAACAACAGGGCCATCAGCTGGCCGAAGCTGCGACCGATGCCGATCTGGTGGTCTTGAACACCTGTGCGGTGACGTTGGAGGCGGTTCGGAAATCCCGTCAGATCATGCGGCGGGTGCACCGGGCCAATCCCCAGGCGCGTCTCGTGGTCACGGGCTGTTACGCCACCCTGGAGTCCGGCGCGGCGGCCGCTGAACACGGCGTCGATCTGGTGGTGGCTAACCAGGAAAAGTCCAGACTGGTGGAAATCGCCACGCGCGAGCTAGGACTTCCGGGGATGCCTGCCCTGGCTACGGAGCCGGGCGCCTCCACGCTGCTCACCCTGGGCCGGGGCCGGGCTTTCGTGAAAATCCAGGACGGGTGCCGTTATCGCTGTACTTTTTGTATCGTGACCGTGGCGCGGGGCGCGGAACACAGTCGACCTGTGGCGGAGGTGGTGTCCGAGATCAACGCCCTCCATGCCCAGGGGGTGCGTGAGGCGGTACTGACCGGTGTGCATGTCGGTGGCTACGGCAGCGACATCGGCGGTTCGCTGTCCGAGTTGGTTCGGGCCCTGCTGAGCGACACCGACATGCCGCGTATTCGCTTCGCTTCGGTTGAACCGTGGGATCTGGGGGAGGAATTCCTCGACCTGTTCCAAGACTCCCGTCTGATGCCGCATATGCATCTGCCGCTGCAAAGCGGGTCGGACACGGTGCTCAAACGCATGGCCCGGCGTTGCAAAACCGAAGCCTATGCCCGGTTGGTGGAACGCCTGCGGGAGTGTGTGCCGGGCTTTAACGTCACCACCGACATCATTGTGGGTTTCCCGGGTGAGACAGAATCCGAGTGGACCGACACCCTGGAGTTCGTCGAGCGGGTCGGCTTCGGGCACCTGCACGTATTTTCCTACTCACCCCGGGCCGGCACCAAGGCCGCCGGCCTTCCTGATCCGGTTTCGCGAAGCCTCCAGCAGCATCGCAGCCGGGAACTGCACCGCCTGGGTAAACGCATGAAAGGCCAGGCGCTGGCAGATCGGGTCGGCAGGTGCGAGCCGATTCTGTGGGAACACGGCACCCGCAATGGGGACAGCTGGTATCATGCCGGGTACACGCCGGCCTATTTTCGCGTTCTGTTGCCGCCTCGGGCTGACCCTGGCCTTGCCGGCCAGATTGGCAGGGCCCGGCTCACGGGGCTATCGGCCGCCGGCGATGCACTGGTTGCCGAGTTGATCACCTGAGCACATGCCGGCGAACCTCGATCTGTCTCGGAGTCGGCGCGGTAGAAAGGGAACGGTCTGCAGCACAGCCATTTTGGCGTCGATCTACTTCGCCCAGAAGAAAAAGGCTCTTTAGGTATTCTGACGCCATCGAACAGGCTCCCTTTGCATCGGTTCCTCCGCCAACGCCGTGTTTGAGAGTCCTGCCCTGGATCGATGGCTTATGCTTGCGGTGCCGGCGTCCGATCGACCGTTTCCTCCGCATCGGGTGATTCCGGCTCCGGCGGCGGAACCAGGCTGAACACGGTCCAGCCTGGACCGGCTTCGAAGGTGGACTGATCGCTGTACACCCACAGACGATCCCTCGGATCCAGGGCAAATAACGCCAGTGCGCGCTTCCCATAGTGCCGTTCGAGGTCGGTCGCGCCAAAAGCGTCGGTGAGCGGTGTGCCGCGCACTTCGTGCCCCTGGCTGAGCAGGCTTTCGAGCTTGGACAGAGTGATACTCTTCCCGAACAGCCGGGGGCATTGGTGCCGCTGGGTCAGTTGGGATTTGCCGCCATCAGGTTTGCCGGTTTCGGCGCCAATACTGAACACGGATTTGGCGCCGAACTCGGGGCGGAATCGGATGCAGGCCAAGGCGTTGAGGGCCGAGGGGCGCGACATGGCGAACATCTGGCCAAGCCCAATCAAATCCAGGTGCCGATCGGCGTGTTCGGATACGGCAGCGCCAAAATAGGTGTCGAGTCCCTCCATACGAGCGGCGCTGATGTTGTCCCAACTGGTGTCGGTGACCCGTACCCGGTAGTCCCGGCCGGCGATCGCCAGGCCGATGGTGCGGGCCGCTCTGCCGGCGCCGACAATCAGCACGCCGTGGGGCTCTGGTTCCGATACGCCCAGCCAGTCCGCCAGCGGTCCCGCGGTCAGGCTTTGCAAAACCACGGTGCCGACGATCACCGCAAAGGTCAGAGAAACCAGCAGATCGGCCTGCGGGTAGCCGAGTTGTTCCAGTCGCAGGGCGAACAACGCCGACACCGCCGCCGCGACGATGCCTCTGGGGGCGACCCAGGCCAGCAATGTCCGTCCGGGCCAGTCGAGTGGGGTGGCCAGAGTCGATACCCAGACCGTCAGCGGCCGGGCCACGAACAGCACCACTGCCAGCAACAGGATCCCACCAAGCCCCAATGCCCAAAGTGCGTTTAGATCCACCCGGGCCGCCAGCAGGATGAACATGCCCGAGATCAATAGCACGGTCAGGCTCTCCTTGAAATGCAGGATATCGTCCATGGGGATGTCCCGCAGATTGGCCAGAAGCATGCCCATGACCGTGACCGCCAGCAGCCCCGACTCATGGGCAAGGGCATTTGCGCCGGCGAACACCGCCAGTACCAGTACCAGCGTGGCGACGTTGTGCAGGTAGTCCGGCATTAGATGCCGACGCAGAACAAACGCCAGCAGCAGGGCGCCGACGACACCGGCCCCTCCGCCCACCAGAACCACCTGGGCAAACACCAATGCCGTGTGGCCGCGCTCTCCGGACACGATGAACTCGAAAACCAGGACCGCCAGTAAAGCGCCCAGAGGATCGATGATAATCCCCTCCCAGCGCAGGATGTTGGCCAGCTCGGATTTCGGCCGGACCGTGCGTAACAGCGGCATGATCACCGTGGGGCCGGTGACCGACACCAAGGCTCCGAACAACAGGCTGAGTTGCCAGGACAGATCCAGCAGCCACCAGGCGCTGATGCCGATCACCAGCCAGCTCACCAGAGCCCCGACCGTTACCAAACGGGTCACCACCTGCCCGTGACCGCGGATCTCCTGCAGCTTGAGGGTGAGGCTGCCCTCGAACAGGATGATGGCAACCCCCAGGGAAACCAGGGGAAACAACAGATCGCCCAGCAGGGCATCCGGGTCCAACCATCCCGTCACCGGGCCGGCAAACACTCCGATCAGCAACAGCAGCACGATGGAAGGCAGCTTGAGCCACCAGGAAAGCCACTGCGCGCCGATGCCAAGCAGCCCGATCAGTGCAAGCGTCAGCGCAGGATCAATCGTCATCCGGTGCCCTGGGGAGCCTCTGATTTATTCGTGAACGTGCATGTTGGGACTGAAATGCACAGCGTCATCGTTGCCAATCTTGGCAATATTAATGACTATTACCCGCGATCTGCGCCTCGAAGCTGCACATTTCACCCTCCAATCTGCTTTGTCCAGAATAAATAAGAGGCTCCCTAGCGGGCCATGCGGGCAGTCCGGTTATTCACAGAGCGCCGCTGATGAACCAAGGTAGGGCGCACACCGCAGGCGATGGCAGGCCTTTTCCAAGGGGTGCAACGCAACATGGGGTCATCAGCGGGGCGCCCTCTGGGCCAGCTCACAAGCCGCGTTGACCGCGTTGCACTCCCCGGAATTGGCGCCTGCCAGCGATCGCGAGAACCACCCCTGCGTCTTCTGCATCACCATCCAAACCGGCACCGTCATTCCAATGACGGTGCATTGGATATAGCGCGCGTTCGCCTCAGCAGTCACCCAGACGGCGGCCCGACCATTCCATTTCGAAGCTGGCCGGGGTGCCCTGAACGGTCATCTCGATGGATAAACGGCCGGTGGCCGTGTCCCCGTCGCTGTGAACCATACCGGTACCGGTGGCTGCAGTGCCGTCCATGTCACATTCCATTTTCCACTCCACCGAGTTGTCCGTTTCGGTGCGATCCACAACTTGGCAGTGGCCACCGGTCTCCATGGCCTGGGTCGGGTCGGTTTGCGCTTTTGTGATGCATTGGTGGTCGGTTTCGGTCTTTTCGCCCGGCATCATCGACATGCGCCGTTTGCTGGTCATCTCCCAGTTTCCCGGTTCGAGGCGAAAACCCTGGGCCAAGACGGTGGTGCACATCAGGCTGCCAAGGCAAAGTGCGATTACCAGCGAATGCGTCGTGCTCATATCGGTGCGGACTCCGGGGGAACAAGGGAGAGGGTCGATTGGGTCGGACACAAGTGCCCTGAACCCATACTTTTTTCTGTCAGAACTTGAGCCTGTCTCATGACCCGACTTTAGCGCGGCACGGTGCCTGCGGTCGACCGCAGCGACCATCCGCTGCGTTATCGTGCTCTATTACTCATCGCGGCCCATGCTGGGCTACACTCAAGAATCTATCGGATTCAGCACGGCAGTGGAATGCGCCCGGTTCCCACCGGGGGCTGCATCCCGTCTAGTGGAGCTGCAGAACCGACGTCAGGTACGCCTTGGATAGAGAGGGAGTGTGTATGCGAATCCTACCCTACACGGCGGTTATGTCCGACGGCCGGGCGCTGACGGTCGAGTTTCCTCTTCATCCCCAGACGGCGTCGCCGGACCAGGTCGGCGCGCTGGTTACTGTTCTGTTGGATGCCCTGAGCGAGTTTATTGAACAGCAGAAAGGGGTCGGCAACGGCGATGTCCTGCAGGCGATCGCCCTGGTCACCGCGATCCGTGCGCGGATGACCGATGCACCGGCGGCGGTGTTGGAGGATCTGCTGAATGAGCTCACCGAGTCCGCCCTGATTGCCGCACAGAGGGCGCAACCTGTAGTTTCCGGTCGGGCCTGACTCGCCTGTCCAGGCAGATCATCGAGGGATTGCCACTTGTTTCCGCTACGAGACGACAATCCCACCGTTCGCACCTCCGTGGTGACTTTCGGCATCATCGGCCTCAACGTCGCAGCGTGGGTGTTGTTACAGGGCTTCGGTACCGAGCCTGACCTCAGCCGTTCGGTTTGTGAGTTGGGTGCCATCCCCGGAGAGTTGCTGGGTACCGTGGCCCGTGGCACGAGGGTTCAGATCGGTCCTGATGCAGTTTGTGTGCTGGGGGGTGGAGGAAAGTGGCTGACAACGCTGAGTTCCATGTTTATGCACGGCGGTTGGTTCCATATTGCGAGCAACATGTGGTTTCTCGCGGTCTTCGGTGACAACGTGGAAGACGCCATGGGTCCAGTGCGGTTTGGGGTGTTCTATGTGCTCTGTGGCCTGGCTGCCGTCGCCGCGCAGGTGGTCTCGAATCCTGCGAGCCCGATACCAATGGTGGGTGCGTCCGGGGCGATCGGAGGTGTGATGGGCGGATACGCGATGCTCTATCCGAGGGCACCCGTCCATATGCTGATCATTTTCGGTTTCTACATCAATCGGGTGGTGGTGCCCGCGTACCTCATGCTCGGCTATTGGCTGGTGATCCAATTGGTGGGTGCGGTACCGGCATTGAGATCCGAAGGCGGTGGCGTGGCCTTTTGGGCGCACATTGGCGGTTTCGCCGCAGGGGCATTGCTGGTGATGTTGTTTCGTGACCCGGTCAAGTTTGCGGCTCATAATGCGTTGCGGGCCCGCCGGCGGCCGGCGCCGGTGCGCCGCGGTTGATTGCCACCGCAGATTGCTAAGGTAGGCTGCCACGCTTCAGGAGCTTTGAATCATGCGAGTCGCAATCACCGCCCTGTGCCTGAGCGTCCTCATCGGCGGGTGTCAGAGTCTTAAAGGTGCCAGCGCCGATAAGGCCTACGCGATCGCCGCGGGCTCGACGCTCACGCTGAACCAGCCGGTGCCGATCAGACAAGGGGCAGGGACGATCTACATCAGTTCCGGTAAGCCCTACGCTGGTGGCGGATTTTCATTTTCGCCAGTTTGCCGACTGCAATTGCGCTCACTCGCCCCGACCGATGGCAGCCTGCCACCCCAGTCGTGGGTGGTAAAGCGCAGCAGCCTTGAACGCGGCTATTTTGTCCGCGCGCCTCAGCGATTGTTGCATGCCGGGTCGATCAGGGGTCGCGGTGGCGGGCAACCGTCCCACGTGACTTTTGCGACACACATCCTGTTCGACAGGGAAGTCCCAGGTGACGCTTATCGCTTGACCTGCGGTCAATTGGATGACGGTTACGGGGATCACTACCTCAGCATTGATGAGATTCAGGGCATACTGGGCGACCTCATCACCATTTCACCGAGAGCTGCACAATAGACAGGCGCTCGGATCAACCTGGAGAGAATTCCATGAATAAGTGGGTCGTTTTGCTGCTGTCCGTGTTTGCTTTTACCCCGACGGCGCACGCTGACGAGAGCTTTATTCAAGTCAAGAGCAACCACTCCGTGGCCGACACGGCTGCCCGGCTGGAAGCGGTGCTGCTGGAGAAGGGCATGAATGTATTTGCCAGAATCGACCATGCCGCGGGCGCGGCAAAGGCGGGTATGGAGTTGAGCCCGACCGAGCTGGTGATATTCGGGAACCCGAAGGTGGGTACGCCGCTGATGAAGTGTGGACCGACCGTCGCACTGGATCTGCCCCAGAAGGCGCTGATCTGGGAGGACGAAAGCGGCCAGGTATGGCTGGCCTACAATCGCCCGGAGTATCTGGCGGAGCGGCACGGCCTGAAGGGCTGTGACGAAGTGCTGGCCAAAGTGAACAAGGCGCTAGCCGCTTTCGCCGATGCGGCAACCCAGCCTTGATCTGGTGAGTGTGGCCCTAAATGAAGCCTTTAGTCGCGCGACCGAGCAAATAAAGTAAGGCGCCCTAACCGTCCTTTTTGAGGAACTCAAGCGGCCTTGGTTTAGAGATCGCAAATCCTTGGGCGCAGTCGACGCCCAGATCTCTAAGCACGGTCAGGGCTTCATCCTGTTCAACCATTTTGGCGATGGTTCGGCGGTTGCTGATGCGCGCGATTTCGGTCATGGCCTTGACCAGTGTCCGGTCCAGTTCGTCTTCCACCACCCGGCCGGTGTGGGTGGCGTCAATGCGCAGAAAATCCACTTCGAGATTTCGGATTTGGACTACGGAGAGCAGGCGCCCACCTAGATCGTCAAGGGAAATCTTGAAACCGAAGCCGCGCAGAGATCGAACCAGTTGGGTAGCATTGGCTGGCCGGGACACCACCGCGCCAGCCCCAATCTGAAAGCAAATCCACCGTGGCGGTATGTGCAGCTTTTCCAGCTGAATCTGCACATAGTCGGCGAAGTCGGCGTCGGCTACCGACGCTTCGGACACCTTGACCTCGATCAACACATCGCCTGCGTCCTTGGGCCGCGTCGATAGCCATTCGAAGGCCGCACGTACCACCCATCGATCCATCAACTGGATCATGTTGTAGCGTTCTGCGAAGGGCAGGAAGGTGGCGGCATTGGCCAGATTGCCGGTCGGGTCTTTCATGCGAAGCAGAAGCTCATAGTGGCGGTCCCGCTGCGCGCCCGGCGCCCGACTCAGCGGCACGACGGCTTGATAGAACAGTCGAAAGCCGTTGTCTTCGAGAGCCTGATTGAGACGCGTAACCCAGTGCGTCGGGCCGTATCGGGTCAGTTCATGGTCATCAGCATGAAAGGCCCGGACCCGATTTCTGCCTTGTTCTTTGGCCGCGAAACACGCGCCCTCGGCGCTGCCGATGACATCACGGGCATCGCGGGCGTTCGCTCCGATCTCTACTACGCCAATGCTGGCGGTGATCGAGTAGGCTTTGTCGTCCCAACTGAAGCTGAAATCCTCGACAGCTTGCCTCACCAGGCTGGCAATTCTCAGTGCCTGGTCCGGCGGACAGTGTTCCAACAGGATGCCGAACTCATCATCGCCAAGACGGCCCACCAGGTCTCGCTGCCGCACATTGGCGCGCAGCAGGGACGCCAGCTGCCGCAACAGCGCGTCACCCGCCACGCTGCCGCAGTCGTCATTGATGGTCCGAAAGCGATCCAGGTCCAGATAGCAAATCGAACTCTGGCGGGTGTGCTCATTGGCCAATGCCTGGCTCAGGCGGTTCTCGAACTCCTGGCGGTTGATGAGGCCGGTGGTGAGGTCGTGCTTGGCCACATACTGTGCACTATGCGCCATGCGCGGCGCTCCGGTGACGTCTCGGAACACCACAATGGCGCCGCCGGGCGGTAGACCGGTACCGATGACGGGTGCGGTGCTGCATTCCAGGTAAACCGGTTCACCGTGGCGCGTCTGAATCATCAGTTCCTGGGCGACCGGTCCGTCTTCCAGGCCGGTTTCCAGGGCATCCGGACCGACTGCTATACCGTTTTGCTCGGCGGCCTGGAAAATCGCATTGAACGGTTTTCCATGCGCCTCTTCAGCCGTCCAGCCCAAAATCGCCTGCCCAGCCGGATTGAGGTAGTCCACCACACCCTGCGGATCCATTGTCAGAACCCCATCGGCAATGGATTCAAGCGTGCGCTCCGCGCGCGCGCGCATCCGCTGCATTTCTTCGGTCTTGTCCTGTCGTTCGGTTATGTCCTCCAGGGTCACCACCGCGCCTGTTACCTGATCACCTTCTGTGAGTGGGCTGGCCCAGTACTCCACCAAGCGTCTTTTGCCGTCCTGACCCCAGATCACCTCGCTCTCCACGTGTTGAGGCTTGCACTCCCGAATGGCGGCCGCAACACCGTCCGCTGCTCTGGGTTGCTCCGCGTTTGCAACCGCACGCCGAAGCATCATGTCCTGGATGTTCTCGCCGCGCAGTCGCTCAGCACTGTCCAGACCGAGCAGTCCCAGGCAGGCCGGATTGCAGTAGGTGCATTGACCGTCTTTGTCGACCGCGTAGGCGGGCCGCGCCAGCGATTCCAGCAAGCTTCGGCTATGCGCTTGATCGGACCGCGCCCGATCCAGTTCTCGTTGGAGCTCTCGGTGATCATCAGACAGTTTTCTGGCAGCAAGCGCACGGTTGGTCTGGGATTCGACGAAGGTTTCCGCCAACCCATTGAGGGCTTCGGTGAACGCGCGCATTTCTTTGCTGCCCACCGGTTCGAACGGGGCCCGCTCACTGCCGTTGAGCAACTGTTGCATGCCGTCGGTGACCCGTTGCCCGAACGCCTTCAGTTGTCCAGAAAGCCAGGCGCTTAGCAGCAGCGCCACGGCAAGCGCAGCCATTAGTGCACCCCCAATCAGCATCCATGACTGTCTGTGCCAACCGAGTAGTGGGCCGAGATCGGTCACCTCGCCTAGCCAGGTATACAGGCGCCCATTGCTGCCCACTTCCATGCGACTCCAACCCACCGCGGTGGTGTCGCCCCACCAGGCCCGGGAACCGATCTTGAGTTGGTTCTCCAGGCCGGGAAAATCCGTGAATGCGTTTGTCCCGGTTTTGGCTGAAGACACAGGACGCCGCAGGTACGTGCCGGACGCGTCGATCCAGTAGCTGTCCGAAAGCCCACCTGTGAGTCGGTCCACATTGATGCTGGCCAGCAAAGCGACTCTTGGACTGCCCGGGCTGCCCCCCATGGGCGCGACCATGAACAGCTCTTTAGGCTCGCCGTTCCCCGTTTCGGTACCAAGGCTGAAACCCAGGCCCTTTCGGGCCAGCTCGAACAGGCCGTCAGCGCCCTGGATCGCACCGGCCTCGCTCCGCGCGAACACCAGACGACCGTCACCGGCGCGCTGGCTCAAGCGCAAAAGAGCGGTCCCCTCGGGGGCGATGATGGTGAGATTTTGGATTTCCTGGCGCTTCGGGGCCACCGCAGAGGCGAGTTTTCCCAGCCGTTCCGCCAGGATCGCTTGCGGTTCGGGATTTCGGAGAGACTGTTCCGGCAAATCTATTGTGTCGGCAAGCAGCGCCACCGTGGCCTCGGACCAGGTCAGTCGTTTTTCCACTGCATTGGCGGTACTCTGCGCGCGCGATGCCGCCTGCGCACCCAAAGACTCGCGCAACTGGTCCAGCGTTTGCGGCACGTAGTAGGCTGCGAATGGTCCCAGCGCCAGAGACACCAGTACCAGAAGTGCTGCGATCGTTCTTGTTCTCATGAAACTGGGTCGGAACTCTATTGGGTGTGACGGGATTGTGCTATCTGCAGCACTATTGTCCGGGTCTGCCGGATCGTCGAACAAGACGAGATTGACCAGAACAGAACCAGAAATTGCTGATCCTGTCTGGCCGAAAGGCCCTGTATGGTGGGCGCAACAGCCGCCCCGTTCCCGCGGGCGATAGCCGAGGTCTGAAGCTGCATGCACCCTGTCGATGAACTCCTGGATCTTGATGCCATGGGCCAGGCCGATCGGGTCCGGCACGGCGATGTGCATCCGTCTGAATTGGTTGAAGCGGCGGTCGTGCGCATCGAGCGGCTCAACCCGGATATCAACGCGGTAATCACACCGATGTTCGATGCCGCACTGGAGGCCGCCGCCGGATTGTTGCCCCAGGGTCCATTCACGGGCGTGCCATTTCTGGTTAAGGACGCCACCGCCAGAGTGGGGGGGGTGAGGCTGACCTGGGGATCCAGGCTGGCCGGAGAATACACGCCCGATCATGACAGCGAGATCGTACAGCGGCAGCGTCGGGCAGGACTGATTATCCTGGGTAAGACCAATTGTCCGGAGTTCGGGCTGGTGCCGACCACTGAACCCGTGCGCTTTGGCCCCACACGCAACCCCCTGGACATGGATTTGAGTGCCGGAGGCTCAAGCGGCGGGTCCGCTGCAGCGGTGGCCGCCGGCATGGTGGCCATGGCCCATGCCAATGACGGTGGTGGATCGATTCGCATTCCCGCCGCCTGCTGTGGACTGATCGGACTCAAGCCGACTCGGGCGCGGACACCGCTGGGTCCCGACCTGGGCGATGTTATGGGCGGTTTGCTGGTGGAGCATGCGGTCACGCGATCCGTTCGTGACAGCGCCGCATTGCTGGATGCCACCGCCGGTCCCGATTTAGGAGATCCGTACTGGGCGCCCCCCTACGGAGGTACGTTCCTGGAGGCAGCGGCCCGGGATCCGGGCCGGTTGCGCGTTGGCTTCAGCACCCATTACGGGAGCACTGCCGCTCATCCGGACTGTGTCGCCGCGGTTGAGGCGACCGCAACCCGCCTGTCCGAGCTGGGGCACTGGGTTGAGGAGGCTGCACCCGATTACGATCACGATCGGGTTGCCGAGCTGTTTACCACGCTCTGGGTGGTCGGCGCCGCACAAAGCGTGGTGGGCATCTCGTCTCTGACCGGTATCCAGACCTCCAGCGACACCCTGGAGCCGCTGACCATGGCGATGGCCGAACTCGGGCGCGCCGTCTCCGCCACCGAGTTCGTGCTGACCCAGCAGCAGCTCCAGGGTATATCGCGCCGTATTGCGGGTTTTTTCCTGGACTATGATCTGTGGCTGACCCCGACCCTGGCGGAGCCCGCGGTTCGAATCGGCGAACTGGACCCGGCACAGGACGATCCACTGGCCGCATTTCACCGAGCCTATGACTATTGCCCGTTTACGCCCATCGCCAACGTTACCGGCCACCCCGCCCTGTCCTTGTCTCCCGCACCCATCCGCCCGGGCGTCGCAGTGCAGCTACAGGCCGGTTTCGGATGCGAATCAACGCTGCTTTCGGTGGCGGCTCAGCTTTCCGCCTGATTCCGACCAAGGCCTGGGCGCGAATGCTCAGCCATCTCTTGCGTTGCTGAGACGCTCAATGGCTCTGCTCTAATCGAGCCCGATGGCAGATCGTCAGGTCGTCGGCTTTTTTTGCATGAAGTCCTTCCTCAGGGAGGGATCTTGAAAAAAATCTTTTTTAAACAGTTAGTTAAATATATTGCTCGATTCTTGCTTGAAGCGGGACGCAGAGCATCGTGTCCAACAAGTATTCGCGCCGTGTGCGGTTCTGGTTGACTGGAACGGTTGAGGGATGGTCGCACGTGACTCGCGCTGAATTGGCGAGGCCTTTAACGATCTAAGGGTTTTGAAAAAAATTTCGCGGGGAAAATAGATGTACAAGCAAATCGGATTGGCCATGGTGAGTTTGGCCCTGGCGTCAACAGCTCAGGCCTACTCCATTGGCTTTTCGGGCAATTCTGGAGGCAATCCGGCCACCTCCAACGTATATCAGGTTACCGACCTGGCCGTAGGAGACATGTTCTCGGTGAACTGGCTGCTTCCGGCCAATACACAGAACAGCGATAATAATTCATTGCCGGTGGCCTTGCGCGCGACAGGGAAATTTACGGTCAGAGAAATCAACAACGGTTCAATCAAGCTGGGCATTTCGCTCAAGAATACGACAGTGAGGGGCAGCTACGGCGAGCGCCTTAGCTTGACGGCGCTGGGACTGACGACGGGCAACAACACTGTCGACAGTGCCCGCATCTCAGGGGGGACCACGTTTGATGGCGCAGCCACTGACAACTTCCCTGCTTTTTCGACGGATGCCTGCTTTTTCACCGGCCCCAATTGCGCCGGTGGCGGCAATCCGGGAGAAAGCCTCAACCCGGGTGGAACTGACGCGTTCATGGTCGCACTCATGGGAGATTTTAAGGCTGGGGCGAGCATAACCCTCGATACATTCGCGACCAAATGGCAGACCGGCAACGGAAGCTACGAGCTTGCCGGAAGTCCAGTACCCCTGCCGGGTGCGGTTTGGCTTCTGGGTTCGGGCTTGCTCGGTGTGGTCGGTTTCGGGCGGCGAAAGCTAAACGCCCAAGCATCATAGCCACAGCGTTCAGAGAGCCCCGCATCGCCGGGGCTCTTTAACGTTCTTCGGATGTGCGCGCGTCAGCTGAAAGTCTTTGAAAGGTCGACTAACAGCTGTCTCACCTCTGCTGAGGTGATGGCGAACTCCGCATCCCGGGTTGCTTCCGGACTGTCCAGATCCTGGCGGTCCAGATCTTCCTGAACCAGATCCAGGAACTTCATCCGCCTGAATCGAAGGTCGTCGGACAGTACGAAGGCCAGGCGCTCGTTCCAGGTGAGGGCGAGTTTGCGGACCCGCCGTCCGGCGTTGAGGTGGGTCCGCACCTCGTCTCCGGTCAGATCCATGTCGCGGCATCGGATGACCCCGTCCTGCTCCAGTTCACAATCGGCCCCCAGCTCGAATTCCAGCGGCACACGCACCGGGTCCAGCAGCCATCCGGTCATCACCTCGGAAGCCGACACTTCGGTATCCAGGGGTGTGATCGGGAGCCCATCCAGGGACTTGCGCAGCTGTTCGGTGAAGGCTTCGATGTCTTTGGCAGAGGTGGTATCGAGCACCAGGATGCCGGCCTGAGTGTCCAGATAACCGAACACCTGTTTGATGCGCCCGAAGGCCCGGGGCATCAGCTCAACCGTGATGCGGTCCTTCAGATCCATCCGTTCCTTGCGGCCTACGTCGCGCGCTTCGCTGTCTTCTATGGCAATGATCTGGTCTTCCAGCGCCTGACGGATGACCGTCGACGGCAGTAGTTTGTCCTCCATTTGCAGGCATAGCAGCACACAGCCATTGCCGCTGTGAAGCAGGTCCGTTGCCCTGCGGCCCATGGGCGGCACCCAGCCCTGGGTGTGCATTTCCAGTGGGCCGGCCGATCGAAAGGCGTGGGCTTCGATTTGGCGCGTCAGCGCGTCCGGGTTCAGGTGCGGCTTGAACTCCGGCGCCAGTCGAAATACGGTCAGGGCTCGAAAAAACATGCGGGTGTGGCTCCGAAGATTGGAACTGGGGGGCGCGCAGTCTAGCGGCTGAGCAGAGATGGCTCAACCGTTGCGCCAGAGGCCGCAGGCTTCCCGCCGCTATAGACTTTGTGCGTATATTGAAATAACGCGATGGTGTGGGCCGCAGCGCTCGATCGGGCGATAAAAATATTTGAAAGCACTGGATTATTGAGGTTTTCACCCTGTTCTTCAGGGTGCGCGGGAATGTTCGGACCCGTGCCCTACACTTGCGTGAAATCGGTTATCGCCTTGTACTGAAGGCATACAGCAATCTGAGTACGCCCCATGCCCCGCATTCAGCCCGCCACCGCTGGCGAAATCGCTGCAGATACACAAACGCTGCTGGACGGCATTGAACGGAAACTGGGGCGGGTACCGAATTTTGTCCACACCCTGGCGCACTCGCCCGCGGCACTGCAGGCGTTCTTCGGTTACAGCGATGCCGTGGCGCAGACTCGGCTGTCGGTCATCCTGCGGGAACAAATCGCACTGACCGTGGCGGTGTTCATGGACTGCGACTATTGCATTGCCGCCCATGGCGAACTGGCCGAGCATATTGGGCTCGCCGAGGACGAACTTTAGGACGGTCTATCCGGTCGGTCTGATGATCTGGAAACCGCGGCGGTACTCGGTTTCGTCCAGGACCTGCTGGAACATTGGGGTCGGATCGACCCGGGGTCGCTGCGAGTGCACGGTTTCGACGAGACGCAAATCGTTGAAATCACAGTCACCGTCGGGCTCTATCAGTTCACCACCAATTTCAATCAGGTGGCCGGCACCGAGTTGGACTTCGTCTCGTCCCGCCCGGATCATGCCAACGCCGCCTGAGCGGAACCGTTACAGTATTCAAGCGTATCCGCTCACCGCCCGGTCGCGATGTCGTCACCGGCCGGTATAGTGGCGTCTGTTCCGCAGATACCACCTCGGGGGCGAAATGCGCATCACCGATCTCCTGCCCGCCACCCTGTTCCGTGACAAGACGGTTTTTGTCACCGGCGGCACCAGTGGCATCAACCTGGGCATTGCGCGGAGCTTTGCCGCTTTGGGGGCGAGCCTTGCCATCTGTGGACGATCCAGGGCGAAAGGCGAGCATGCTGCCCAGGGGTTGAGGGCGCTTGGCGGCGAAGTCCGCTGTCATGTCCTGGACGTGCGCGACGCCGATGCCCTGCTGGCTGCGATGGAGCAAACCGGCCAGGATCTCGGGCCAATCCACACCCTGGTTGCGGGAGCGGCCGGGAACTTCCCGTGCCGCGCCGAGGACTTAAGCCCGAACGGCTTTAAGACTGTCGTTGACATCGATCTGCTGGGCGCTTTCAATGCCGCCCGGTCGGCATTCGAGCAACTCAAACAGACTCAGGGCAATGCAATTTTCATTTCCGCCGGGCAGTCGTTTATGCCCTACGCATTCCAGGCCCATGTGGGCGCTGCCAAAGCGGGCATCGATCAAATGATGCGTGACCTGGCGCTGGAATGGGGCCCACACGGGATCCGTTGCAACAGCATTGCGCCCGGTCCCATCGACGGCACCGAGGGCGTCAAACGCCTGGTGCCTGAGGACATGCGGCCGCATCTCGAGCGGGCCATTCCCCTGGGTCGATTCGGTACTGTAGAGGAAATGGGCCAGGTGGCGGTGTTCCTCGCTTCGCCCCTGGCCTCGTATGTTACCGGCACTTTGCTGGTTGCGGATGGCGGTCAGAACCTGCCGGGCTCCGGCATCTGGACCCAGGCCCTAATGCGGGGCGCCGGGTCCGGGAACTGAAGATAAACTCAACGAGGCGGTACGGAAGTCAGATGGAGTTTTTCAGCGAGTACGGGATGTTTTTGGCCAAGACCATGACGATTACCATCGTGATGCTGTGCGGGCTGGCTGCCATCGTGGCGCTGGTGGCCAGGGGCAAAGGCGCTGCCGCGGGCAGTCTAAAGGTGCGCGACCTGAACCGGCGTTACACCGAGACTGAGAACGTCCTGAAGGCGGCGATGCTGCCCAAGAAGCTGGTCAAGCAGGCAGCAAAAGAGGCCAAAAGGGCACGCAAGGCCAAGGACAAGCTGGCGGAGAAGGGCACGCCCCACCGGCGTCGACTCTTCGTGCTGGATTTCCACGGCGACATCCGCGCCAGCGCCGTGGCCTCGCTGCGCGAAGAGGTCAGTGCGGTTTTGACTGTCGCCGCGCCCGGGGATGAGGTGCTGGTGCGCCTGGAGAGCCCCGGCGGTATGGTGCCTTCTTACGGCCTTGCCGCGTCTCAGCTGGTGCGGCTCAAGAACGACGGCATTCCACTTACGGTGACGGTGGACAAGATGGCGGCCAGCGGGGGCTATATGATGGCCTGTGTGGCCGACCGCATCGTTTGCGCGCCGTTTGCCGTGGTGGGGTCCATCGGGGTGGTGTCGCAGTTGCCGAATTTCAATCGCTTACTCAAACGTCACGACGTGGACTACGAGATGTTCACCGCCGGCGAGTTCAAGCGCACAGTAACGGTGCTGGGTGAGAATACGGATGCCGGTCGGCAGAAGTATCAGGCCGAAATCGAGGACATCCACGATCTGTTCAAAACTTTTGTCAAACAGCATCGGCCGCAAGTGGACCTGGATCGGGTCGCCACCGGCGAGCATTGGTTTGGAACGCGGGCGCTGGAGTTGAAGCTGGTTGATGAGATCGGTACCAGCGACGACTTTTTGATGGTCGCCCATGACGCGGCCGATCTGTACCAGGTCAGCTACGAAGCAAAAAAAACCTGGTTGTCGCGGTTGATGGAACAGGCCCGTTCGGTGGTTGACGGTAAGGCGGCGGATCGCCAGCCGGGACCCCTGATGCGGCATACGGATTGAGTTTGTCTCAGCGCGGTGGCACGCCCGGACCTGTGTTTTCGGCGAAGTATTCGGTGAGTTTCGGTTCGCTGCCGAATACGCCGGGATGTCCCCCGGTGTGGATGAACAGGATGCGGCAACCGGCGCCCTGCCGGCGGGCATGATGAATCAAACCGGCCATGGCCTTGGCCGTGTACGTTGGGTCCACGATCAGGCCTTCCAGCCGGGCCGCCAGCTCCATGGCTTCCAGAGTTGCGTGATTGATCCGGCCATACCCGGGTGCGAGGAAATCATCATCCAGGTTGATGTCTGAATCCGTCACCGGCGAAGTCAGGTCCAGCAGCTCGGCTATGCCCGCGCAGTGACCACTGACGCGGATGCGTTGAGCAGCCGAGCCCCGCCGGACACAAATCCCGGATACTTTAGCGCTGTGGCCCAGGGCCTTCAGACCGAACAGCAGCCCCGCGTGGGTATGGCCACTGCCGGAGGCAACCACGACGTGATCCAGGTCCAGCCCCAGATGGTCAATCTGGGTAAGCAACTCCTGCGTTGCAAGTACATAGCCCAGTGCGCCAAGGGGGGCGTGGCCGGGTGCCAAAGGAATGACATAAGGGCGCCGGCCTTGGCGTTTCAGGTCCGCGGCAATCTCCTGGATGCGGCGGTCGGCGCCGGACTCGTCCTCGCCCTCCGGGTAGTGGTGCACCGTCGCCCCCAGAATGCGGTCCAGCAAAACGTTACCCGAGCTGCGGTACACCGCATCCGTATCAGGCACCCTCTCCTCGAGCTGGATATGGCAGGCCATGCCCATTTTGCAGGCTGCCGCGGCCGCGAGCCTGACAAAATTCGACTGCACCGCGCCGGTGATCAGCACCGTATCGGCTTGTTCCGCCCGCGCCTGGCCCAGGTAGAATTCGAGCTGCCGTACCTTGTTGCCGCCCATGGCCAGGCCGGTACAGTCGTCCCGTTTGACCAATAGCTCAGCGCCAGCGAGATGCGCGGATAAATTCGGCATGGCTTCAAGCGGCGTCGGTGTGTGCGCCAATGCCACGCGCGGCAGCGTCGTCAGTCGTCCCAAAGGGTCGTCCATACGCTATGCCATTCCGTTGCAGGTGAAAGCGCCATGGGCGCCGCAGTAGCCTAAGATCTCCCCAGGCTCTTATACAGCGCGGCGCGGGATTCCTCTCTGGCCGCCTCGTCCTGCTGGGCCAGCGCGCCCAGGGCATGGCTGTTGATCACATCCTCGATTTCATAGGCTTCACGGTAGTTCACCTTCTTGTCCTTACCGATCAGCTCGTTCACCGGTCCGCGCAAATCCGGGTACATCTGCAGTCGTGTATTCAACGCGGTGTACTCGTCGCTGCCGATTTCCTGATCGGCGAATGCACCTTCGGCATAATCGTCCTTGATACGGGCAGAGGCGTAGCCGGCCAGCATCACGAAGGCGGCGGCCAGGCCGAGCTGGGCTATGCCGAATCCGTCCGGGCTGGATATGGTGGCCACCCCACCAACGATGATGGCGGCCCAGTAGCCGATGGCCATTTTTCTGCTCTTTTGTTCGTGTCGGGCAAAGTGGATCCGCATGGCTAGGCTCCTTGGTATACATGCCCCATCCCGCCGGATGGGTCCGGGAAAGGCGCAGTTTATCCCAATTCGGCACGGATACAGGAATCCGCCGCCACACGCTGTTCGTATCATCGCAGGGAGAGATCATTTGTGAGGGGTTTTGCCCAATGGGCGCAGCGCTGGCTTCCTTTTCCCCATTTGCCTTGGCGCTCGTGTCAGCGTGCATGCTCTTGTCCATCAGCACGGGTTCCGCGGGACCGGTGAAAAACGGTTTCGATCTCAGCGCCGCCACCGTGCCGATGGATGAGATCAGGCAGGGCGGTCCGCCACGTGACGGCATACCCTCCATCGATGAGCCGCGTTTTCTCTCGGCCTCGGCGGCCAAACTCGCGCCTGGAGTGCGGGTGCTCGGTGTGTCCGTTGGGGATGTCGCCAAGGCCTACCCGATCGGCATTCTCAATTGGCACGAGATCGTCAATGACCGCTTTGGCGATCAGCGGATTGTTGTGACCTTTTGTCCTCTGTGCGGTACCGGGATGGCGTTCGATGCCCGGGTGGCCGGAGAGGAACGCACTTTCGGCGTGTCCGGGTTGCTCTACAACAGTGATGTATTGTTGTACGACCGGGAGAGCGAGTCGCTCTGGTCCCAGATCGCCAAGCGCGCCGTGAGCGGCACATTGAAGGGCGAGCAACTGAATCCCGTGGTCACCAGCCATACCACCTGGGCTGACTGGCAACGGCGTTATCCGGATACAGTGGTGCTGTCGGAGCATACTGGGCATGTCCGCGACTATGGCCGCGATCCCTATCGGGGTTACGAGTCCAGCCGCGACGTGTATTTTCCAGTCGCCCGCACCGATCCCCGGTATCACCCCAAGGAGCGTGTCATCGGCCTTGAGCTCAACGGGCAGGTCAAGGCCTATCCGTTCGTTGAACTGGCCGGCGGTACAGGCCGCCTGGCGGACCGGATCGGCGATCAGCCGGTCATTGTCGAGTTCGACGCGGAGCAGCGGACCGGCCGTGTGCTGAACCGACAGGGGGTTGAGCTGCCCACCGTGATTGCATTCTGGTTTGCCTGGTTCACGTTTCATCCACAAGGCGAGGTGTATCGTTCCGGATCCTGATCGCACCAATTGATTGCCATGCACCAAGACCGCGCATGGGTGCGCGTGCGGCATGCTAAAACAGTGCGTTCAGCGGTTACACCGGGCCTGTGCTGAACCAGGTTGATGCTGGATTTGGACGGTAATTTATTCATTAAAACAATTTGTTAAGCAAAGCTGCGGGAGCCGCCTCCAGAGAGTTGGCCCCCTCGTTGCTCTACGACCCCGGTCGAACACTTTTGATAATGAAAGTAGCGAGGGGTCACAATGAAGCGATCATTTTCCAGCACCGCAGCGGCGGCCTGTCTGTCCATTGCAGCCTTGAGCGGTAGCCTGACTGCAGCCGCCCAGGACACCATAAAAGTGGGGGTGCTGCACTCGCTGTCCGGCACCATGGCCATCAGCGAAACCACGCTGAAGGACACCATGTTGATGCTCATTGACGAGCAGAATAAGAAGGGTGGCTTGCTGGGCAAGCAGCTTGAAGCGGTGGTGGTGGATCCGGCTTCGGATTGGCCTCTGTTCGCGGAGAAGGCCCGCGATCTGCTGGAAAAGGACAAAGTGGCGGCGGTTTTCGGATGCTGGACCTCCGTATCCCGAAAATCGGTGCTGCCGGTATTCGAAGAACTTAATGGCCTGCTGTTCTATCCGGTGCAATACGAGGGGGAAGAGTCCTCCAAGAACGTTTTCTACACCGGCGCCGCGCCCAACCAGCAGGCAGTGCCCGCCGTCGACTACCTGATGAACGACATTGGGGTCGAGCGCTGGGTGTTGGCCGGCACGGACTACGTATATCCCCGTACGACGAACAAGATTCTTGAGGCTTACCTCAAAGCCAAGGGTGTGGCGGAAGAGGACATCATGATCAACTACACGCCGTTCGGCCATTCCGATTGGCAAAGCATCGTCGCCGACATCAAGAAGTTCGGTTCCGAGGGCAAGAAGACCGCGGTGGTTTCAACCATCAACGGTGATGCGAACGTTCCGTTTTATAAGGAATTGGGCAACCAGGGTGTGTCCGCTGAAGATATTCCGGTGGTCGCGTTCTCTGTAGGCGAGGAAGAGCTGTCCGGTCTGGACACCGGGCCGCTGGTTGGCCATCTGGCGGCCTGGAACTACTTCATGAGCGTCGATTCCGAGATCAACGACGAGTTCATAACCGCCTGGCAGGGCTATATCGGAAGCGAAGACCGGGTGACCAACGATCCGATGGAAGCCCACTTCATCGGCTTCAACATGTGGGTCAAAGCTGTAGAAAAGGCAGGCACCACCGATCCGACGGCGGTGCAGGACGCCATTATTGGCGTGAGTGTGCCCAACCTGACCGGCGGCTGGGCGACGATGATGCCCAATCATCACATCACCAAGCCGGTGCTGATCGGCGAGATTCAGGCCGATGGGCAGTTCGAGACCGTGTGGGAAACCCCGGGCCTGGTGGTGGGCGATGCCTGGTCGGATTATCTGGACGGATCGAAGGACCTGATGGCGGACTGGATGATGCCCCTGTCCTGCGGCAACTACAACGTCAAAACCGGGAAGTGTTCGGGCCAAAATATGTAATCTGAGTCTTGACCAGGAGGGCGCCGTCCGAAGGCGCCCTCCACTGACTTCTTGGTTTCATCCTCAACCGCAGATCCACACTCAGTATGCATCGCGTCTTCCCCTTACTGGTTTCACGGCTGACGATGGGTCTTGCGATTTTGCTGACTCTGGCCTGTGTGCCGGTGGTCGGAATGACGGAAGCAACCGCGGCGAGCGCCACCGAGGCGGATCTGCAGACGGGCCTGATCCTGCTCAAGCAAAAGCGCTTTGCGCAGAAAGCCGAGGGCGTGGACGCCTTGGCAAACAGTGGGGATACCCTCGCCCGCAGCCTGTTGGAAGCCTTACTGAACGGCCGTCTGTTCGAACGTAAATCGGATGGGTTGCTGGTATTTGTCGACACCCGCGGCGCCGAATTGCGGATCGAGGATGTCCTCACCGGCGAGATGCTGGAGCCGATCAAGAAGCGGCAGCTTCGTAAAATTGGCATCAACAATGCGCTGCGTACCCGCATCCGCGCTGCGCTCGCCACCTTCGATCTGTCCGATCCCGACCCTGCAGTTCGGCTTGTCGCGGTCAACCAGATGCTGGACACCCTCGACCCCGAAACCACCGAAAGACTGCGGGGCTACCTGGCTTCTGAATCGGATCCCACTGTGCGCGATGCGATGATCAGCGCCATCCATCTGGCCAACCTCAGCGCCGATGACCCGGCGCTCCGCTTGGCGGCGGTGGAGGGCCTCAGCGGAAATCTGCAGCCGGCGGTGCGCAACGGCCTGGTGGCGTTGCAGTCTTCCAGCGACGACCCGGAACTTGGCGCGGCCGTCAACGAGGTGTTGAACGGAATCGATCTGCGCATTCAGCTCTATGGCCTTGCCGAAACCGTGTTTTTCGGCCTCAGCCTGGGCTCAGTACTGGTGTTGGCGGCGATCGGTCTGGCCATCACTTTCGGCGTCATGGGGGTAATCAATATGGCCCATGGCGAGCTGATCATGCTCGGGGCATATACCACCTATGTGATCCAGCAACTCATGCCCAATGCCGTCGGCCTTTCCGTGCTTATCTCGATTCCGGCCGCCTTTCTGGTGGCCGGGCTGGTGGGCATTCTGATCGAGCGGGGCGTGATCCGTTTTCTCTACGGCAGGCCGCTGGAAACGTTGCTGGCCACTTTCGGCATCAGCCTGATTCTGCAGCAGGCGGTGCGCAGCATTTTCTCTCCGCTGAACCGATCGGTGGCCACGCCCGACTGGATGAGCGGTTCCCTGGAAATCAACAGCGTGCTGTCCTTGACCTTGAACCGGTTGTACATCCTGCTGTTCTGTTTCCTGGTGTTTAGCGCCCTCTACCTGATTCTCAAGCGAACCTCCCTGGGCCTGCAGGTTCGGGCCGTGTCGCAGAATCGGGCCATGGCCCGGGCAATGGGGGTTCGCTCCGCCCGGGTGGATGCCCTGACTTTTGGTCTGGGCTCGGGCATCGCCGGTGTGGCGGGGGTGGCATTGAGTCAGCTCACCAATGTCGGCCCCAACCTGGGCCAGGCCTACATCATCGATTCCTTCATGGTCGTGGTCTTCGGCGGTGTCGGCAACCTCTGGGGAACCTTGGTGGCAGGTCTTTCTCTGGGGGTGGCCAACAAGTTTCTTGAACCCTGGGCGGGGGCCGTCCTGGCCAAGATTCTGGTGCTGGTGTTCATCATTCTGTTTATCCAGAAGCGCCCGCGGGGTCTGTTTCCGCAAAAAGGCCGGGCGGCGGAGGGCTGAGCGATGGGATTGTTCAGCGCGATGAGGGGAGATCGTGGCGGCCAGCTTCTGCTGGCGGTCCTGGCGCTGGTCACGGTTCTGGTGCTGGTGTTGAACCTGTTGGTTCCGGCGGGCCACCCGCTCCATTTCCCCACCTATACCGTGACGCTGCTGGGGAAATACCTGACCTATGCACTGCTCGCCCTTTCGGTCGACCTGGTCTGGGGCTACCTGGGCATACTGAGCCTCGGCCACGGTGCCTTCTTCGCATTGGGCGGTTACGTCATGGGCATGTATCTGATGCGTCAGATCGGCGATCGCGGTGTCTACGGGCACCCGATACTGCCCGACTTCATGGTGTTCCTCGATTGGGAGCGCCTACCCTGGTTCTGGTCTGGCTTCGATCAGGCCTGGTTCGCGCTGATCATGGTCGCCCTGGTGCCTGGGGTACTGGCGTTTGTGTTTGGTTGGCTGGCGTTCCGGTCCCGTGTCACCGGGGTCTATCTGTCCATTATCACCCAGGCCCTGACCTACGCTCTGATGCTTGCATTCTTTCGCAACGAGATGGGTTTCGGCGGTAACAACGGGCTGACGGATTTCAAGGATATTTTTGGTTTCAATCTGCAGTCCGATGGCACCCGGGTGGGGCTGTTCGTCGCATCCGCAGTGGCTTTGGCGCTGGCCTATCTTAGCTGCCGCTATATCGTCGCCTCACGGCTGGGTCGCGTGGTGGTGGCGATCCGCGACGCCGAGGATCGGACCCGGTTCCTCGGCTATCGGGTCGAACGGGTGAAGCTCTGGGTGTTCACCTATTCCGCTATTCTGGCAGGCGTGGCCGGGGCGCTGTATGTGCCCCAGGTGGGGATCATCAATCCAACCGAGTTCTCACCTCTGAACTCCATCGAAATCGTGGTCTGGGTTGCGGTGGGTGGCCGCGGGACGCTGTATGGAGCGGTAGCCGGCGCCGTATTGGTGAACTATGCAAAGAGCTATCTCACCGGTGCATTGCCGGAGGTATGGCTGTTCGCGCTGGGTGGCCTGTTTGTCGGCGCGACCATGTTTCTGCCGCGGGGTCTGGTGGGTTTGTTGGGGCGCTCCGAGGCGCGCCCATGAAGCCGCTGGATACCCTGCGTGAGCAGGTTCGTCGGGACCGGGTATTCGATTTCATGGTGCCGAAGACGGGTCTGGAACTGGACGTCAGCCATGGCACTATCCTTTATCTGGAGGGCCTCACCGTCAGTTTCGACGGATTCAAGGCCATCGATGACTTGAATCTCTACGTGGGCGCCGGCGAACTGCGATGCATCATCGGGCCCAATGGCGCGGGCAAGACGACGATGATGGACATCGTCACCGGCAAAACGCGTCCCGACCAGGGCAGCGCCTGGTTCGGGCAGCGTATTGATCTGTTGCGATTGAACGAATCGGAGATCGCCGAGGCCGGCATCGGCCGCAAATTCCAGAAGCCCACCGTGTTCGAGCAGCACTCGGTGTTTGAGAACCTGGAAATGGCCATGGCCGGCGACAAGCGGGTCTGGCCGACGCTTTACGCCCGGCTCAACGGGGAGCAGCGTGATCGCATCGACCAGGTGTTGGACCTCATTGGCCTGGCCGACGCGAGACGGGAACGCGCCGGGGCGCTTTCCCATGGGCAGAAACAGTGGCTGGAGATCGGTATGCTGCTGATGCAGAACCCGAAGCTGCTGCTGGTGGACGAGCCCGTGGCCGGCATGACCCACCAGGAAATGGACCGGACCGCCGAGTTGCTGAATTCGTTGGCGGGCCAGCACACGGTAGTGGTGGTTGAGCATGACATGGATTTTGTCCGTTCGATCGCCAACACGGTCACGGTGCTGCACCAGGGCCGGGTACTGGCCGAAGGCAGTATGGAGCAGGTCCAGAACGATCCCCGGGTTGTCGAAGTCTACCTGGGGGAATGAGCGTGTTAACCGTAAGTGGACTCAATCAATTTTACGGAGAAAGCCACACCCTGTGGGACCTGGAGATGGAGGTGACCGAGGATGAGTGCACCTGTCTTATGGGCCGCAACGGGGTTGGCAAGACCACCTTGCTCCAGTGCATCATGGGCTTACTGCCGGTTCGTTCGGGTGAGATCCGATTCCGGGACACTGACCTCACTGCGGCCGCAGCCGAGCGCCGGGCCGGTCTGGGCATCGGCTATGTGCCCCAGGGCCGGCAGATTTTTCCGCTGCTGACGGTGCGCGAGAATCTGGAAATCGGCCTGCCTGCCCGCCGCGACCGTCGCCGATCGGTGCCCGAATCCGTGTTTGAGCTGTTTCCGGTTTTGGCGGAGATGCTGCACCGGCGTGGAGGGGATCTGTCCGGCGGTCAGCAACAACAGCTGGCCATCGGCCGGGCTCTGGTGCTGGAACCCAAGCTGCTGATTCTGGATGAGCCCACCGAAGGCATACAACCAAACATCGTGGCCGAAATCGGTGACATCATTCGGCGGCTGAATCAGGACGGTGGCCTGACCGTGCTGCTGGTTGAGCAAAAACTGCCTTTTGCCCGTAAGGTGGCGGACCGATTCTGTATTTTGGATCGAGGGCGGGCCGTGGCCGCCGGCGATATGGACGGATTGAGCGATGATCTGGTCCGCGAGTATCTGACCGTGTGAGTGGCGTGGACGTCGCCTTGACAGCCGCACCGGCAACCGGCTTGCAGGACCCGGGCAACGACGTTGGCCAGACCGGGCCGATGGCGGCCAGCCACTCGGTGCACGGTGCGGCGCGTCTGGTCTATCGGTTGCGGGACGGTCGCACCGCCCTGGCCGATCTCTACCAGCGTGACCCGCAACGCGTCCTGTTTCCTAGGGTGCCGCAAGCCGAACCGGAAACAGCCGTGCTGGTTACCACATCCGGAGGCCTGGTGGGCGGCGACAATTTGCAGGTGTCCGTCACCGCGGGGGCGGACACCCAAGTGCTGGTGACCACGCAGGCGGCGGAAAAAATTTATCGATCCAGCGGTGCCGACTGCCGCATCGAAACGGATCTGTGCGTTGCCAACGGGGCTTGGCTGGAGTGGTTGCCGCAGGAGACGATTCTGTTCGACGGTGCTCGCCTGCGGCGACAGACCCGGGTAGACCTGCGCACCGGGGGGCGTCTGTTGGCGGGCGAAATGACCGTATTCGGCCGGACTGCCTCCGGTGAACGCTTCAGCCACGGTCTGCTCAACGATCGATGGACCGTGCGCGTCGGTGGTCAGCGGCGCTGGATGGATGCGGTGCACTTGGCGGATGCGCTCAGCGAGGCTCTGAACGCAGCGGCAGGGTTTGACGGCGCGGTGGCCTGTGCGACCTTGATCTATGTTGCGCCGGATTCGGCGCAACGGCTGGAATTGGCCCGGGCTCTGTTGCCGGAGTCCGCGCCGATAGTCAGTGCCGCCACGCTGGTCAATGGGGTTTTGTTGTTGCGATGGCTTGCGCGCGACGCGCTGCAGCTTCGGCGCGCTTACAGCGATTTTCGCCGGACTTTCCGGCACCGGGTGGCTGGCTTGCCGGACGCCCTGCCGCGACTGTGGTCGATCTGACCCGGTCCTGCAAAATGGGGAAGCACATATGAATCTGTCACCTCGGGAGAAGGACAAGCTGCTGGTCTCCATGGCGGCTATGGTGGCGCGTAAGCGCCTGGAACGGGGCGTTAAGCTCAACTACCCGGAGGCAATCGCCCTGATCAGCGATTATGTTGTGGAGGGCGCACGGGATGGTCGCAGCGTGGCGGATCTGATGTCGGAGGGGGCTGGCGTGATCAGCCGCGATCAGGTCATGGAGGGGATCGCCGAGATGATCCACGAGGTGCAGGTCGAAGCCACTTTTCCCGACGGCACCAAGCTGGTGACCGTTCACCAACCGATTCGCTGAGGAGAACGGCCGATGATTCCCGGAGAAGTGCTGGTCGCTGAGGGCGACATCGAACTCAATCAGGGCCGCGAGCCGGTGTTGCTGAGCGTTGCCAACAGCGGCGATCGGCCGGTTCAGGTGGGCTCTCATTATCATTTTCACGAGACCAATGCTGCGCTCCAGTTCGACCGCGCTCTTGCCCGGGGCATGCGCCTCGACATCCCCGCTGGCACTGCGGTCCGGTTCGAGCCTGGACAGACCCGCGAGGTGAAGGTGATTCCCTACCTGGGGCAGCGTCGAGTGGTTGGTTTCAACGCAGCGGTCGATGGACCGCTGGAGGACTGATCCATGGCCTATAGCATACCCCGGGCCGAGTACGCGGCCATGTTCGGGCCCACGGTAGGCGATCGCGTTCGCCTGGCCGACACGGATTTGTTCCTGCAAGTGGAGGCCGACCACACCGTCTACGGTGAGGAGATCAAGTTCGGTGGCGGCAAGGTCATCCGTGATGGCATGGGGCAATCCCAGACCAGCCGGGCCGAGGGCGCGGTGGACACGGTGATCACCAACGCCTTGATCGTCGACTATTGGGGCATCGTAAAAGCCGATATCGGCATTCGCGACGGCATCATCGCAGGCATCGGCAAGGCCGGTAATCCCGACATCCAACCCGGCGTCGACATCGTGGTGGGTCCCGGAACCGAAGCCATCGCCGGCGAAGGCCGTATCGTCACCGCCGGTGGCATCGACGCCCACATTCACTGGATCTGCCCGCAGCTGGTCGAGGACGCCCTGTACAGTGGCATCACCACAATGCTGGGTGGCGGCACTGGGCCGGCCGACGGCACCAACGCCACCACCTGCACCCCCGGTCCCTGGCATCTGGCACGCATGTTACAGGCGGCAGAGGGGTTGCCTATGAATCTGGGGTTTTTCGGCAAGGGCAATGCCTCACGACCCGACGCATTGATTGAACAGGTCGCCGCCGGCGCCTGTGGACTTAAACTGCACGAGGACTGGGGCACCACGCCGGCGGCCATCGACACCTGTCTGGGGGTGGCCGAGGACATGGACGTGCAGGTCGCTATTCACACCGACACGCTGAACGAGTCCGGCTTTGTCGAGAACACAGTGGCCGCGTTCCAGGGGCGTACCATCCACGCCTTCCACACCGAAGGCGCTGGTGGCGGGCATGCGCCGGACATCATCAAAGTTTGTGGCGAGCCGAACGTGTTGCCCTCCTCCACCAACCCGACCCGGCCCTACACCATCAACACTGTTGACGAGCATCTGGACATGCTGATGGTCTGCCACCACCTGGATCCGCGTATTCCGGAGGATGTGGCCTTCGCCGAGAGCCGGATCCGTCGGGAGACCATCGCCGCCGAGGACATCCTGCACGATTTGGGCGCGTTCTCTATGATCGCCTCTGACTCCCAGGCCATGGGCCGGGTCGGCGAGGTCATCGTGCGGACCTGGCAGACCGCCGACAAAATGAAAAAACAACGTGGACCGCTGCGGGGAGACAGCGCCCAACACGATAATTTGCGGATCAAGCGCTACATTGCCAAGTACACGATCAACCCGGCACTGACCCACGGCATCGCCGACTCGGTGGGTTCCATCGAAGTGGGCAAGCTGGCCGATCTGGTGGTGTGGAAGCCCATGTTCTTCGGAGTTAAACCGGATCTGGTGTTGAAATGTGGGAGCATCGCCGCTGCGGCCATGGGGGACCCGAACGCATCGATTCCAACCCCGCAACCCGTCCACTATCGCCCCATGTTCGGCGCCCTTGGACTGGCCCTGACAGCCAGTTCCGTGACCTTCGTGTCCAAGGCGGCCCTGGAGGCCGGCATCGATCAGCGGCTGGGACTCAGCAAACAACTGGTGGCGGTGTACGGTACCCGAACAGTGACCAAGGCCACCATGCGTCTGAATGACTATCAGCCGCGCATGGAGGTGGATCCGGAAACCTACGAGGTACGCGCCGACGGTGAGCTGCTCACCTGCGAGCCAGCGGTGGAGTTGGCGCTGGCTCAGCGCTACTTCCTGTTCTGAAAAAGTGCATCTCATGACCGAAACACCGCAAACACCGAGGCGGGTCGCCTCGGTTGTCGCGTCGAACCACTGGCCCCGTGCTGAGAAACAGTCCACCGTGACCTTGCCTTACGCCGAACGGCACCGCCGCCGGCGACGAATGCGGGATGACCACGGTCGGTTCTTCTTGCTCGATCTGCCTCAGGCCACACACCTGGCGGCGGGCGACGGCCTGGCTCTGGTGGACGGGGGGTTCATCGAGGTCAAGGCCGCCGACGAGGACGTACTGGATATCGCCTGCCGCGACGCCGGGCACGCGGCGCGCATCGCCTGGCATGTGGGTAACCGTCATACGCCATTGCAGATCCTGAATGGCGGCTGTCTGCGGATCCAGTACGATCATGTGCTGGCCGAGATGCTGACCGGTCTGGGGGCGGAGATTACCCGTTTGCGGGCGCCGTTCGGGCCGGAGCCCGGCGCCTATGCCGCACAGCACGGGCATGAGCATGCCCATGGATGAGTTGGAAACCCCGGTGGCGCGTCCGTTCTGTGGCCGGTTCAAGTCTGGTTGAACTACCCATGACCGAGGAAGCGCAGGGGCTTTATCGCCTCATGACCTGGTTTTCCCCGGCCTTTCCGGTGGGCGCTTACACCTACTCCCACGGCATCGAGTTCGCGGTGGAAACAGGGCGCGTCCGTGATCGGGACAGTCTATGTGACTGGGTCGGGTTCATCGTCCAACAGGGTGCCGGGCGCATCGATGCGGACCTGTTTCTGAGGACCTACCGCGCGGTTCGTGATGGAGACGTCGACGCGCTGGTGGACACGGTCGAGGTTGGGTCCTGCCTGAGGGGCAGTGCGGAAACGGCTCTGGAGTCGAGCGCGCAGGGCGCCGCGTTCCTGCGCGCAGTCGCGTCAAGTTGGCCGCATCCCGGGCTGACCGCTTGGCAGACGGCGTTGGCAGCCGATGATGTCGAGCCTGCTTACGCGGTCGCGGTTGCGGCGGCGGCGCACCACGACATTGCCGCCGGCCCTGCCCTCACCGCTTTGCTCCAGGCTTTCGCGGCCAATCTGATCTCCGCCGGCGTGCGCCTTATTCCACTGGGTCAAACCGACGGCCAGCGGGCGACCGCCGCCCTGGCGCCGCTGGTTCAGGCGTCGGTGGCGGCAGCGCTCCTGCGACCGGCCGCGGATCTTGGTTCGGCCTCCGCCATGGTGGACTGGACCTCCATGCGCCATGAAACTCAGTACACGAGGTTGTTCAGATCATGACTATAGCGCTTAGAATTGGAATTGGCGGGCCGGTGGGTTCAGGAAAGACGGCGCTCCTGGATCGTTTATGCAAGTGGCTGCGGGACGATTATGAGATTGCGGCCATCACCAACGATATCTATACCCGCGAGGATGCCGAGTTTCTGACCCGATCGGGCGCCTTGGTGCCCGAGCGTATCCTCGGGGTCGAGACCGGTGGCTGCCCCCACACAGCCATCCGGGAAGACGCATCCATAAACCTGGCCGCGGTGGACCAGTTGAGTCGTTCCTTGCTTGGTCTGGAGATCGTGTTTGTGGAGTCGGGCGGCGACAATCTGTCGGCCACCTTCTCGCCCGAACTGGCCGATATCACGGTCTACGTGATCGATGTCTCCGCCGGCGACAAGATCCCACGCAAGGGCGGGCCGGGGATCACCCGTTCCGACCTGCTGGTCATAAACAAGATTGATCTCGCGCCCCATGTGGGTGCCAGCCTCGAGGTCATGGATCGGGATGCCAGGCGCATGCGTGGCGAGCGCCCGTTTGTGTTCAGCAATCTCAAGACCGGCGACGGATTGCCGGATATCGCCCGTTTTATTGTCGAAACCGGGGGGCTGGATGTGCGCTGGACCGACCATACCGCTGACGTTTGATGTCAGGCCCACCATCTTCGCCGGGCGGTTCAAGCTGTGATCCTAGTCATTGCCCTGACCGGCGGTTCGGGCTCTACTAAATATCGTGGGGGTGGTTCGTTCCCATTATGGTGAATGCGCGAAACTGTCCGAGGGATATCATGTGCGCGCAACTCAAGGGGATTCAGTATGAGTGAAGTCATGGCCGCCCTGCACCGGGATCATATTCATTTCAGCCGGGTGTTGAACCTGTTGCAGGAGAGTCTTGGTGAGTTGCGCGCAGGCGAGGACCCGGATTTCGATCTGGTGCATGACATGCTGGACTATCTTTCGCACTATGCGGACCTGTATCACCATCCCAAAGAGGACGTGATTTACCACTATCAGCTGGAGCGCAGCTCGGCCGAGGCGGAGCACATCGATCGGCTGCTGGATGAGCATCGGGCTTTGCGTCAGATCACGGATGCGTTGCGGGCGGCAACCGACGGCATATTGGGGGGTACCGTGATCCTGCGTCAGGAGTACGCGGATCAGGTGGCCGAGTTTCTGGACAAACAGCGCGCGCATCTGAATCTGGAGGAGGCGGAGGTATTTCCCTATCTCGAACAGACTCTGGCGACCAGCGATTGGGCCATCATAGAGGAGCGTGCCCCAACCCGTGCCGATCCGCTGTTTGGGCCCGATCTGGCGACGCAGTTCGAGGGTCTATACCGGCGTATAATCGGCAGTTAGGTTCGTTCAGGTCGGATGAAGCTCATCTCGATCGCAATGGGGCAATACGCTGCCCGCCGTATGCAAACCCTGCGTCGCCTTGCGCGTGCCGCCGTCCTGCCCGCCTTGTTTTGGTTGCCGCTGGTTTCGGCGGCGCCCGCCCTTCCCAGCCTGACTATAGACTCGGATAGCGTCACCGTTTCCGGGCTGTCCTCCGGCGGTTACATGGCGCATCAGTATCATGTGGCCTATGCCTCCGAGATTGCCGGGGCGGCCATTTTTGCCGCCGGGCCCTATCGCTGCGCCGGTGGCGGATATCCTTGGAATTTGTGGCGCGCCACCGCTGTGTGTATGGATCTCGCAGACTGGACGCCCTTCCTGGGGCCACCTGATGTGGCGGATAGCATCCGGGCCACCGAGGACGAAGCGCGGGATGGCGCCATTGACCCGCCACAGGGTTTGAGCGGCGACCGAGTCTATCTCTATTCCGGAACCCGAGACGACACCGTACCGCAGGCTGTGATGAACGCCTTGCGCGACTACTACGCCCATTTTCTGTTGCCCACGGATCTGCTCTACGTGGATCGGCAGGCGGCAGGACACGCGATGATCACTCTGGACTATGGCGGTCTGTGTGGAAACACCGAGCCGCCTTATCTGAACGATTGTGACTATGATGCCGCCGGGGCCGTGTTCGAGCATCTGTACGGGCCCATGGCGCCAGCCGATGGTGACCGGCCCGACGGTATCGTCGCCTTTGATCAACGCCCCCACTTTCCGGATGACGGTGAACTCAGTCTGGCCGACGTGGGTTATCTCTATGTGCCCGAGCCCTGCGGCCAAGGGGCAGTCTGCCGTTTGCACGTCGCCTTCCATGGCTGCGACCAGTATGCCGAACGGGTGGGTGATGCTTTCTACGCCAACGGAGGCTACAACCCGTGGGCCGAGCGTAACAACATCGTGGTGCTCTATCCCCAGACCCGCGCCAGCGTAACGCTCGGCTCTTGGTGGCCCAATCCAAAAGGCTGTTGGGACTGGTGGGGCTATAGCGGGCCGGATCACCATCGAAAAAGCGGGCGGCAGATGCGGGCGATCAAATCCATGATTGACCGGCTGATCGGCCGAAACTGAACGGTATCCAAGCCGGATCCGGCAGACCCCGATGCGATGATTGGGTTCTCGCCCATGCCCCAGTTGTTCGACCGGCTGATCCGCATGCGAACGCCTATCCTGACGCCGGCCTCCCGCATCTTGCTGGTGGATGACGACGGAATGGTCGACCAGAATTGAGGCTGGCGAACGGCCTAGAGGGCCGACTTCGCCCGTCGGCTTACATCCGGTACTATCTGACGCCTGCAGCCTCAGACATCTGAAGCGCAGATCCACAAGGGGAGAATAAAGAATGCGCAGCCACATGATGACAGCCGCTCTGGCGGCACTGCTGGCGTCCGGTCCGGTGCTGGGCGCCGATCCGGTCAAGATCGGCATGGTTACCACCCTGTCCACCAAGGCGGGCTATTTGGGCGAGGACATCCGCGACGGCATGCTGCTGGCCATTCAGCAGGGGGACGGCACTCTGGGCGGAGTACCGGTGGAGCTCATTGTCGAGGACGACGGACGTGATCCAGAGAAGGGCCGTCAGATAGCCGAACGCTTTATCCAGCGTGACGGCGTCAAGCTGATGACCGGCATCGTGTTTTCCAACGTGGCCATGGCGGTTGTGCCCAAGGTGGTGCGCGACGACGTGATCTACCTCAGCCCCAATGCGGGCCCCTCGGCCCTGGCCGGCAAAGGATGTAGCGAGAACTATTTCAATGTGGCGTGGCAGAACGACAATCTGCATGAAGTCACCGGCCAGTATGTGACCGATTCCGGCTTCGGCAAGGTCTACATGCTGGCGCCGAACTACCCGGCGGGGAAGGACGCCCTGGCCGGCTTCAAGCGCTATTACAAGGGCGAGGTGGCCGGCGAGGTCTATACCAAGCTGGGTCAGTCCGACTATGCCGCTGAACTGGCTGCACTGAGGGCGTCCAAACCGGACGCGGTGTTTTTCTTTTTGCCCGGCGGCATGGGCATCAATTTCATCAAACAGTATTCCCAGGCTGGCCTCGGCGGCCAGATTCCCCTGTTTGGCCCGGCTTTCTCGTTCGACGAGCGACTGTTGAAAGCGGTGGGTGATTCCGCGGTGGGGGTCATCAACGGCTCACAGTGGAACTGGGATCTTGACAACTCGGCCAACGCCCAGTTTGTCGAGGCCTTTCGTGCCCAATACCAGCGGACACCCACCCTGTATGCCAGTCAGGGTTACGACACCGCGCGTTTGATCGGTAGCGCTTTGGCGGCGACCGGCGGTGACGTAACTGATCTCGCCGCCTTGCGGGCGGCTTTGCGCAAGGCTGATTTCGAATCTGTGCGAGGCAGCTTCCGCTTTGGACCCAACCAGCACCCGGTGCAGGACCTGTATGTGCGTGAAGTTGTGGCGCTGGAAGGGGGGCTTACCACCAACAAGACCAAGGCAAAGGTATTCTCCGATCACGGCGATGCCTATGCCGCCGACTGCAAGATGTAGCAATCGCTTTGGGTTCCTGCCCGGCCGGCGAGCTGATCCCCGCCGGGCAACCCGCGTCTCAGGGTGGCCAATGCTTCTGTTCCTGGAACAGGTTCTCAACGGGCTTCAACTTGGGGTCACGCTGTTTCTTATGTCCGCCGGGTTGACACTGGTGTTCGGCATCATGAACCTGATCAACCTTGCCCACGGTTCGTTCTACATGATCGGCGCCTACGTCGGGGCCACGGTTACGGCACGCAGCGGGAGTTTCCTGTTGGGCGTTCTGGCTGCCCTGCCCGCAGCCGGTCTGGTGGGCATGGTGGTGGAGATTCTGGTTTTGCGGCGCCTGTACGATCGGGAACATCTGGATCAGGTGCTCGCAACCTTTGGCTTGATTCTGTTCTTTAACGAGTTGACCCGGATACTCTGGGGCCGGCAACCGCTTTTTATGGATGTGCCTGACCTGCTCAGTGGCACTGTTGACATCATCCCCGGAGCGCCCTACCCGGCCTACCGGCTGGCGGTCATCTGTGTCGGCATTGCGGTGGCGGCTTTTCTCTATGTACTTATAACCCGCAGCCGGATTGGCATGCAGATCCGGGCCGGCGCCAGCAACCGGGAAATGGCCGGCGCCCTGGGGGTAAACATTCGTCTGCTTTACACCCTGGTGTTTGGTCTCGGTGCGTTGCTGGCTGGTCTGGCCGGGGTCATGGCGGGACCGATCCTGGCGGTGGAAGCCGGCATGGGTGAAAGCATTCTGATCCTCACCTTTGTGGTCATCGTGGTGGGCGGCATCGGGTCGGTGCGAGGCGCTCTGGTGGGCGCATTGCTGATCGGGATGGTGGATACCCTGGGCCGCGCCTTCCTGCCCGGCGTGTTGCGTCTGGTGCTGCCGGCGTCCGAAGCCGACGGCGTCGGCGCTTCATTGGCGGCAATGAGCATTTACATCTTCATGGCCGCGGTATTGGCCTGGCGTCCTCGCGGTTTGTTTCCCGCCCATGGTTAGTGCCACCCGCGAGCGGCGTATTCTCTGGGTTACCTTGCTTCTTTTGACAACCTTGCCCGGGTTTGCCCAGCTCCTTGGTGAGCCTTATCTGGTTTCATTGTTCAGCCGGATTCTGATCTACGGTCTGGCGGCGGCCAGCCTGGACCTCATGCTGGGTTACGGCGGGATGGTGAGTTTCGGCCACGCCGCGTTCTTCGGCATTGGCGCGTATGTGGTCGCCATTCTGGCGTTTCACAGTGCCGAAGGCAGTGCCGTACCGCTGCTGGGTCTGGCTGGCACCGAGTCGGCCCTGCTGGCCTGGCCTGCCGCCGCGCTGGCGGCCGGTCTTGCAGCTGCGTTGATCGGGGCGGTGTGCCTGCGCACCGGCGGCATCCAGTTCATTATGATCACCCTCGCGTTTGCCCAGATGCTGTTCTATCTGTTCGTCTCGCTCAGCGCTTATGGTGGCGAGGACGGCCTGTCCATGTGGGATCGGAGTCGGCTTGCGGGCCTCGATCTGGGTGACGACACCGTTTTTTATTATGTATGCCTGACCCTGCTTGTCGCGTTTCTGGTGCTTGCCCGCCGGCTGGTCAATGCCCGTTTCGGCATGGTGATTCAGGGTGCGCGCCAGAACGAAGCCCGCATGCAGGCGCTGGGGTTTCCAATCTACAGGTACAAGCTGGTTTGCTTTGCCCTGGCCGGCACGGGTGCCGGTCTGGCCGGTGCGCTGATCGCGAACCAGACCGAATTCGTCAGCCCCGGTCTGATGCACTGGACCCGCTCGGGACAGATTCTGGTGATGGTCATCCTGGGTGGCATGGGCACCTTGTTCGGCCCCGTTCTCGGCGCCGCCGCCCTGTTGCTGATGGAGGAAGTGCTGTCCATGTATACCGAGTATTGGATGGTCTATCTCGGTCCCATGCTGATACTGGTGGTGTTGTTTGCCCGTCGCGGTGTATACGGATGGCTGGTGGGCGGCGACCGTGACTGAGCCGTTGCTCAAGGTCGAGGGGCTGAACAAGCGCTTCGGCGCGGTGGTGGCCAGCCGAAACCTGAGTCTGGACATACTGCAGGGCGAAACCCACGCCCTGATTGGGCCGAATGGGGCCGGAAAGTCCACCGCACTTGCTCAGCTGGCCGGTGCCCTGCGTCCGGATGCCGGCCGGATCGAGTTTGCCGGTCGTGACATCACCGTCCTGCCAGGCCATCGGCGGGCGCGACTTGGGTTGGCCCGCTCCTTCCAGGTCACGTCCATATTCGACGCCTTCTCGGTCGAGGACAATGTTGCCCTGGCGGCGCAGGCGCACGATGGCCACAGCTTCCGCTTCTGGCTGCCTGCGCGGCGGGATCGTCGCCTGCGCCGTCAGGCCCGTAGTCTGTTGGCCCGGTTGGGTTTGCTGCCCCAGGCCGAGGTTTGCGCGGGCACCCTGGCCCACGGCGAGAAACGGCAGCTCGAGGTGGCCATGGCGCTGGCCGGCAGGCCCCGATTGCTGATGTTGGATGAGCCCATGGCGGGTATGGGTTCGGGCGGCACGCTGCGCATGACCCGACTGATCCGGGAGCTCAAGCGGGAGGTCACCATTTTGTTGGTGGAGCACGACATGGATGCCGTCTTTGCATTGGCCGATCGGGTGTCGGTACTGGTCTACGGCGAGTGCATTGCCACCGGCACGCCGGAACAGATCCGGCGGGACCCCCTGGTTCGGCGGGCTTATTTGGGACAGGGTTGATGCTGCAGGTGCGTGGCGTACAGACCTTTTACGGGGCCAGCCAGGCGTTGTACGGGGTCGATCTCGACATCCAATCGGGCGAGGTGGTCACCTTGCTGGGGCGCAACGGTATGGGCAAGACCACCCTGGTGCGCAGCATTATCGGGCTGCTGCGGCCGGCACACGGCTCGATCCGGTTTGACGGTCGGGAACTGGTGGGATTGCCCTCGTACGCCATCGCACGTGCTGGCCTTGGCTTGGTGCCGGAAGGGCGGCAGATATTTCCGAATCTGACGGTTCAGGAGAATCTGCTGGCCACCGCCTCCACCCGCCACGCCCGGCATGAGGGCTGGACTCTGACGCGGGTTTACGAGCTGTTTCCACGACTCTCGGAGCGCGCGAACAATATGGGCAACCAGCTATCAGGTGGCGAGCAGCAGATGTTGGCCATTGCCCGAGCGCTGATGACCAACCCCATGCTGCTGATCCTGGATGAAGCTACCGAGGGGCTGGCGCCTCTGATCCGGCAGGAGATCTGGTCCGTGCTGGAAGCGCTCAAGGCGGGGGGCGAGTCGATTCTGATCATAGACAAAAATCTGGATGTATTGCTGCGCTTGGCGGATCACCACTTCATTCTGGAGAAGGGGGTGATGGTCTGGGAGGGCAGTTCGATCGATTTGACGGATGCCGCTGATATTCAGGCGCGTCATCTGGGTGTGTGAGGCGCTATTCGTGAACGCCGACTGGGGCAAGTACAGCCCGGCCGAGTTGGAGGCCCAGTACAACAACCGGGCCGCAGTGCCCGAGTATGTCGACATCTTCGCACGCTGGCGCAGGGGCAGTGACCGGACGCGGGCAGAGATGACCAACCAGCTGGAACTGCAGTATGGCACGGACCCTCGGCAGCGACTCGACCTGTTTCCTCCGGATGTCTCCAAAGCGCCGCTGCACCTGTTTGTTCACGGAGGTTACTGGCAAAGTCTGAGTAAGTCCTACTTCAGCCTGCTGGCCCCGGCCTTGTTGCGGCGGGGCATTGCCTTCGCCGCCTTGGGTTATCGGCTTTGCCCGACGGTGACATTGGGTGACATCGTAGAGGACGTTCGTCAGGGGTGCCTGGCTCTGCGCCGGCACGCCACACGTTTGGGCGTGGACCGCGACCGGATTCAGGTGTCCGGGCATTCCGCCGGCGGGCATCTGGTGGCCATGCTGCTGGCAACCCGATGGCGTGATTATGGGCGCAAACTGCCCCCGACCTTGTTCCACAGCGCCCTCAGCCTCAGTGGGGTGTTCGAGCTCGAACCGCTGCTGGGTTTGTCGCAGAATGCCGCCCTGCGATTGGACCGGGTGACAGCCCGAGCGCTCAGTCCCGTATTGCTGGAACCATTGAATCAAGTGCCGCTGTTGTTGGCCGTGGGCGGGGACGAGAGCGCGGAGTTCCACCGGCAAAGCGGTTTGATCGAAACGGTTTGGGGCGATGCCGGCCTGACTGTGGATCACCTGAACTTGCCAGGTCGGAATCATTTCACCATAGTCGACGATATGGCCGAAGGCGGAATCTTGCTTGATCTGGCTGAGAACCTGCTGCAGGCGGGTTAGGCTTGAGTGTTTGGTTCGCTGGTTGTTGCTCAGAAACAACAGAAAGTGACCCGGTGATCGGCTAATGCCAGCCTATGTTTGGGCCCGGTTGCGAGGATGCGCCCGACTGCCAGCGCCCCCTTCGGCGGATGCTCAGGCGCTCTCTGAGGCTTGACCCCGTATTCGCTTGGAGCCGGGTGCAGGAATCGACCCGGATTGTGCTAAAGCGGTATTCAGTATCCATTCCGATACAAATGTTTTTGGTGTATCCTGGCAGACACATAAGTGCAGCTTCACACGGGGAGATGTTTCCCACAGGCGATCATCGGAGATGGAGATTTGCGACAAATTTTTGGCATGCTTTTGGCTTGCAATTGACTCTGCAGCATTTCTTCGATGAAACCCATACCATCGGCACGTGACCACTGACTATGGCTAGGATCTCGAAAGGACATGGACTGACCGCGGCAATGTCGTTGCTGATGATCATTGGCAGCGCTGCCAATGCGGGTGAGCCGACGGCTAACGGCGGCTACTTCGGCCTCTCGCCGGAACATTCACTCCAGATCAGCGAACGTTGGAACGCGCGCTTCAGTACAGATCAGTTCTATCACGATCCGACCTTGTCCCCGGGCACGTATTCTGGGCAAGGGCTGGATCTGGGCGGCCCATCGGCCGTGTTGGACTGGCATCCGATCGGAGGTGGATTCCGCTTCAGTGGCGGACTGCTTAACACCACGCCAACAGATCTGCGGTTCCAATATGGCTCGAACCCGTCAGGCGCTCTGTACGCTCCGGACAGCGCTGTTTCCAGCAATCCGTTCGACGTGATGCCGTCCGTGCCCTATCTCGGCATCGGCTGGAACAGTCTTGATGATGCCGAGGGCGGCTGGGGATTCAACGTCGATGTGGGCATGCTGTTTCCCGAGTATTCGGATGTTGCCCCTTGGGCTGGCGAAACCGCCGATCGGCCGCGTCTCGGCGCCGGTCTGGACAGCGGCCTGTCTACCGGCGCAGATACCGATTATGGTTTGGGCGAGTTGGATCGGGTTCCGGTTTTTTCCTTCGGTGCCCGCTACCGCTGGTAACGACGCTTCCCACACCCCTTGGGCCTGAATCCTGCCGGTCGGGTCGCTATCCACGCGCAGAATCGCATGATGTCCGGGTGCTTCAACAGTGCTTCTCGGGTGTAATAGTGCTCGGCAAGGTCTTTTTCGCTCAGCGTCAGGTGGACGTGGTCATGGCACGGTCGGCACAGGCCGATGGTCTGCCCCAGCAGATTGTCGCGGCCATGGTTGCGACGGACCCGTTTGTTGCGGTGACGCATACGGGGTATCAGGTGATGCCGCGTTAGGGGCAGGCCCTGCCGCCCGCACAGCGCACAGGCACAAACCGGATGTTGCTCAGGGTGCGGCGGAGGCGTCTCATCTCGCATTTGCATTCCAAGCTTTCGATCCCGTTCAAACGGTGTGGGATGATCGTTGCCCGCGGTCGCCCGAGCTGTGTAAGGTAACGGCATAACGACAGGACAGGTATGCCATGAACGGCCCAAAATACCCTCGTTTCTCCACATTGTCCCTGCATGCGGGACAGCAGCCTGATCCTGCCACCGGCGCCCGGGCCACTCCCATCTACCAGACCACCTCTTTTGTGTTCCGCGACGCCGATCAGGCTGCGTCGCTATTCAATGCGGAGCGTGGCGGCCACGTTTACTCCCGTATCACGAATCCCACCAACGCGGTACTCGAAGAACGCATCTCGGCTCTGGAAGGCGGTGTCGGCGCTATCGCCACGGCCAGCGGGCAAGCCGCATTTCACTTGGCAGTGGCAACGCTCATGGGCGCCGGCGGCCACATCGTTGCGTCTCGCTCTCTGTACGGCGGATCACACAACCTGCTGAGCTATACGCTGCCCCGGTTCGGCATCGAAACGAGTTTTGTCGATCCACGGGACCCGGATGCTTTTCGAGCTGCTATTCGTCCCGAGACGCGCCTGCTGTTCGGTGAGACTCTTGGCAATCCGGGCCTGGATGTGCTCAACATCCCGGCCGTTTCCGCGGTCGCCCACGAAGCCGGTATTCCGCTGTTGGTTGACTCGACCTTCACCACGCCTTTCCTCATGCGCCCGTTCGACCTGGGTGCTGATCTGGTGTTCCATTCCGCCACCAAATTCCTGGGTGGGCACGGCGTCGCGATCGGTGGCCTGTTGGTTGACAGTGGCCGTTTCGACTGGGAGTCCAGCGACCGTTATCCCGACCTGACCGAGCCCTATGAAGGCTTTCACGGCATGGATTTCACAGAGGAGTACGGACCTGCGGCGTTCATCCTGCGAGCACGCAAAGAGGGCCTGCGCGATTTTGGCTCCTGCATGAGCCCTACCACCGCGTTTCACATTCTCCAGGGGGTCGAAACGCTGCCGCTGCGCATGCAGCGC
>JAHEDQ010000106.1 GCA_024641125.1 Candidatus Competibacteraceae bacterium | reverse complement strand
GTCCGGCCGGGTTTTGGACGGACGTTTCACCGGCCGCTCGCTCAACGATTTGACACCGGAGGAACTGGCGGTGCTGTGGCGGGAATGCGAGCGCGAAGACCCGGAATCGGTTCCGTTGCTGGAAGCTTTCCTGGAGCGCGCCCACGGTGCAGACTGGCGCGACACTGTCAGAGTGGGCCCTGACGGCGACGCAAGCCAGGGCATGGCCTTCAGCGCCACCATGACCGATTCGGAGGCGCTCCAGATCCTCGGTCTTGCGGACGGTGCGTCGGAGCAGGAGATCCGGGATGCACATCGCCGGTTGATCCAGAAGCTGCACCCGGATAGAGGCGGATCGAGCTATCTTGCCACCAAGATCAATCAGGCCAAAGACCATCTCCTGGCAAAGAAGACATCGGCATGAACCAAAATCGGAAAATCGGGCCGAAGCGGGGGAAGCGCCTGCTGGTGACTCTGCCAGTGGCCCTGTTTACCCTGTGGGCAACAACCGCGGCGGCCGATACACCCCAGTTTCGGGTTGGTGTCTTGGAACCGATGGCGAGCGAAGCCGGGCTGGCGCTGGAACGTCAACGGTGGTCGCTCGGGACAAGCGAAGGGTGGATCTGGCGGGTGACTCTGCCCCGGACGGGCCAAATCAAGGTACTGGCCGCCGAGGCCGTAACATCCTTCGAGCGTTTTCTGCCCGGCGACCCTGGCCCTTGGGCCGTGATCAATGGCGGATTCTATGATAGAGACGGAACCGCCATGGGCCTGGTCGTGGCTGATGGCATCGAGTATGGCGCTTTCCGGCGTGGCGGTGGGTCGGGGGTTCTGGAGTTGCGCAAAGACGGCCCTCGAATCATCCACCACAGCGCCTATGCACCTGGTGCAACCCAGGCGCTCCAATCGATTGATCGAATCGTCGCCAACGGCGTCACGCTGGTAAAACGTCGGAGCGGGGCGCGCCGCGCCGCGCGTTCAGCCATTGCCCTGTCCGAAGACACAATCTTCCTGATCCTTGCCGCCCAGGATGAGAGCCTGTCGGGTTCGGCAGATCAGGTCAGGGTGAACTTCGCCGCAGGAAGCGGCCTGCCTCTGTGGGCTCTGGCCGACTACGTCGCCACCCACACGGATGCCAGGAGCGCGTTGAATCTCGACGGTTCGGTATCGGCCCAGCTCGCGGCCCGCATTGATGGCAAAAACTACGCCATACGAGCCATGCGGGGCACCATAAACGCCATCGCGGTTCGGCCCTGAGCATGCTTTTCAGTTCGGATCAAAGGCCTACTGCATGGGTGGGCCAGCGGCGTCGTCAATTGGGCGTCCCGCGAAACAGGCGCTGGCATGGTGGTGAATCATGCGCCAACCACCCTCACGTCGTACAAACATGTTGGTCGCCACCAGGTGGCTGGTTGCAAGCAACTCGTAACAGGTGACCAACGCAACTTCGGCATGTTGAGTCAGCCTGACTTGCGCGCTACGCACTTCGTGCTCACCATCCGACGTGAAAATGCCCTTCCAGCTCTCCATTACCCCGTCCCGGTCGTTGATTGGGCGCCAACCGGGATGAACGCAGCAAACCGGACCCTGTCGATCCCACACCGCATCCATGGCGGCCAGATCCCGGGCACGGAACGCCAGATAGAACGCCTCGTTGGCAAACAGGATCTGCTCATTGTGCGACATGGATCTCTGGGCTCCGACTCATAATCGATGGTGCATCAGGTGGTCAGGGCATCGTCCATATCCGTCGCTTCACGCCGGTCGCGCCCAGCCCGGCGCTCCTCCTTGATCCCGAGTCCAGACATCACGCCGTCATGGAGGTTGTGCCCTGCGCGGCGATCCCCTTGCCGGCGATCATCGAAGTGTTCATACCAGCAGTGGCAATTGAGCACGTCGCAATCGCGCAGCGGGACGCTGGGGGCCTCGCTGGCCAGAAAACGGGCACCTCGCACCGCCAGCGCCGCCGGGCACGGGTCATCCGAATCCCTGCTCATGACCTCTACACCATGCCACGGCCCCCTGGACCGGGGTTTCTGGCGGATCCGGCGGCCCCAAAGTCCGGATCTCCCTGCGTGTTTCTGTCGCTGCGGTACTGGATGACGCATGTAGTAAACCGCGACCAAAACCACGGCCACCGCGAACAAAACCCAACCGGCCATAAAATCACTCCAGAACACGGGTCACACCCGCCTTGTGCAGAGTATTGGACGACAATGAAGGAATTTCCATCCGATTGCCATGCAATTCAGGGGTTCTAGTGCATGCCTGTCCAGGTCGCCGGTGGGGCAGACTATTGACGCGGCAACACGGGCAATTCGAACTGACTTCCTAGTTGACGCGCCCCGATTGCGTTCAGGTGGGCAAAGTCGCGGTAAAGCAGAACACCGTCCATCACGATCGGACAAATCGTGTCGTCACACATGAAGTCAGTGGGAATGGTGGCGGTCACGCCATCCATCTCCCCCGCCATGCGCCGAAAAAGGCTACTGGTGGGGGCGGTGGAGGCCCGCGCGACGGCCGCACTGACGCCGCAATGCTCGATCCCGTCCTGATCCTGCAGTCCTTCCAGCACGCAGCGGATGGGTAGGCCGTCCTGATAGGGAATCTGTGCGATCAGATGTACCTCGACGCCCCGCGCCCGGAAAAATGCAATGGTACGGCGAAGATGGTACTCCAGGTTCTCGGGATTCGATTCTGCCCCTGACGTGGCGGAATCGTTGAACTTCAGCTCATTTGCTGACAAGCGTCCCTGATAGGAAACCCAGTTTCCCGAAATAATCGCCAGACGCAGTTCCGGGTTGCGCTCTACGAACGACACGATGCTCCGCTGATAGTCCAGACACTCAGCCTGTTTCGCCGGTGTCCGGCCCTTGGCACGCACGCCCAGCAGTCCAATACATGCGGTCTGGGTGACCTGACGCCCGCTCAATCCGTGTTGCCTGGCGTAATCAGCGACCAGGGGCACGAAGTGATCCGCGTTTGAATCCCCAAACACAGCAATATCGAACGAATCCTCCGGCGCCTTGGGACGGCCGAAGTTGCAGAACACGTCGTCGGAAAATATCTGCGGGGTGTTGTCGCAACGCGCTTCCCATGGGTTGGCCTCCAGTCGCTGTTCAAAAATCTGCTGAGCCAAGGGTCCGAAACGCCAGACCCAACCACGATCCATCTGCGCCATCCCACCCAGTATTGCCACGCCCAGTATCGACAAAAGCCCAACCCACAGGGTTTTCCCATCCGTGGTCCGAAAACGACCGTCAACCACCCGAAAGGGTTGTTCTACAAAACGCCAGGACAACATGGCAAGGCCCGCACCACTGATCACCAGCAGGGCGGCCTCGAACGGCAACAGGGGGCGTTCCAGGTAATATCGCGCCAGCGAGAGTATTGGCCAATGCCAAAGGTAGAGTGAGTACGAGATCAGGCCGATGTAAACCAGAAAGCCCGCGGACAATGCCCTGGAAGTCCAGGTGCTGTGATGAAAGCCCGCCATCAGAACAGCAGCCGTACCCAGACATGCGGGCAACGCCGAAACGCCTGGAAAAGCAATCGACGGACCCAGCCAGAAGCAACTGAATACAATGGCGGCCAGCCCTGCACCACTCAACCATTCTGCCGACTTTTCGCCCAGTCTGACTTGATCGACGACCAGAGCGAGAATTGCACCGGTCATGAGCTCCCAGATCCGCGCACCAAGCGAATAAAAGGCCCGATCCGGCGTGGTCCGCGTCAGCCATTCGGCGAATCCCAGTGACGTCAGCAGTACCAAAATCAGCGCGACGAGGCCCCATCGCCATCGAACCCGCAACACCATCCCGGCGAGCACCCATGGCCATATCAGATAGAACTGCTCTTCGATGGACAAGGACCAGAAGTGCAGCAGCGGCTTCTCGTGGGACGGCGCGTCGAAGTAACCGGCTGTCTTTCCGAAGTACTGGTTGGCGTGCAGCAGATCCGCTGCCACCAGACTGTGTCCGAAACCACGAAAAGCGTCCGGTGCCAGAATCAACGCGGCCGACACAAAGGTGCTCAGAAACACCACCGTCGCCGCCGGCAACAGGCGTCTGACCCGCCGTGCGTAGAACCTCTGGAAACGAAACTGTCCGCGGCTCAAATCATCCGCAATCAGATAAGTGATCAGGAAGCCGGAAATGACAAAGAAAACACTGACGCCGACGAACCCGCCGGGCAGAAGCTCGGGCCAGGCGTGATAGGCCATCACCGGCAGAATCGCCAGTGCTCTCAGGCCGCTGATGTAGTCGCGCTGTTTCAACATTTTCTGACACATCGGCCACGACCGAGGTGCACGAACCTCGGAAGGCGGGTCGTAGCAGACTTGGTCGAGCGGGCGGGCAAATGGGGAAGTTTACCGGTGGGCAGCCAAGGTGCATAGCCGCGCCCATGTGGACGAGAGGCCTATGAATGTTGGCTGTTATGTCCTGGTCGCCGGCGAACCCGACAACGGGATGTGGGCCACCTGGGCGGAGCGAAGCGCAGCTGAAGTTACTGTCCGTCAGGCCCTCACCCGGCAGCAATGGCCAGTGGCGTACCGCTGAGGGTGGGTGATTCGGGTGGAGACTCTACCCGTTCGACCTGGGGTGTTTCCTGTTCGTCCAGCGAAAGCAATGCGTCATCTACCTGCGCAATCTGCTCTTCCAGCGCCTCTAGAGCCTGGCGAATCCCCGAGAGCTGCGCATGCAACTGCCAACGGCGACTGTTTTCGGATGCATTCATGGCGGTTGACCCCATATTCAAGTGCCTTCATGTCCAGCCTCCGTTGCCGGACACCTTATGAACCATACCCTACCGTTTCCTTTGCCTCGGATAAAGTCAGCTTATTCCGATATTCATAGCGCTTTGTTCTTACAACTCCCCAAAGACAACGCTCATTAGAGTTCCAAGCGAGTTGCACCACCCAGATAGCCGCGGAGCGCTGCGGGAATCTGTATGGAGCCGTCCTCCTGCTGATGGTTTTCCAGGACCGCGACCAGCGTACGGCCCACAGCCAATCCCGAACCGTTCAGCGTGTGCACCAGTTCGGGCTTGTCACTTTCCGGGTTACGCCATCGGGCCTGCATCCGCCTGGCTTGAAAATCCGTGCAGTTGCTGCACGAGGAAATCTCTCGATAGGTCTGCTGTCCGGGTAGCCAAACTTCAAGATCGTAAGTCTTGGCGGCCGAGAATCCGAGATCCCCGCCGCACAGTGCCACGACACGATAAGGCAACTCCAGCCGGCGCAGAATGCTCTCGGCGTGGCCCAACAACAATTCCAGAGCATCCCAGGACGCGTCCGGCCGAACCACATGAACCAGTTCCACCTTCTCGAACTGATGCTGGCGAATCATACCCCGGGTATCACGACCATAGGATCCCGCTTCGCTTCTAAAACACGGCGTATGTGCCGTCATCCTAATGGGCAACTCACCCGGCTCCAGGATGCGCTCACGCACCAGATTGGTCAGTGGCACTTCCGATGTGGGGATCAGGAAATGACCCGACTCGTCATCGACCCTGAACAAATCCTGTTCGAACTTGGGCAATTGGCCGGTGCCGTGGAGAATACGGTCCATAACCATGAAGGGCACGTAGGTTTCACGGTAGCCGTGCTCGGTGGTGTGTACATCCAGCATGAACTGGGTCAATGCGCGTTGAAGCCGTGCCAACGGTCCGGAAAGGACCACGAATCGGGCGCCGGCCAGGGTGGCGCCCAGCTCAAAATCCATACCGGAACCACCCAGTTCCACATGATCCCGAGGCTCGAAGCCGAATACTGTGGGTTCACCCCAGCGTCGAACTTCCTGGTTATCATCCTCGGTGGTGCCCTCCGGCACACTGTCATCGGGGAGATTCGGGATGTCCAGATGAAGGGCATTCAGCGCATCCTGGACACCGCTCAGTTCCGCTTGCGCGCGTTTCAAATCGTCGCCCAGCGTGGCCACCTGTTGGATCAAGGGCTCAATGTCCTCACCCGCCCCCTTTGCCCGGCCAATGGACTTGGAATGCCGATTGCGCTCGTTTTGGAGATTCTGCGCCCGCATCTGCAGGTCCTTTCGTTGCGCCTCCAGACTCTCCAGGCGGCTACCATCGAGCGCATAGCCACGCCGTGCAAGGCGACGTGCCATGGTATCGAGGTCGGTTCGCAGCAACTTCGGGTCGAGCATTTCTACTCCGCGTTGGGTGAAATCGAATGGTGCACCGGCCAGGTGACCACCTGAGACAGATCCATCTGACCCTGTAGCGCCTGCAGAATGGCTTGCACTTGCTCTGGTGTATCGAAGAATTCCACTACCAGAGGTAAATCCAGGGACAAATCCAGCAAATGCGCCTCGTGCACCCGGCCGGAAAGGCCATAGCCAGCTATACCCCGATAGACTGTCACACCCTTGATCGCACCGGCCCGGCGCAGCCCCGTCAATACCTGATCGATGCTCATGTCACCCTCGCTCAGATAGATTCGGGCCATGGTTGCAGCGTCACTTTTCATATCTGCCTCGCCACGGTGAGGCCGATCCAGGTTGCTGCCAGACAGAGCGTGACGCTGAGAAAGACGTTGGCCGACGCGCCCAGCCAGCGTCCCTCCTCGAGCATCACCAGAGTCTCCAGTGAAAAGGTGGAAAAGGTGGTAAAGGCACCTAGTAAACCAACCAGCAGTCCGCCACGCCATTCCGGACCCAGGGCCAGGCGGTCAGACAAAAGCACGAACAGGGCGCCCATAAGCAGGCTGCCCAGAAGGTTCACCACCAAGGTGCCATAGGGAAAACCGCGCCCCAGCAGAAAGTAGGTGCCGGTGGAGACAAAAAACCGCATCAGTGCGCCGACCGCACCGCCAACAGCGATGGCAAACAGTTGTAACAAGGGGCTGCCCGTCCTGAGTTGAGGCGGAGCGAATTATACCCAATGTGCAGAGCTTGCCCATGCATGGTAGCGCGGGCGCGACCCCGCGCAGAGACGGGTGAGCGCCCGCTCAGTCCTCGCGCCCGGCTTCGATGTCCTGCTGACGCAATCGGTCAAGCTTTTCCCGGATCCGGATTTCCAGCCCCCGGTTCACAGGCCGATAATAACATCGCTGCTGCAATGGATGGGGAAGATATACCTCGCCGGCGGCATAGCCGTCCGGTTCGTCATGAGCATAACGGTACCGATGCCCATGCCCCAGTGCTTTGGCCAGTCTGGTGGGTGCGTTGCGCAAATGCATGGGCACCTCGAGGCTGCCCGCAGTCCGGGCGTCCTCACGGGCCTCATTGTGCGCTGTGTATACGGCATTGCTCTTTGGCGCGCAGGCCAGGTAGATCACCGCCTGGGCCAGAGCCAACTCCCCTTCGGCCGCACCCAAGCGCTCGTAAGCCTCCCAGGCATCCAAGGCCAGCTGCAGCGAACGGGGGTCGGCATTGCCGATGTCTTCGCTGGCCATGCGGACGATGCGGCGGGCGATGTAGACAGGATCGCAACCACCGTCCAGCATACGGGTCAGCCAATACAGCGCGCCATCAGGACTGGAGCCTCGGACCGACTTGTGCAGCGCCGAAATCTGGTCGTAGAACAGGTCGCCACCCTTGTCGAATCGACGGGCGCTGCCGCTGCAAACCTCAGCCACCGTGGCCGATTTCACCGTGCGAACGCCATCCGCATCGGCCTCGGTCAAGTCAACCGCCAACTCGAGAAAAGTCAGCGCGCGTCGGGCATCGCCGTCCGCTGCCTCGGCCAACATCGTCATGGCTTCCGGCACCACGCCTACCTTACCGCCATAGCCCCGCCGGGAATCCGCCAGCGCCTGGCAAAGGATGGTGAGTACATCCTCCCGGGTCAGAGGCCGCAGCACGTAGACCCGAGTGCGTGACAACAGGGCATTGTTTACTTCAAATGATGGATTTTCCGTCGTCGCACCGATGAAGACGATGGTGCCGTCCTCGACAAAAGGCAGAAACGCATCCTGCTGCGATTTATTGAACCGATGCACTTCGTCAACGAACAAAACCGTCGCGCGATTATGAACTTGGCGGATGCGTGTGGCGTTTGCTACCGCCTCGCGCACGTCCTTTACCCCGGCGAGCACAGCGGAAATGGCTTTGAATTCCGCATCCACACAGGCCGCGACCAATCGCGCAAGTGTGGTCTTTCCGGTGCCCGGCGGGCCCCATAGCAACATCGAATGGACGTGCCCACGCTCTAGCGACGATCGCAGGGGTTTGCCCGGATCGAAAATGTGGCTTTGGCCTACGTACTCTTCAATTGTGCGGGGTCGCATCCGGTCGGCCAGCGGTCGGCCCGGATCGCGCTCAGCCGTCTCCAACGACATCCGCGCCTGCGGGTGGAACGAACTCAAACTCGGCGGGATCGATAGCCTTATTCCGCTCCATTCGGTCAAAGCGGAGTCGCGTGTTTGTGCCAAGGGCGTCATCCAGCTCGAGACCGCTCAACTCGCCTTCGCGCAAGGCCACCCGAATCCGGTTAAACTGACTTTCGGAACCCCGCGGTGTCAATTCAAACCAGTCCTGGCCCTCGTCCCGGCCAATAGACTTGACGAGAAACGATTCCTCGAGCGGCGCTCGCCCCATCAAAAGCGCGAGCGGCGTGGTGTCCATGCTCTCGTCCAGGCGCTGCACCGTGACCTGCTCCAGATCAGCATCGTAGTGCCAGACCCGATCTCCGTCCGAAACAATGACCTGTTCATAGGGTGCCTCATAGTCCCAGCGGAATCGGCCGGGACGTTCCAGAACCATTCGGCCACGAGACAATTTCGGCGCCTGATTGGGTCCCGCGGTGACGGTCTGGACGAAATCGGCGCGCAGCGTGCTCAGCTGTTGAAAATAGTTCTGCAGCGGCTCGGCGGACGAACAAAGTGCTGACAGGCACAGCGCCACTGCGCCGAGCAGGCCGGTCGCCAACGGCCGACGAAGCATCATGATTTACTCCTCCGGGGGTGGTGCCACCAGAACTTCCCGCATTCCGTTGCTTCCTTGAGCGCTGACAATACCGGCAAACTCCATCGCCTCGATCAAACGGGCTGCGCGATTGTAGCCGATTTTCAAGCGACGCTGGATGCCCGATGCGGATGCCCTGCGCGTCTCGGTGACAATTCGAACGGCCTGGTCATAGAGCGGATCTGCCTCCATGTCGCCATCGTCGAACTCACCGGATGCCCCGCCCGCCGACTCGACACGGGCTTCTAGGATACTGTCCACGTAATCCGGCTCACCGCTGGCTTTGAGATACTCCACCACCCGATTCACCTCGTCGTCATCCACGAATGCACCATGCAGCCGTTGGGTGAATCCGGTTCCCGGCGGCAAATACAGCATGTCCCCATGTCCAAGCAGCGTCTCGGCCCCGGACTGATCCAGAATGGTCCGCGAATCGACCTTGGATGACACCTGAAATGCAATACGGGTCGGAATATTGGCTTTGATCAGTCCGGTGATCACATCGACAGACGGGCGCTGGGTGGCCAGGATCAGGTGAATACCCGCCGCTCGCGCCTTTTGGGCCAGGCGGGCGATCAGTTCCTCGACTTTCTTGCCCACCACCATGATCAGGTCGGCGAGTTCATCGATCACCACCACCACAAACGGAAGCTTTTCCAGGGCAGGTGCCGATCCGTCGGGATCCAGTTCCAGCTCGGGCTGATAAAACGGATCCAGAATTGGCGTGCCCGCTGCCTCCGCTTCCACAACTTGGGCGTTGAAGCCGGCGATATTGCGCACCTTGAGCGCCGCCATGAGCTTGTAACGACGTTCCATTTCGCCCACACACCAACTCAGAGCGCTGGCCGCATCTTTCATATCGGTCACCACCGGTGCCAGCAAATGAGGAATCCCCTCATAGATGGAGAGCTCCAGCATCTTCGGATCGACCAGAATCAGGCGAACTTCCTCGGGCGTGCTCTTGTACAACATGCTCAGCAGCATGGCATTGATGGCCACCGACTTGCCGGACCCGGTGGTGCCCGCAACCAGCAGGTGTGGCATCTTCGCCAGGTTGGCCACCACCGGAAGTCCGGCAATGTCCTTCCCCAAGGCCAGGGTGACGGGCGAGGACGCTTCCAGGCAGACCGATGACGAAAGCACCTCGCGCAGCGCGACAATCTCACGCCGCACGTTTGGAATCTCCAGACCCACCACCGACTTTCCCGGGATCACCTCCACCACCCTCACCGCGATCACCGACAAACCGCGGGCCATATCCTTGGCCAGATTGCTTATCTGGCTCACCTTGACCCCAGGCGCCGGTTGCAGCTCGAAACGGGTGATGACGGGTCCGGGTTGAACCGCCACCACCGCCACCTGGACGCCGAAATGCGCGAGTTGTTCCTCGACTTGGCGAGACAAAGCCTCCAACACATCCGGGGCATAACTGCCGCCGCTGGTCTGTGCCTGATCCAGCAGATCCATAGGAGGCAGTCCCAGGGCACCCATCTCCAACTGACCGGCAGAGACTTTCTTTTTGGACCGACCAGCTCGCGGCTTCTGCGATAGGGGGGGAGCGCTGCGCGGCAATGTCCATGTCCTGTCGGGGTCAGGGTCAAGCGGAGCGCCGGGTGCGGGCGCTCCGCCGGCCGCCGCGGACAGGACAGGTTCTTGCCGGGCCTGATGCGCACCGGTGCTTTCAATGACGGGGTTTGCGTTGAGTACACGCTCGACGCGGGGGGGCCGCTTCAATCTTGGTCCAACCGCACGCGCTACAACCCTCGCAATCCGAACGCAAAACCCAATCAGATTCAGGGTGAGCTTGCCCACCATATCCACTACGGCAATCCAGGAAAGTCCGGTAAAGAGGTTCAGACCGGTCATGAGCAGGGCGATGAGCGACAGGCCCGCGCCAAAGTGACTGACTACTGAAATCAGATTACGGCTGATCAGTTCTCCCAACACCCCCCCCGCAGCGCCCGGTATCCATCCCGCATCGGCGACAAACATCAGCGACGACAGGCCGCAGGCAGCCACCAGCGTCACCAACAGGCCAATGGCGCGTACCAATGCGGGCCGTTCCGAAAGATAGGGCGTCACCGCCTGTCCACGGAACACCAGCCAGCCGCCAAGGGCCGACAGCGGAGGCAGCAGAAAGCCGGGATAACCGAAAAAATAGAGTACGATATCGGCGATCCACGCCCCAGCCACACCGCCTAGGTTGCGGACTTGCTCGGACATGCCGCTGTGCGACCATGCCGGATCGGATGGGGTAAATGAGAGTAGAGAGACCAGAAGATAGAGCGCCACGACAACGACCAGCAGGAGCGCACTCTCGCGAAGGCCGTGGTGGACCGCAGCCAACGCGGCTCCCTGCGTTGCACCCGTTTTCTGAGACGTTTGAGCCAAGCATCCGCCCTCGTATGATCAGAGTACAGCCCCCTAGTTCCGACATTGTCCCATTCTACGCTTCATATATGAAGTGTTTTGCACGAAAACGCCGCAAAAGTATTGAACAAGATAAGAATTTTCGGAGCACGAGCTCAGCCAAATCGGAACGGGTCAGAACTGTCGCGCGGTTTCTCACTCAAATTCATTCTGATTTGGCCACACTGGGTTGATCCATGCGTTTTGAGATCTGTGCATCTCTCAGTCACGTTGAGGCAAACGATTGGAACGCCCTGATAAGCGATGGCGATCCCTTTTTGCGCTACGAATTCCTGCGGGCGCTGGAACGGCACGACTGTGTGGGCGAACGCACGGGCTGGCATCCTCAGCACCTGCTGGGTTTTGATCAAAGCGGCGTTCTGGTGGCGGCGATGCCGCTTTATCTCAAAACCAATTCCTATGGCGAGTTCGTATTCGACTGGGCTTGGGCGGATGCGTACCAGCGATATGGCATTCGCTACTACCCAAAACTGGTCAGTGCGGTACCCTTCACCCCGGCTACCGGTGCCCGTATGCTGCTGCACCCGGCCACCGATCCGGTATCGGGCCGGGACGCCCTGGCCGCAGAGGCGGTGCGCCTAGCCACCAGCCTTGGTGTGTCCTCCTACCACTGTCTTTTCCATCGCCCGGAAGAGCTTGCTGCGTACGAGGCTCAGAGCATGCCCCGGCGCCTGGGCTGCCAATATCACTGGCACAACAATGGGTATGCGAACTTCGACGACTTCCTATCTGCCCTAAGTTCGAAAAAGAGAAAGAACATTCGTCGAGAACGGCGCCTGGTGGCCGAGTCCGGGCTGACTCTGAAAGTGCTGTCGGGATCGGAGATGGACGAGGCGCGCTGGGCTGTGACGCATCGGTTCTACGAATCCACCTTTGATCGACGCGGCGGGTTCGCCACCCTGACGCTCCCTTTTTTCCAGGAGATCGGGGAAACCATGGGTGACCGGCTGGTCCTGTGTCTGGCCTATGATGGTCCGCGCGAGGTGGCCGGGGCCATTTGTCTGCGCAGCGATACCGCGCTTTACGGTCGTCACTGGGGCTGCGACAAGGATTACGACAGCCTGCATTTCGAGGCCTGTTACTACCAGGGCATAGAATACTGTATCGGCAATGGTCTCCAGCGCTTTGAGCCTGGCGCTCAGGGGGAGCACAAGGTTCACCGAGGCTTTTTGCCGACCCTCACCTACTCCTCTCATTGGATTGAGAACGAGGGGATGCGGCGTGCGATTGATGATTTCCTCGAGCGTGAGGGACCAGCGGTGCAAGACTATGCGGCGCAACTTATGGCGCACAGTCCATATCGAGCACCATCGCCGGCATGACGACTCTGGTCTGGATAGACCCCGATGATGAGCTGACGCCTTTTCCGGCCGTGGGCACCGCACTGAGGGATCCTGACGGTTTGCTCGCTTTCGGAGGCAACCTGTCGGTAAACAGGCTGCTGCAAGCTTACCAAGGGGGAATCTTTCCCTGGTATAGCGACGGCCAACCGATACTCTGGTGGTCACCTGACCCACGCACCATACTGCGTCCGGAACAGATTCGTGTCAGCCGCAGCCTAGCCAAATCCCTGCGCAACAAGGGTTATCAGGTCACCCTGGACCGATCCTTCAGCGACGTCATAGCCGCGTGTGCAGAGCCGCGGCCCGGCCAGACCGGAACCTGGATCACCCATAATATGCAGCAAGCCTATACGGCGCTTCATCATGCTGGGTACGCGCATTCCGTTGAGGTTCGCCAGCAGGGGGCGCTGATCGGAGGCTTGTACGGCGTCGCTCAAGGTGGCGTATTTTTCGGCGAATCCATGTTCAGTCGTGCGACGGACGCCTCTAAGGTTGCCCTGGTGTACCTGTGTGCACAATTGGTGCGCTGGCGGTTCAGGTTGGTAGATTGTCAGACCCAGAGCGCGCATTTGCTTCGATTGGGGGCCGAACCGATTCCCCGAAATCGTTTCATGGACCTGCTGGCAGCGGCACTGGAACAGCCTGGACGAACCGGACGCTGGTCCCTGGATGCAGATCGGGTCGACGACTTTGTGGCGACAGATTCGACCCGCGACACCACCGAAAGAGTGTGATGAATCTGAAAACTGCGGTAACGCTCATACTCGGTTTCGGGTCCACCCGGCTCCGACTGCGCGGTGCTCGGCATCGGCCAGTGCGTCGTTCGCGACGTTTCACATCTGAGCAGCGGGGTCCTTAGGCGGATATGAGTACCGGACAGTCCGATATCCGGCTCTATCTCACCAGCGAGCATGATTGTGCCTACCTGGACCAGCGTCGCGCCCGGAATCTGGTCACGGACCCGAAGTGCAACAGCCCCGAGCTGTACTCCGCCCTGGCACCGCTGGGGTTCCGGCGCAGTGGTGATTATCTCTATCGACCCCACTGCCAGGATTGCAGGGCCTGCATCTCCCTGCGCCTGCCGGTGGCGGAGCATCGACCAAACCGCAGTATGCGGCGAATGATGATAAGGAACAGGGACCTGGACTTCACCAGGGGGGATCCCGGACACAGCGATGAGTACTTTGAGCTTTACCAACGATATCTGGTGGTTCGTCATCCCGGTGGCGGCATGGACCAATCCGCACCAGAAGACTTTCGCGCCTTTCTCACCAGCGCCTGGTGCAACACCCGCTTCTACGAAGCACGCCGGGGTAAAAAACTGGTGGCCGTGGCCGTGACCGACGAGGTGAGTGAGGGTCTGTCCGCGGTGTACACATTCTTCGATCCACGGTTGCCCGAACGGGGCTTGGGAACTTGGGCCATTCTGAAGCAGATTCAGATCGCGCGCACTGAATCACTGCGTTGGCTTTACCTGGGATACTGGATCGAAGGGAGTCAAAAAATGGCTTACAAGACGCGCTTTAAGCCCCACGAACTCCGCGTGGCAGACGGAATCTGGCAGCGATATCCCTAATCAGGATTTTGCCCACACCGTGGACCCGCATTCCCGCGGTGCGGTACTTGCTGCCCAACCGGCTTTTCTGTATGGTTGCCGCGGTTTCAGAGGTGACTCGAAGGAGTCTAGATGGCGAAGGAAGACAGTATTGAGATGGAGGGTACCGTGGTCGATACCCTGCCGAACACCATGTTCCGTGTGGAGCTGGAAAATGGGCATGTCGTGACCGCACACATTTCAGGACGGATGCGCAAGCATTACATTCGTATCCTCACCGGTGACAAGGTGAAGGTCGAACTCACGCCTTACGATTTAAGCAAAGGTCGAATCGTATACCGTAATCGGTAGCACGCACTTCTCGCCCCGCTCTCAACCAATCCCAATCTTGTCCAACCAACCCCAAAGCGGCATGGGGTCGGATGATGTGATGCGTTTCCAACGCGGCCATCTCCAGGCGTTGTGCCGCGTTGCTCAGTGCACGGATTCCTCTTCCTGAATTTCGAGCTCCAAACCATCGCCGCTTCCTTTCACCAGCACATGTCCCCCGTTGACCAGGCGGCCGAACAACAATTCCTCGGCGAGTGGCCGCTTGATGGCCTCCTGTATCACTCGGGCCATGGGGCGCGCCCCCATCTTTGGGTCGTAGCCCCGTTGGGCCAACCAGATGCGGGCTTCGTCATCGACATCCACGGTCACCCGCTTGGGCACCAGCTGCGCCTCTAACTCGATGACGAACTTGTCCACCACGTTCTGAATAATGTCCGGGGTGAGGGCTTTGAACTGAATGATGGCGTCAAGCCTGTTTCGGAACTCTGGGGAAAACACCTTACGAATTGCCTCGAGTCCATCGGTGCTGTTGTCCTGGGCAGTGAATCCAATGGAGGTGCGATCCAGTTCAGTGGCTCCCGCATTGCTGGTCATGACCAGGATGACACTGCGAAAATCCGCCTTTCGGCCGTTGTTATCGGTCAGCGTGCCATGATCCATCACCTGCAACAGCAGATTGAATACATCCGGGTGGGCTTTCTCGATTTCATCGAGCAGCAGCACAGCATGGGGATGCTTAATAATGGCATCGGTGAGGAGCCCACCCTGATCAAAGCCAACGTACCCAGGCGGCGCGCCGATCAATCGCGAAACCGTGTGCCGCTCCATGTACTCGGACATATCGAACCGAATCAGCTCGATGCCCATGACGCTGGCGAGTTGACGCGTTACTTCGGTCTTACCTACGCCAGTCGGACCCGCAAACAGGAACGAACCAATCGGGCGTTGCTCACTGCCCAGGCCGGCGCGGGCCAGCTTGATGGCATTGGCCAGGGTATCAATTGCCGTGTCCTGGCCAAACACAACCATCTTAAGGTCGCGCTCCAGATTTTTTAACACATCCTTGTCCGACGCCGAGATGGTCTTGGCCGGTATGCGCGCCATCTTGGCAATGATGGTTTCGATGTCGTGGACGCCTATGGTCTTTTTGCGCCTCGACGGTGGTTGCAGGCGTATGCTGGCGCCGGCCTCATCGATCACGTCGATGGCCTTGTCGGGCAGGTGGCGGTCATTGATGTATCGAGCCGAAAGTTCGGCGGCACAGCGCAGTGCCGGAACCGAGTATTTTACCTTGTGGTGTTCCTCGAAGCGGCTTCTCAGTCCCTTGAGAATTTCAATGGTTTCCTCCACCGACGGCTCCGGCACATCGATCTTCTGAAACCGCCTGGCAAGGGCCCGGTCTTTCTCAAAAATCCCACGAAACTCCTGATACGTGGTGGAGCCAATGCACTTCAACTCGCCGTTGGCGAGCATCGGTTT
>JAHEDQ010000105.1 GCA_024641125.1 Candidatus Competibacteraceae bacterium | reverse complement strand
AGGGCAATAGCTATGCCACGGCCACGAGTTGGGGTTGGATTGCGATTAGACGCCGTTTGTTGACCGGGTTGGTGGTATTCGGTGCTCGATTACAGCAGCCCCGCTGCTCTCCCGGGGTTTCCGCTCGATTCCCGTCATGCGATTCCCGTCATTTCGGGGATGCGCAATCCGACATTGATGGCCTTAGAAAAATATTTTGGTGATGGGGGTTGCTATTTTCCAAAACATCCCGCAATCTTCCCCGGCGATCTACGTTTTGGCCTGCCTATAGCTACCCATTCGAAATTTCCGAATGTTCTACGCAAGACACCCACTACGACCAGGTTGTTCGTCACCGCACCCGATTTGCGTGCGGAGTTAATGATATGGAGGCCAAACATGGCTATCGGAACTGTTAAGTGGTTTAACCCCGCCAAGGGTTTTGGATTCATCGAGCCGGAAGCTGGCGATAAGGACGTTTTCGTCCACATCAGCGCAGTCGAAGCGGCCGGCATGAGCACCCTGACCGAAGGTCAGCGTGTCAGCTACGACGTGGTCAGTGAGCGCGGCAAAACCGCGGCTGGCAACCTCAAAGCAGCCTGAACCAGCGAACCGGGCGCCGTTACGGCGCTCGCCTCGCGGAAAGAGAGGGCGGCCTTCACGGGTCGCCCTTTTTTTGTCGGCACAAGCTGCAGAGACGTTTCACAGCTGCTGTATCTGCTTGAGCTTCAGACTGCCCGAGTAGCGCGCCCACTGCAGCACGACGAGATACTGGCCACCGCTGGGAAAGCCCACGGCCACCTCCCAGTTGCTGATGCCCAGCGTCATGATTTTGCTGCTGGTTCGCATCCAGGCCGGTGGCTCCACCGCGATCGTATGGGCGCCCGCCGTCGTTTCCAAATCGATCATAAACCCTTCGCGATGCATCGCCGTCGCAACCTGCCGGCCGTCGAAGCGTACGGTCAGCCTGGGACCCAGAAACGCGCCGGGCTCAAGGTGCAGTTTCGCTTGCACGGCAGCGTCCTGGTCGTTCCAATCATGTTCGTCGTCAGGTATGGACTCCAAAGCGTTTCGACCTCGCCGAAAGCAGGGCAATGCGCAACGAAGCTACGCATGACCATGATAGACCAACATCTGCGTATCGGCCGGTTGAGGGATACCTGCAGTTTGGCTTCACCATGATGCCGTGTTGTGCCCGCATAGGCGGAGAGTTTTACTCTGCGGGCACAATGCAAAACGGGGATGCCGCGCATAAGCGGCACCCCCGCGTTCGCAACGTCAGCCCATCAGTGGGTGTACTCGGACTCCGTAATCACACCCCCGTGTGCCTCCGGATCTTTTGCCGGCAGATCAACGTCCGTGTCGAAGATCGCGGCACCGACCCCGCCGTCGTCCGACTCCGACACGGCCGTGGCGTCAGCGGCCACCAATCCGCCGTGTTCCGGGTCGGCCGGGACAGCATCGGCATCGGCTTGCACCGAGGTTGCCATGGAGACCCCGCCAACACCGTCGGCCTCGGTATCGTCCACCTCCATGGTCTCCGGCGTACCCGGTATCCCTGCGGGCTGGGGTGCGCTGGGCTCCGCCTCCGACAGGTAACCCATGCCGTCACCCGAGTCCTCCTCGAGACGCACCCCCGCTGGTGTCATCAGCTTGGCGGTGGCCCCGTCATGGGCGTCATAGGACGGGCCGGTTCCGGTGTGGATCCACTCATAATCGATCAGACGCAGACCCTGTTCCGCAAGCTGCTGCCACTTGGCGCGGAAGTTCTGCCAGGTCACGTTGGCCCAGAGATAGTGACCGCCGGCGCCGGCAACAAACACGCCGGAGTATCGGTTCTGCCCATTCACACGGTGTACATTCATGTCGATCAGCCGCAGGCCCTGGCCGGATAGCTGCTGCCACTTCGCAATAAAACTCGACCAGCTCGCATTGGCCCACAGTCCATAGGCCCCTGTGCCGGGTACCCAGACGCCGGTGTATCGATTCTGACCGTTCACGTTATGCACGTGGATGTCGGCAAGCCGGAGCCCCCGAGCCCCCAGTTGCTGCCACTTCTGCACAAAGCTGGTCCAGCTGGCGTTGGCCCACAGGGCGTACGAGCCACTGCCGGAACGGTAAACACCGGTGTAGCGGTTCTGACCGTTGACGTTGTGCACGTTGATGTCCACCAGCCGCAGCCCCATCCTGGACCACTCCGACCACTTCTGGACAAAGCTGCTCCAGGTCACGTTGGCCCAGAGCGCGTAGCCGCCGTTGCCTTCCTGCCAGACGCCGGAGTAGCGGGTCTGGCCGTTGCGATAGTGGACGTTGAGGTCGGTCAGGCGCAGGCCCTGGGCCGACCAGCCGTTCCACTTGTCCAGGAAGCTGGACCAGGACGCGTTCACCCACATGCCATAACGCCCGGTGCCCTGCCGCCAGACGCCGCTGTGACCCTTGGTGAAAAAGCGTTCGTACATCTTGGCGTTGGTGAGCCGGTCGCCATAGCTGAGCCCGGAGCGCTGGCCGATGGTGACGCCGCTCCGTGTCGGCACGATGGTTGGCTGCCCGTTGCTGGAGAACGCCCAGGTCGGGTAGTGCATGATTGAGGCGTAGTCGTACTCGTAGTAGTCGGTCATGCTGGGCTGTTTCTGGAAATTGCTCTCGAACCCAGCGGTAATGTTCTGCCAGTTGATGGTGACGTACTGGTCCCGGTCGGAGCGGGTCTGCTCATGCATGTGACCGAAGGCATGGCCGATCTCATGGATGATGGTGCCGTCGCTGGCGGCATCCGACACTCGAATCAGTTGCCTTCCACCGCGCATACCAACCTGGGATGAACTCCAGTTCACGTTCGGGTTGCGGACGAACTCCACGTAGTTCGGGTACGCGGCAGCATTCGCCGCCGTTCTGAGGACAAAGCGCATACCGCTGTTTTCAGTCCAGTGCGCCAGGGCGTCCGTCACCCGCTGCGTGCTCGGCAGCCCGGGGTTGATGACGTAGGGCATCACGCCGTTGGTCCACAAAAAAGCCGACGTCTGGGGCAAACCGACGCCGCGCTGTTCCGGCACCCCGTCGGCTTGACCTTGGTCGACCGCCAGCGTGTCTTCGGAGGCCCGCTCGGCGGCTCGGGCCCTTACCGTGGCGGCATGTCGCTCCACCTCCTCGGGCGGTCCCAGATCGATGCACCCCTGCCACAGGGCGACACCGTTGGTTACCACATATTCTATGGGCAGGTCAGTGAACCCGGGTCCGGATACAAAACCGGTCCGGGTCTCCACCTTCTGCGCCGCCGGTTCGCTCTCGATCTCACCCGCTTGGATTGCGTTGTCAAACTGCTTGGACATCAGAACTCTCCTTGTACATTTGCGATGGCCGGATCGCTTCAGATCCGGTGAACCCGGACGTCGAGACCGAGCGGTGGCATCTGCCGGGGCAGCGTGCACACCGATGTCGTGAGGTAGTCCCCCGAGGTCATGGTGCCGCTCCTGTCCGTGTCCGCATGGACACGGATGGAAACCTGGGCATCGTCGCCCAGGGTCGGGGTCTCCAGCCGTGTCGTATAGACCGGCGGGTGGCTTGGGATGGTCACGTTGGGAATCGTCATGTGATCGAGCAGCTTAGACGGTGCATCCGCTTCGCCTACGTCCTCCACATAGATGTGAAGGTCGACCCCAATCAGATTGGTGTCCAGTTCATCGAACACGATCATCAGAGGAAAGGTGCCCATGGATGTGTCCCTGGTTGCTTGCCCGATACGAACCCGCGCGTCCATCTCGGAAACGGCGCCGGTCAGTCAGGTCTACGGAATCCTGCACTGATCGAAGGCGTTTCCACGCCATGGAATCGACGACCGGATTAGAGCGTCGCCCATGGTTCGGCGGGGCGATGTGCGTTTTGTCACACTCTGGGAAAGATTTTGGCGTCGCCGCTGGACGCCTTGCGGAAAGGGGTGTTGAGGTGGATCAATACGTGTCGTTTCGGGTCTGTGGGAACCCGGAAATGTGGCCTAGGGAAGCCCCTCTCCGAAATGATCGGTTGGCTCGCCCGTACCCAGCAGATCCCCAAGATCTTCACCCGGATCGTTTCGGTCGCCGCCCCGGTTCTGGCGGCCGCCGTCCAGGCTCCAGAGCTGGTTACCGACCGCCGTGAGGCCGGCGCAACCGCCCGGCACCACGCTGATACTTCCGCTCCTGAGCGCGGTTACGCCGGGTATGCCGATCACCAGTTCGTCGAAGCCGTCGTTGTTGTAGTCCGCCGCGGTGAGTGCGTACCCGAAGTAATCAAACGCTTCGCCCACAGGGAGCAGGTCTCCGCCGTTGGTGCCGTCTTCCAGCAGCATCAGATTCTGACTGATCCATTGATGGCCCTTGCCGTCCAATCCCGAGTCCGATCCATAAAAGACGTTGACCGAGCCCACGTCATTGCCGGTTGAACTGAACGATTCCCGCGGCGCCCCGATGGCAAGGTCACCGAATCCGTCACGATTGAAATCCCCTGATCGCAGGCTGAAGCCGAACCGGTCCCCGGCTTCAGGGTCGCTGCCGGCTACGGGGCTGCCCCGCAACAGCCCGTTTTGGCGAATGTAGCTGCTGTCCGCGATCGTCAGGCCGATTTTGTCCGCGCCGTAGAACACCCGCACCACCCCGGCATCCGGGATCAGGGGCGAGACAGAGTTGTCATCCTCCAGCGGGACGCCCAGTGCCAGGTCGGCTATGGAATCGCCGTTGAAATCTCCTGCCGCCAGGCTGCCGCCAAATGCATCACCGGTTTCCAGGTTGATACCCGGAATGCCCAGGGTACGGTCCTGGATACCGTCCCCATTGTCGTCCACTCCGGTGCCGTCCTCGTGCCAGATCTGGTTGCCGATGGCGGTCAGGCCGACTGCTGAGCCCCGGACGATGTGGACCATGCCCGCACCCACCACCGTTCCCACACCTTCTCTGGGCGCGCCGATGGCAAGGTCCTCGTATCCGTCATTGTCGAAATCGCCAACCACCAGGGTGCGACCGAACGCGTCCCCCCCCTCGCTGCCCCCCTGGAGATCGCCCAGCGAGTTGCCCTGGTCATCGATGCCGCCGTCCTGGCTCCAAAGCTGGCTACCCTCCGCCGTCAAGCCGCTGCGCGAACCGAGCAGGACCTGAACGCTGCCGGCGTCGGGGGCACCATCGACATCGTCCTGCCAGGCGCCGATCACCAGGTCGGCATAACCGTCTGCGTTGAAATCGCCCGCGGCCAGCGACGAGCCAAACCGGGTTTCTTCAGAGATGGGGGGGTAGTACCGCAGAACGCCAAGAGGCACGCCTTGACCGGTGGCGTCTGCGTCCACCCATCCGCGGTCTTCGCGCCAAAGCTGATTCCCGTCGGCGTTCAGACCGGTGCTGGAGCCGTAGAGGATATGGACCGCACCGGCAAACAGGAAATTGTCGTACGCGTCGTCGGGTGCGCCAACGGCCACATCCGAATACCCATCACCGTTGAAATCCGCGGTCGCCAACGTGCCGCCGAAAGACCGGGACAGGAGGCCCTGCAGATCACCCAGATACCGATTGCTGTCCGACTCGACACCGCCGGCGATGCTCCATCTCTGGTTGTTCTCTGCGCGCAGACCGTCTGGGGTTCCGTGGATGATGCTGACCGAACCCCGGAGCGATTCCAGGTCCGGGGCGCCGATGGCCAGATCGGCGTAGCCATCGCCATCGAAATCAGGGCGGTTGCCCGCGCCGTTGTTCAGATTGGCGTCGCAGGCATCCTCTTTGCTCTCGAACATGGGCTCCAGGAAAAACGCCTGGTCCGATTGCAGCACGGCCAAGAAACCTGGATTGTTGCGTATTGCCGAAGTCTGCAGGCGGCACGGACCAGCGGTGCCGCCGCACAAATGACCGTTTCCCTGTTTCCATCCGACAAAGCGGTATCCGCTGGCCGGCCGGGCAACAAAGGTTTCATCGAACTCAATGTCTTCGACCGCCACCACGCAGGTATTTCCCGTGGTGCAGAACTCGGTGCCGGAGACGGTCAGCACCTCTCCGTTGGGCGGGACGGCGATCTCGATTCTGCAGCCGATGAGAAAAACCAGCAATGTGACGACGCCCCAGACGGTGCGCATACCCATTTTCCGTTGTTTGCGTTTTGCTTGGCGTGTCGCCAGAGCTTAGCAGTTCTGTTTCCCCCGTCCCGGCGATTTTTTGGGGAATGCCCGGCTTGCCCTCGCAAACCACGGCTCCAGCCTGCGATAAGCCGGCCGCTGACCCAGTTGCGGGTGCCTCATTACGAGGTGAGCACCTTTAGATCCGATTAGACTCAGAATGGCCTGTTCTGTCCGGCAAAATGGCTGAACCAGTGCCCCAAATGGCTCAAAATCTGATCTTCTGCAGACATGTCTGGAGCACATGAAATGTGCAATACCGCTTTGGTGTCATACTGCTGATGGCGCCCGCCTCCATGCCGGTCAGCGCCCAGCGCGCGAAGGTGATCTTACTTGGCCCACCGTTCTGACTGGGAACCCCGGCCAACCCACTGTCGAAGCCGTGGCGGTGCTGGGTGCATCCGGTCGACGCTGCGGAACTGTTTTTGATGGCATGAAGGAGGGCGGTCTCATGGGGCGAATCAGAAATACGGTCCTGGGGTCCCTGTGGCTGTGCACAGTCGTACCGGTTTTTGTGCCTGCAGCCGCCCAGGAGTTGCCCGAAGGCCCCGGCAAAGACCTGGTCGAGACCGTTTGCACGGGCTGTCACACGACCCGCCTGATTTTCTCCAGCGCCGGCTATACCCGCGAGGGTTGGCGGGATCTGACCCGCGCCATGGTCGATCTTTCCGGCAGTCCCGCCGAAGACCTGATACCCGAGTATCTGGCCGCGCATTTCCCCGAGAACACCCGGCGCGCGCCTGCTCTGGTGCCCGGCAGTGTCGAGATCCGTTTCCAGGAATGGAAGGTGCCGACGCTTGGCCAACGTCCCCGGGATCCGATCCAGGCTAGGGATGGCACCATCTGGTGGGCCGGGCAGTGGGGAAACCTGATCGGCAAGATCGATCCGGTCAGCGGCGCGATGACCGAGTATCCACTGCCGGAGAACGCCATGCCTCACACCGTGACCCTTGATCGCGCGGGCAAGGTCTGGTTCACGGGCAACAAAAATGGAACGGTGGGCAGCCTCGCACCGGAAACCGGCGAGATCACCGTTTGTGAAATGCCCGATCCGGCCGCCCGGGACCCGCATTCCGCGATCTTCGATGATGCCGGAATACTCTGGTTTACCCTGCAGCACAGCAACATGGTGGGGCGACTCGATCCGGCGAACGGCGAGGTAAAGCTGCAAACCATGCCCACGCCGGGATCGCGACCCTACGGTATCAAGATCGGACCGGACGGCGCTCCCTGGGTGGCCTGCAACGGCAGCAATTGCCTGGTACGAACCGACCCGGGCGCATTCGAACTCCGCGAGTATGAACTGCCCGATCCCAACACCACCGTGCGCCGGCTCGACTTCGCCAGCGACGGCATGATCTGGTACGTGAACTCGTCCCTGGGCCGCCTGGGGCGGTTCGATCCGTCCAGCGGAGCGGTCAAGGAATGGCCCTCACCCAGCGGACCCAGGTCGCACCCCTATGCCATCGCGGTGGTGGACGACATCGTCTGGTACAACGAGTCCGGCATGCGGCCTGACACCCTGGTGCGCTTCGACCCGGCAACGGAAACGTTTCAAAGCTGGGCGATTCCCTCAGGAGATATCCATGCCGGCATCGTCCGGCACATGCGCCCGACCCGCGAAGGCGATCTGCTGATCCACCAGGGCGCAACAAATCGTGTGCAGCGCGTGATGCTTCGGAAACCCTGACGGGTGGCCGAAAATCCGCTTTCTCGGGCTGCTTGAAATCAAAGTAAGACGGCCAGGAACGTCGACACTGCGCACACCCGTTTGGCCGAATCCGGCCAACTGTGGGCCATTCCTTGGCCCTGTGTTCACGCGTTTCTTGCCATCGTCACGCACCCGAAAATTTATGATCCGCCCACACCTGTGACGGATGCCCTTGAGCAGGTCGCCTGTTGGATCGAGGTGCCGACACTCGTCCTGCTTGGAGAGGACAGGCAGCATTGGCAGCAGTTATGGAGAATTCTCGACGCTGGGCAATTCCTGGGGGCGATGGTGCATGATGCCCGCATCGTTGCGCTCTGCATTGGGCACGGGGTACGTGAGATCTGGACCGCCGACCGGCACTTCCCCCGAGCTGCCGGTGTTCGACTCCGCAATCCGCTTGACCAGAAGCGGTAACACAAGACCTGAGGACGTTACAGCCCAAATTCTGATTACGGATATAGCGCACAGGCCATCGGTTCCCGATCGGAACCACTTGAAGAGCCCACCTTGTATGGCCGTACTCAGTGCTCGCCGAAGTGCGCCATCAGGGCAGAATTGACCGTGCTGGCCGCCTCCATCTGCACCATGTGACCCGCGTCGGGCACCACCCGCACGGTCGCGCCCTTTCCGAGACCCTCCGCCTGGGCCACCGGCAGTATCTGATCCTGCTCTCCCCAGATCACCAGGGTTGGCACTTGCGCCGGGTCGAAGCCGTCTGCCGGCCGCTCACGCTGTTGACCGTTGGCGAACAGCGTGTCGGCCAGCAGGGTCAGCGTCTCGCTGACGCCATCCAGGCGCTTGTAACGCAGAACATCGTCCACCAGCTTGCGGTTGACCAGAGAGGGGTCGGCAAACAGCTTGGTCATGACGCTTTTGAGCTGCCGCCGGTTTTCCGCCGCCACGAAGCCATGGATGTAATCCCAGTCGATGGTTTCGCCCAATCCCGCGCTGCTGATCAGGCCCAGTGACCGGACCCGCTCGGGGTGTTGCCGGGCCAGACGCAGGGCGAGCGCGCCGCCCATGGAGTGCCCCACCAGATGAGCCCGGTCGATATCCAGCGCCTGCAGGAACGCGGCCACCGTTTTCGCCAGGCCACCCAGGGTCGGATCGTCCAGGTGCTTACTGGATTGGCCATGGCCCGGCAGATCCAGGGCGTAGACCGTAAAGCCTTCGGCCAGCGGGTCCAGGTTGAACAGCCAGTTGTCCAGATCGCCTCCGAATCCATGGATCAGCACCACGGCCTGATCCCCGTCACCCCGCTGGGCATAGCGAAGTCGCTGATCGCCCAACTCCAGGAACTGATAGCTGGGGCCGGCTTCCTCGCCCTCACCCTCGGCCGCCGCCGGCACCACGTAATCGGCGACGAACGCATCGATGTCGGCGTCGCTGACCGATGCATCGGCCAGCACGCCCAGCAGCGCCTTGACCGGATACACCGTGCCGGGTTCGGCCAGCCTGCGGCGCAGGGTGCCCGCATCCGCGGCCTCGACCGTGCCGGCGATCTTGTCGGTTTCCACCTCCAGTATTTCGTCCCCGACCTTGATCTCGCTGCCTTCCTCGACCAGCCACTCATTGACCTGGCCCTCTTCCATGGCAAGCCCCCACTTGGGCATCACCACGGCTACGATGCGTTCGTCGCTCATGCTTGCTCCTCAGTGACTCACGGTCTTGCGTACCGCACTGGCGATGCGCTCGGCGCTGGGAATATAGAGGTCTTCCAGCGCCGGTGAGAACGGCACCGGGGTGTGGGGCGCGGTCACCATCTGGATCGGCGCCTTGAGGGCGTCGAAAGCCTCCTGGCTGACGCTGGCCGAGACGTCGGCCGCGATGGAGCAGCGCGGATTGGCCTCGTCCACACACACCAGCCGCCCGGTGTTTTCGACGCTTTCCAGCACCGTATCCATGTCAATGGGCGACAGCGTGCGCAGATCGATGATCTCGCACTCGACCCCGTCCTTGGCCAGTTCCTTCGCGGCTTCCATGGACTTATGCACCATCGCGCCGTAGGTGACGATGGTGCAGTGGCCGCCCTCACGCACCACATTGGCCTCGCCGAACGGAATGGTGTAGGACTCGTCCGGCACGTCGGTCTCACTGGCGTAGAGATTCTTGTGCTCGCAAAAGATCACCGGGTCGTTGTCACGTATCGACTGGATCAACAGCCCCTTGGCGTCGTAGGCGTTGGACGGGCACACCACCTTGAGACCCGGGATGTGGGTGAACACCGGGGTCAGCATCTGGGAATGCTGTGCCGCGGCCCGGAAACCGGCGCCGACCATGGCCCGGATCACCACCGGGGTTTCGGCTTTGCCGCCGAACATGTACTTGAACTTGGCGGCCTGGTTGAAGATCTCGTCCAGGCAGACGCCCATGAAGTCGATGAACATCAGCTCCGCCACCGGGCGCATGCCGCAGGCGGCGGCGCCGATGGCGGCACCGATATAGGCGGACTCGGACAGGGGCGTGTCCATGAGGCGGTCGCCGTGCTTGGCGTAAAGCCCCTTGGTGACGCCCAGCACCCCGCCCCAGGCGTCGGCCTCGCCGGGGCTTCCGGTGCCGCCGACGATGTCCTCACCCATGACGATGACGTTGGGGTCCCGGGTCATTTCCTGATCCAGCGCCTCGTTGATCGCGTCTTTCATACTGAGAGTGCGTGCCATGTGGATGTCCTCCGTGGAATCAGTAGCTGACGTAGACGTCGGTGGTGAGGTCCGTCTGGGTCGGCAGCGGGGCCGCAATCGCCTCCGTCACCGCCTGCTCGATGAGCTTGGCCACCTCGCCGTCGATGGCGTTCAGCTCGGCCCGGGTAATCACACCGGCCTCGGTCACGCGGTCAGCGAACTGCGTCAGACAGTCACGATTCGCCCGCAGGTTTTCCACCTCGCCCTCCGCCCGGTAGGTCTGAGCATCGCCCTCGAAGTGTCCGAACAGCCGGTGCATCTTGCACTCGAGCATGGAAGGCCCGCCGCCTTCGCGGGCACGGCTGATGATCTCGCCGGCGGCCTCGTAGACAGCAAAGAAATCGGTGCCGTCCACGGTCACCCCGGGCAGGCCGAACCCGGCGGCCCGGTCTACGTAGCTGTCGCAGGCCACGGCCCAGTCCACCGAGGTGGACTCGGCGTAGCCGTTGTTCTCCACCACGAAAATCACCGGCAGATTCCACACCGCGGCCAGGTTGAGGCTCTCCAGAAACATGCCCTGGTTCGAGGCGCCGTCGCCGACGAAGCTGATGCCGACGCCGCCGTCGCCGCGGTACTTGGCCGCCAGTCCGGCGCCGCAGGCCAGCGGCGCGCCGGCGCCCAGAATGCCGTTGGCGCCCATCATGCCCTTGTCGATATCGGCAATGTGCATGGAGCCGCCCTTGCCCCGGCAACTGCCGGTGGACTTGCCGTAGATCTCGCCCATCATGGCTTTGACATCGACACCCTTGGCGATGCAGTGACCGTGACCGCGGTGGGTCGAGGCAATGCGGTCGTTGTCGTTCAGATGCGCCATGATGCCGACGGCCGAGGCCTCCTCGCCCGCGTAGAGGTGCACGAAGCCGGGGATGTCGCCCCGGGCGAAGTCCGTGTGCAGGCGTTCTTCGAACTCACGAATTGTCCGCATGGTTCGATAGGCGGTCAGTAGATCGTCCCGGCTCAGCGGGAATGGGTTGTCACTCATAACTCCTCCTCCTTATTCCAGAGCCTGATGCTTGATGGCTCGTTCGGTGCCGTCCCCCACCTGCAGGCCATGGCGTGCCGCAAACTGCATGCACGCGCTGACATCCACGGTTTGGAAGGCGTTTTCCACCAATGTGATGGTGACTTCATCCTGTTCTGAAAAAGACAGTTCGCGTTCGCCGTCCAGGGCAATTGATCCCGCCCGGGGCTGCGGCTTTATCGGGTGATTTGCCCGCATGGGTTCCCAGGCTTTTACACCCACGGGAATGATCATGCCCGGCGCGATGGGCGCCTGAACGGTCTGCGTGGCGGTCGCGGCATGCTCCAGACGCAGGTACATGCCGCCGGGTTCGCGGCGGGACACCGGGCACAGCAGTCCGGCGATGGCCGACATGCCAATGACCTCCGGGTCGGCGAAAGTCACGTACAGCTCGCGGAAGTTGTCCGGTCGCCACAGGGCGCGCGCGCCGATGTAGCGCTCGCTGACCAGGGCGATGTCCACCAGGGCGATGTCGTGCTGATCGCCGTTTATGGACACCTCCAGACGCTTGTTGGCCTGGGTGGCCACCGACCTCGGCACCCGGCCGGTGGCCATCAGGCCGGCGGCGAGGCCGGTGATGGTGGGTTCGCGATGTTCCGGAAACGCGTTGTTGGTGCCGGTGGAAATGCCGGCAATCGGAGTTTGTCCGCACTCGGCAACCACCGCCCGGTGGGTGCCGTCCCCACCCAGTACGACAATGGCCGCGACCCCCGCCTCGGCCATGCGGCGGGCCGCCGTTTGGCTATCGGTGACGGTGCCGGTGATGGGCATGCTGACGTATTCGATGTCCGGGAACAGCGCATCCCGTCGATGGGTGGCGCGCATGAGACCGCGCTCCACATGCCCACGGATGCCTCCGGCTTCCGGCATGATCAGGACCCGTTCCACGCCGCAGGCCTTGAGTGCCGCCAGCACCCGCAGCACGATATTGGCGCGGTCGGTGATCTGAAGACTGGTGGCATTGGCCACCACCCGCCGAATGTCCCGGGCAGAGACCGGATTGGCGATGATGCCGACGGTGGATGCTTCGGACTTCATCCGCTTCTACGAGCCCGCGACAGGTTGCGGGCGCAAATCTCGCGCGGCGAGAGGCCCACCGGATTCACGTGTGGCGCGGCGACCATGTTCTGCTGCTCCTCCTGGTTATCGACTCGTCCTCTCGGCCCTCTTTGGAGCCTGTCTTTTTAATTCAGCGCGCGCGACTGCCCAAGCATAGACGGCCCGATTCACGTCTTCCACGTCAACTTGTGACTCGAGTTGATCGTGTCGGCCGATACCGGGCCTGCGATATGCCCTGCACCCTCAATCGTTCAGGTGCACGATGATCCCGGCGTTGGCGATGATCACCGAGTCGGTGCCGTCCTCGCTGGGAATCTCCAATCCGCCTACCAAGGTCTTGACCGTGACCGTGCCATACGGCAGCGCCGCGGCCACCTTCTCGATGTCGACCGCATCCGGATCGGGCACGCCGATCAGCACGTCGATTTCCATATCGTCGGCTGTCTTGCCCAGAACCGGGAAGAAATTCAGGCTGGAATGATGGATCGCGTCGAATACGGCGCGCACCGCGGCGCTGGTGTGATCCCGGCCGTGGACGTCGACCCCCATCCCCATCTCGGTCACGTAGCGTTGTTTCAAGATCGTTCCCCGGTTTCAGTTGAACTCGCTTGACGCGAGTGTTGAAAGATAGCGAATGCGGATGCCGCTTGGAATCCAGTGCCCCGAAAAGCGCATTCGTAGAGCATCCCTGGTCCGCGGGTGTGGCCACAGGTTTGGCCAGAGCGGATACACTCCATCCGCTCGAGTCTCGCCGTCCGGGCCGGGTATTGATCCAGGTCAGTACACCAATGGATGGCTGGGAATACAGTTTCCGTCTGCTGGAAGCATACGGAGGCCTTGTACCGCGGCAATCCAAAAAAACGCTTCCACGCCTTTCCAGCGGTCGGCGAGCGGAAGCTTCAGATGCTCGATATCGCGCCGCGCAGAGGTGACCTGCGCATATCGCCGGCGAACCGATCTGATGGACGATCACAGCCGTTTCCGCTTCGCGGAAGGAAACATCTGCGATGTGGAGATCCTCGACTAGTGGGCCATGCGGGAGGCCGTCCTGGTGCCGCTCGTGCTCTCGCCGAGCACCCTGGCCCTTATCCAGGGAAGGTAATGAACTCCTTACCATGAGTACCCACCTGTCAGGCCGCTACGTCACCATCATCGTAGCCGGGGAATTGATCGAAGCTTTTGCGTCGGTGCCGTTGCCGCCAAGGCTTTAGGCTGGCCGGTTGGCGCCATTGGCGACCCCGCTGCGAAACGGGGAGGAAGCGCCGGCTCGGCTCGACCTGTCCGGCGCGATGATCCCGTCGCTCGACTGGTTCTTTTGTGCCTTTGTCAGCAAGGCGGCTTTGCTGGCCTCGGAGATCGAAGTCACCCAGGCGGCCCCGGTCGACATGTTGCCCTGGGAGCAAAGCCAATGGCGCGGTGCATCCAGCACCAAACCGCTTGGAACGGGCAGTTCGCAATCAACCTCAGTCTTTGTCATGACCGAGTTGCGATTTGGAATCCAAAACCTCCCGCACTGACGACACGAATTCTTCCGGAGAGGCCGATTCCTGGTTCGGCCCCGATCCGGCCAGGTTGAACGTCTGCACTTCACCGAAGCCCATGGGTGGATTGACGTCATCCAACCGGGCGGGAACCAGCTTGTCGTGTTGCTGCGCGTAGGACGCTTCCTCCATCACCCAGTGTGACTCCACTGAGTGTCTGGACCAGAGCACGACCACGGCGCGTGAGGATTCCAAGGCTTGCACGATCGATTTTCGCCACCTGGAACCGGGTAGAAAATGGTTGTCCCAGGCGACACTCATGCCGTTTTGTTCGAACAGTTCGACGAGCCGACGCACCCGCTTTTTGTCTTTGCGGGAGTAGCTGACGAAAAGGTCTTTACCCATGACGGATACGGATGTGCGCGGCCACTTCAAGTCGAAGCGCTTGGATACCCTTGGCACGACCAACAACAAGGTCAGAAGCCCCGCCAGCCCGAGCCCCATCGATCGCAAACCCGTGTCGGGCAGGCTTCCCACGAACATGCTGATGCGTTGCCCAAGGGTAACGTCCACGTGGATTTGCGCGTTCAAGGTTTCAACTTCGAACTCGTCGGTCGGGTTGCCGTCGGCGTCCTCCAGAATGCCCCAGACCTTAAGGCGCAGCCGGCGATTCGGACCTTCGACGATCGGCTTTACAGTCCATTCCCAGGTGGTGCGGGCGAACGTGGTGATCGTGCGCTCCTGCGGCCCACTGGGGTCGATCTCGAAATGATCCGGGCTGGTGAGTTCGGCTCGCATGTGATAAGTGATGGGCCGATCGCGCACCACCACCGCCTCACCTGCGGTGCCTATCAATGCGGTCGCCACATCCTCCCCGGGCCTGGGTTCGAGCGCCAGAACCAGCAGTTCCGGTTCGTTGAGTATCATTGTTTCGGGATCGTTGAAGGCGAGATCGGCGTGTTTGAGCGCGCTCTGAGCCCGGGCCAGGACGGAACAATCACGATTCGGTGCGGTGATTCCAAGGGCCAGACAATTGGGGTCCCGTGAGTCGGATACGGCCACCTCATCCATTGGCGGTTCCGACTCGGCCAACACGACTTGATCCATGTTGACCTGGATGGGTACAGATGCAGTCTGCTCAATACTCAGGCTGTCGCTCCTGGTGATCTCCGCGTTGGTAGAGACCACGTCAGTTCCGACAGTTACAGGTGCCTCGGGGCGAAGCGCTGGCGTCGCCGCTGGGCGCGGCATGGTTGGGGGATTTGGGACCGACGCTGTTTCAGCAACGGCGCTGCCCCCATCGACCACACCCTCTGGTGTGTCGGCTGACATTTGCTCCGGAAGGCGTGCATCGTCGGAACTGGGGCGCGAGAAGTACAGCAGCCCTGCGATAGTCGCGGCGCTGATGGAACCGAACATCAGCCACTTTGTCGTTCGCCTCATCACCTCATTCGCTCCGGCTGTCGTGCGACTCGGGACGAAACCCCCGGCACCGTGGGGTGGTGCAACGTCGAGCCCGCACGGCGTAAAGAGTAGCAGACCGTGGAGCCCCAAAGGTGTGGCGACCCACGGAGTTCGGGAAGGGATAGCGGCCTGACCGCTCGCGTCTGAATGGGAGTGGCGATTCTGCACGGCTGACACGTCGCGCATTGCCGACAGGGTCGGGGTTTACGGCGAGCGGATCGGCGTCATCGTATGTCATAAGCGATCGCTGCGGCTCCAGCTTATTGCGAGTGGGAGGGGCACGCATGGATTGCCACTTTCGCGGCGATGACCAGGGGGAGGACTGTGCCCCGGGTTCGAGGCCAACCCCTATGCAGCATTTTCCCGAACGGGAAGATTTTCACCCCAGGAGATGTCGGTCGAAACGTTCGCGCGTGCCGCGCAGAGCAGAGCAGGGGATCACGCAGGTGGAACTCGCCTCGCTTTGCGGGGTGGGCGTCCGTTTTGTTTCCGAACTCGAGAATGGCAAATCGACCGCCGAGC
>JAHEDQ010000295.1 GCA_024641125.1 Candidatus Competibacteraceae bacterium | reverse complement strand
GCGGCTGTGAATCGGGCCATGCCGGCCACGTCGTCCTCGGCCAGAGGATCTTCGATTGACACGATCGGATAGCGCCGCAGCCAACCCAGCAACATGTCCGACAGCGCCTCACCGTCGACCTCTCGGCCGTCCCGAGCCAACCGATAGCGTTCACCCCGGCGAAAATCGGTGGCGGCGATGTCCAGCGAGATGGCCATATGCTCACCCGGTCGAAAACCGGCCTGCTCGATGGCACGCACCAGCACATCCAGCGCCTGCTCGTTGTTGTCGAATGCGGGCCAAAAGCCCCCCTCGTCGGCCACTCCCTGTAACTGACCCCGTTCAGCCATTGCCCGACCGGCGGCCAGATAGACCTCGGCGGTCCATTCCAATGCCTGATCGAAGGTCTCGGCGCCCACCGCAATCACCATGAAGTCCTGCACGTCGACCCGGCGGCCGGCGTGGGCCCCGCCGCCGAAAATCTGGATCTCGGGCAGCGGCAGGTGCAGGTCTGTGCGGCCGCCGCTCAGGTAACGCCACAGGGGCAGCCCTTCGGCTGCGGCGGCCGCATGAGCCACTGCCATGGACACCGCCACCATGGCGTTTGCCCCCAGCCGGGACTTGTCGGAAGTCCCATCGAGCCGGATCATTGCTGCGTCGATCTCGGCCTGTTCGTGCACATCGGAACCGCACAAAGCCCCCGCGATCTCGCCATTGACCGCCGACACCGGCCCGGTCACACCGAACCCGCCCAGTGCGGTGCCGCCATCCCGCCGGTCGAGCGCCTCACCGCTGCCGGTGGAGGCGCCCGCCGGCGCCATCGCCCGGCCAACGGCACCACCAGTCAATCGCACCTCCGCCTCCACCGTGGGCCGGCCGCGCGAATCCCATACCCGTCGTCCAAGCACCGACGCAATATCATGCCTCACGAACTGAGTTCCTCCTGCCAGGCTGACAGCACCGCGTGCAAACGGGACGGCGGCGTGATCAACAAGCGGCGCGCGCAACGGCGCACGCGATTCCGCTGGGATTCTTCCTGCAGATACTCGACCGGCGACTTGCCATCGACTCGGCCCAGGAACAGCCCGGGCAACAGGCTGGCCGCCCTCGCTTCCAACCGTTTTGGCGGCTCCCAGGCCACCTGAGCCAGGTATTGATCCGCCATGCGCTGGAAACAGGTGAAGTAGCCCTCCCGCGCCGCCGGGTTCCAGAGACATTTGAGCAACAGATGGTTGAGGCAAAAAGCAATGTCAAAGGCCGGGTCACCAATGCAGGCGCATTCCGCATCGAGGAAAACGGGGCCATTCGGACCCAGCAGTATGTTCTTGGGGCTGACGTCACCGTGGATCATCGCAATGCGGGTGGCGTCGGTGCGGTGGCTGAGGGACTGTAACTGGTGGCGCAACGCCGGGTGCCGAGCAGCAGCGGCTTCCAAATAGGGCTCCAGCCGAATGGCGCGAAAAATATCGCTGCGGGGAAACCGGGCCGCCACCTCCGGCCGACCCGCGGTGGCTGCGTGAATCCGGCCCAGCCTCAATCCGACGGCGCCGGCTTCGGCCGGATCCGCACGCCCCTGTTGCAACTCGCGCTTCCATAGCCGATGCCCCTCCGGGTCGAGGTACTCCATGGCACATAGCATGGCGCTGGGGTCATGATACAGAATGCGGGGCGCCACATCGGGCAGAATCTGGTGCACGATCTCGAACCAGGCCACTTCATACTGGTTGCGCTCCACCGGCGCCTGCCAATCGGCAGCCACACGCAACTGAGCCAGAGCCCGCTTGACGCAAAACACCCGGTCAGGGGTGGAGACTTTCCAAATATCGGAGGACACCCCGCCCACCAGGCGCTGGAAGTCAACCGGGTCATCGGGCCGCAGCAACCCGGCGCGTTGCAGGCATTGGACAAGCGCCGGTTCAGGCTTTTGGGTCTGAGGGTCGGAGGTGCTCATGGGGTCACGCGCAAGCCTGTGCAGGAAGGGCGGTGCGATATGTCCAGCTTGGCGTGCCGCATGGCCACTGTCCATCGGTGATCACGCGGACAGTCCGACATCAGCAGAGAGGCGTCAAGTTCTCTATGCTTGATCAATCACCCACTCTGGAGGCCCGGCGTCTTGCCCACAACGATATCGAAACTGTATGCGGATTGGCGCATCACCAATCTCCGCGCTTATGCCCTGGATGAATCGGGTAGCGTCGTCGCACAGCGCGAATCGGCTATGGGTGTCCGCAGTCTGGCACAGGACGAATTTGCCAGCGCCTTCGACCGCATGTTCGGCCCCTGGCGAGACCCAGAGACGGTGCCGACCCTGCTGTGCGGCATGATCGGCAGCCGGATGGGCTGGGTCGAGGCGCCCTACGTGCCGTGCCCGGCCACCCTGGGTGATATCGTTGCATCGCTGGCGACCGTTCCAGACCGCGACAAACTCAAGATCGTACCGGGGGTCTGCATAGACGCCGGGCCGGAGCATCGCGATGTGATGCGCGGCGAGGAGGTGCAAGTATTTGGCGCCCTGTCGCTGGCGGAGACCGCGAACGCCACCCTGTGTCTGCCCGGCACCCACAGCAAGTGGGTGGAGGCGGACAGCAACTGCATCCGCAGTTTCCGCACCGCCATGACCGGCGAGCTATTTGATCTGTTGTCACGGCAGAGCACGCTGGCGGTACCTGGTGCCGATGGGGACCCCGCCGAAAACGAAGGGTTCGAACGGGGATACGCGCTGGCCGCTTCCCCCGGCGGCCTGCTCAATCACCTGTTCTCGGTCCGGGCCAACGCCCTTTTTGCAACCCTGGCACCGGAACAGGTGCCGGCCTACCTCTTGGGCATACTGATCGGTCACGAAATCGCCGACCTGACCGGGTTACGAGCGCAGCGGGAGAAGCCGATGCTGCTGGTGGGAGACCGCCATCTGACCAAGCTCTACTCCGCCGCCTTCGACCTCGCGGGTTTAGACCATCGACTGATCGATGGGGAGCAGGCGGCGATCCGGGGCCTGGACCTGGTGTTTGCTGAAACCGAGTGGCGTCCCTGAGAACACACGGCCGCCTGAAACTTCGGTGCCTCGATACCCGGCGCTCACGCGTTACCCGGATTGCATAAGGTCGAGCAGTTCCCGGGTCAACTCGCGGGTGCCCTGGTCTCCGCCAAACTCCATGGGTCGCATGCGGTTGGCCGCGAATCCCCGGTCAACGGCCGAATCAATCAGTTCCGAAGCCCGGGACAGGGCTTTTACCCCGGATTTGTCGGCCAGGTAGTCCAGCAGCATGGCGCCGCTCAGAATGGCCGCCAATGGATTGGCTTTGTCCTGCCCCATGATGTCCGGCGCACTGCCATGGGCGGGCTGAAACAGGGCATGGGCATCGCCGATCTCGGCGCAGGAGGCCATACCCATACCTCCCACCAGTCCGCCGGCGAGGTCCGACAGAATGTCGCCGAACATGTTCTCCATCACCAGCACATCGAAGGCCCAGGGCTGGCGGATGAGGTCCAGCGCCTGGGCGTCGACATAATTGTACCCGTGCTGGATATCCGGGAAGGCGACGGCGCGCTCGTCGAATATCTTGCGGAAAAAGGCCATGGACCGGAACACGTTGGCCTTGTCCACACAGGTGACCAGCCCCTTGCCGCCCCGCGCCTTGCGCTTACGCGCCAGAGTGAAGGCGAAGTCGTGCAGTTTTTCGGTTGTGGGACGGGTAATGGACAGGATGTCACGCACCTCATCGTCGCCCACCACCACACTCCGATTCAGTGTGGCGGCCGAGTAAAACAGGCCCTCCGTCGATTCCCGCAATACCACCAGATCGATATCCGCGGCTCTGGGATCGGCCAAGCGCTGGGGCGCATTCGGATAGGCCTTGACCGGGCGCACCCCGGCATAGAGTTGAAACCGATCCCGCAAACGCAAATGCGGGGCGATCTCGGTACCGTCTTCATGGCGTACGGCGGGCAGTCCAATGGCGCCCAACAGAATCGCATCTGATTTGCCCGCGGCGTCCTCGGCCCCTGGCGCAATGTCGCGACCGGTTTCGCGAAAGTAGCCCGCGCCGGCGGTCAGCTCCTGGTAGCGCAGCGTAAAGCCACCGGTGCGTTTCTGGGCCGCGTGCAGAACAGCGCGGGTGGATTCGATTACATCCACACCGATGCCATCCCCCTGGATCACTGCGATCTGAAAGGTCGGATTGCCCATCGTCGAATCCTCACGGGCCCACAGCCCCAATGTGAACCGGCGGCGGATGCCGGCCTCGCCCATCGGGCAGTTTAGTGGATTCCAAAAATAATGGATACGTTAAGCAATGCGTCACCGCATTCAAAGTCGCATCGCATCGGCCTGGGTGTCGGCGCGTTATGAGAGGCTCGGAGACGGACAGTCCATGTGACCGGTTCGGATCGAAT
>JAHEDQ010000104.1 GCA_024641125.1 Candidatus Competibacteraceae bacterium | reverse complement strand
GGCGTTGCGGATCGTCGCAATAGCGCTGGCTATTCCTCCTCACCGCGCCTTGTCAGTAACCACGATGCCTAACCTCAACCGTCAAGTTATTTGGAAGACACTACACTAGGAGCACTCAGCATGGGCGATATCATTTCGGGAGAAGTCAAGGACCTGGGTGGTTTCAGCGTCCGCCGATTGTTGCCGGCGGCGACGCGCAGCATGATTGGTCCGTTCATTTTTTTTGACCACTTCGGTCCCGCAAACTTCGAATCCGGTCAGGGTATAGACGTTCGCCCGCACCCCCACATCGGTCTTGCGACGGTCACCTACCTGTACCAGGGCGGGATACTGCATCGCGATAACCTTGGGTCGGTCCAGGAGATTCTGCCGGGTGACGTCAACTGGATGATTGCGGGATCGGGCATCGTACACTCCGAACGCGAGACAGAGACCAGGCGACGGCAACCCCATGTTCAGCATGGCATCCAGACCTGGCTCGCGCTCCCCGATAGGCAGGAAGAAACCCAACCCGGCTTTAGCCACCATCCGGCGGTAACGCTGCCGAACTGCGTTGGCTTTGACGGTGTCACAATGCGCCTGATGGCCGGCGATGCTTACGGTGAATCCTCTCCCGTTCCGGTCTTCTCGCCCATGTTTTATCTGGATGTCCAGATGCAGGCGGACAGTCGCATCACCTTTCCGAATCCACAACACGAAACTGGCGTCTATTTGATTTCCGGCCGGCTGGCTTGTGGCGAGCAAACGATCCACCCAGGCCACATGGCCTACTTTCCACCGGGTTCGCACTCGCATTTACAGGCCCGGGAAGACAGCGTTCTGCTTTTGTTCGGAGGAGAAAGGTTCGCCAGCCCGCGCCATATCTGGTGGAACTTTGTGTCCAGTTCTCCCGACAGGATCGAACAGGCAAAAACCCGCTGGCGTGACGGTGGTTTCCCCTCGATCCAAGGTGAGACCGAATTCATCCCGTTGCCGGATTAGCAGCTCCCGGGATTGCATTGGGCTTTGATAGTGAGTATCGACGGACGATCCGGCGCCGTCACGGCGGATCGGTCTTGATTTGACCTAAATCAACGCGCCATTCGGCGTAGAGCCGACTATGCTCATATGCAGGTGAGAAAGCCGGAGAGGTGCAGATGCGTACTGAGAAAGGTCCTGATCACACGCTCCTGATCGGGCCCCTGAGCCTGCAAACCAAGCATTCCAGCCACCCGTATGTATTTGGCTATGCTGTGGGTTTCAGAGCCGGTTACGCAATGGGCGCCAGGTTGGAACCGGATGGACCGTTTCCGGATCGTGAACCCCCAGGGCCGGATTTCGCCGCCGGCTATGTGGACGGTTACTCAGACGGCTACGCGGAGGGAGAATCGGCTTTCCATTGCGCCGACCGTGGCACCCCGCGCCGCTGATGGACACTCGCCTGCCTGTGCCATCAGGTGACAAAGAACTGCAGTTCCCCCAATTGATCCGACAGCGGCGCCCCACCCTCGGCTTCGGGTTCGCCCAGCGTTTCAGCCAGCTTGTATGCATCCTGCATGTAGCTGCGGTAAAGCCTGGCACGGCAATCTTCTGACAGCGCACTGCGTCGGTATGCGATGGCGCCCAGGGCAGCTCCAAGCGAGAACGCCTCGTCCGCGTCGGGATCCTCCTTGTGGCGCCACATTCCGGTGTGTAGATCGAAGTTGTACAAGGGCAGGAAACGGTGCCCAAAGGTGCCCAGAAAATTGACTGAGTCGATTACGAACTGGGCTTCTGTGTCGTCCATGACGTAGTGAAACCCCACCCGGCACCAGCCGGGTTTGATTCCCTGGTAGCCTTTGCGCACCCAGGTCCGGTACTGATCCGAGGTTTCGGTGTCGATGCCCAGCAGCCGATGGCCGTAGGGGCCGGCGCATGAACATCCCGCGCGGGATTGGATTCCGAACAGGTCGTTGAGCAGCGCAGTGGTGAGCTTGGGGTGCAGGTAACGTCCTCTGGGACCCCGCAGATTAAAGCTAACTATGCCAATCCGCCGGTGCATGTCCGGATTCCCCAACACCTCAATGCGGTCGTTTTCCGCCCAGGACTCGGCTGCGCGGGTAAGCAATTCATGCTCACGGGCTTCGATTGCTTTCACCCCCACCGCATTTTTCACTTCGAATGCCAGCGCCGCCTTCAGCGTTTGCAGGACACCGGGCGTACCCGCCTTCTCCCGCTCCTCGATGTCGGCGATGAAGTCCTGATCCAGCGGGCCCACATAGTCCACCGTACCGCCGCCGGCCACGCTGGGGGGAAGCTCGGAGTGGTAAAGCCGCTCGTTGAAAACCAGCACGCCGCTGGCGCCGGGCCCGCCCAGAAACTTGTGCGGAGAGACGAAAATCGCATCCAACGACGGATCATCGCCGTTTTCCTGCTGCGGGTTCATATCGATGTGCACGTAGGGGCCGCTGGCCGCATAGTCGAAACACGCATAGGCATGATAGCGATGGAGCAGCGTCGCGATCTGCCGAACCGGCGTTCGCATACCTGTAACGTTGGAGGCTGCTGAGAAAGAACCGATGCGCTGCCGTCCCAAGTAAGCCGGTTCCTTGAGCAATCGTTCCAGGTCGGTCAGATCGATTCCTCCGTCCTCGGCCATGCCCACTTCGACCACCGTTGCCAGTCCCTGACGCCACGATACCTCGTTCGAATGATGCTCGTACGGACCCACGAAGACCACCGGCTGCCGGGTCTGATGATGGCGCCAGAAAGCCTCGGCCTGTCCCGCCCCCAGGCAGTCCACCAGCGCTTGCTGGAATTCCGCCCGAGTGGCTGGTGGCAATGCGATCCCTACGATTTGCTGCAGCTTGTCGATGGCACCCGTGGCGCCGGTACCGCAGGGTACGATGTGACCATTGGGTCCGGCATTGACCGCACGTTTGATGGCCGCTTCGGCCTGGTGCAGGAGACGAGTCATGCTCCGGCCGGTCAAATCGTCCTCGGTGTGGGTATTGGCGTAGATCCGTTGGATATTTTGCAGGTAGTCCTCCACGAACTGCAGACATCGCCCAGAGGCGGTGTAGTCGCAGTAAACCATGAGACGTCGGCCGAATGGTGTCTCAAAATCAGAGTCGATGCCGACGATCTGGTCTCTCAGATACCTGAAACTGAGTTGCCCCTGGAACATGGACTTTTCCCGAAAAGCGGCCTTCCGGCCGTGTGCAAAAACAATAATCTGCCGCTGGGTCGACGACTTCCGATCCGTCGCACCTGGAGGGTTGTCTGTGGCCTCAATAAGACAACGGATCCCGGGCAGTCTCCACAGAGAAGCATGCGCGCATGGCCTCCGCCACCTGATCGGCAACGGTTGCGGTCAGTTCGTGGGCAACCTCCACCAGATCCGATTCCCGTTCGTACCAGGTCAGCACGATCAGGTTATCGCCAATCGCCGCAAACCAGCGTTGAGCGGGGCCGGCCAACGCATCTTCGTCCGCGGGCGGTGCCACCGCCGGCGTTGGAATGGTTTGGCACAGAACCGTATGCGGCTGCTCGAACCAGGCGCGCCCCTCCAGCAGCCTCGACCCGGGTGTATATTCGGCGTCGAAACGACGCCAGAACTCGGATGAATCCAGCCACTCGATGTTCATGTTCTGGCGCTCAGCTCCCAGGCATTCTCAGCCTATGGTGTCATTTTCCGCTGCGTCCGCAGCCGACTGTTCGACTCCTGGACCAACCGTATCCCGCTGCAGATCGAAAGGCCACGTCTCCAAGCACATGCAGGTATGGCATGGGTTCCTGGGAGCCCGCAACATTGGTACCCCAGTTTCCGGCGCGGTCAAGAGCCGGATTCCCCCTCCGCGCCGAGAGTGTAACCCGCTCGGCTGTCAGCCCTTCCTAGAATCGTACGGGCTCAACCTGCCTTCGCAATCCAATGGACCTCGGTGGCCACTGGGCTGACGTCGTTTTTGCTGCGGGTTTGCACCGCTTGGGTGCATTGGCGTTTATGCTTGGTGCGAGCCGGCCATGCACCAGCCGATTTAATTAACATAAATCTATATTCTTTATCAAAAAATCAGGAGTGGCATGCGGCGTGCTTCATCACTGCCGCGCATCGGAGTCTCACTCCCCCTTCCGATTCCATCTTGAGCCCCGTCTCAACTGGAGTAGCAATGACACCCATGACTGTACCCCGGACGCTCATCGGCCTCCTCGGGATGACTCTGACCCAGCTTGCTGTCGCTCATGGTGGTCATGGCGAGACCGGTAACGCCGGTGGGCTGGGCCACAGCCTGGCCGGCCCGGAACATGCACTGGCGCTAATCGGCTTCGGCGCCTGGGCCGTGCTGGTGTTTCGTGGTGCCGCCTGGCGCCTGCTGGCCGGCACCTTGTGCGTCATTGCCCTGGGAGGTTTCATCGGTTGGCTGGCGCCGCGTGCGCCCATGCCAGAGGCCACTGCCGTCGCCTGGCTCCTGGGCACCGGCCTGCTGATCGCCCTGCGCGAGCGGCTCAACCCGTTTGCGGCCACGGCAGGTCTGATGGTGATGGCCGCTGTGCAGGGTTACGCGCACGGCGCCGTCGGCCGTGGTCTTGCGGACCCTGCCGGCTTTGCGCTGGGCGCGATGCTGGCGAGTGCGTTGTTGATGTTCATTGGGGCAAGCCTGGGCGGGGCGCTGCGTGTGGATCGGGCGGTCCAGGCGGGTGGCTCGACGCTCGTGGTTTGCGGGGTCCCGTTCCTCATCGCACAAGCGGGCTGACAATTACAGGGCTGACGACATGGACGCCCTGGCATCTTGCAAAACAATGCGGCTTGCACGTGATTCCGCGACGCGTTAGAACGGTGTTGTTACCGGGTAACTGTCGGAACGGAACCCAATGGAATTCGACTGGGGCAACCTGCAAGGCCTGATCCCCATTGTCGGTGGAGTCTACGGTTACCTGCTTGCGTTGGGCGTGGTACCGCGCAATCCCGGTGATCCGCAGAAGATGGCTGACTGGCGCGACAAATTCGGACGCGCACTGAAGATTGGCTGCCCAGTACTTGTCATCCTGGGCGTGCTCGAGCTACTGGGAATAACCTGATTGCCCAGAGCCAGTCCGTTACGCGTTGCGGCGCGTCAAGGCAAATGACGGTCGCCACTGCCCCAGGTCAATTTGCGACTTTCCCGCATACTCCTTGCACTTCGAACAACTCCGCTGGTTGGCGGAAACGCCGGTCCGGAACGTCCACTTTCTCGATTTGACCCCAGCCGCGACCGCCCTTCAACAATTACGATCATGGAGATTTTTTGTGGATAACGATTGGCAGGCCTCCGATCACACGCTGGGCGGTCGCATATCCATTGCCCGGGAGGCCGCGTCCCTCAGCTCAGCCCAAGTGGCCCGACGACTCGGCATCAAATCGGAAACGCTGCGCAATTGGGAGACCGATCGCAGCGAACCTCGAGCCAACCGTTTGACCATGCTGGCCGGTGTTTTGAATGTCAGTCCGGGATGGTTGCTGAGCGGAAGGGGCGAGGGTCCGCCCGTGGGCGACATGTCCGGCGATGATGTGCTGGCGCTGCAAATGCTGGTAAACAGCGCCCGGCGCGAGCAGCAGAACCTGGCCGATACCCTGGATCGGCTGGAAGCCAAGATCAGTCACCTGACCGGCCGCGTCGATCAGGGACAGTGGTCGCCGGAGCCGGAGCGGGTCGACTGACGCCCAGTTGAGGGCGCTTGTCGATGGCGCCGTTTCCCATCGGGCCTCGACAGCGAACCTTACATCAGCACCTTACTTCCCTGCGCTGTGCACTGCCTATGGCACTGGCCCTAAGCGCCCCGTAAGTTGGCAAGCGATCTGCATTCGCACTGCCTCAAAAAGGCCGAAAAGTGTTTCTTTTTTGAAACATGAATTCGACGCGGTCGACAGGTCGGGGGTACAGAATGAACAGGATCGTGGCGACGTTGCTCTTATGCACAGGTCTGATGTTTGGCATCAACGCGGAAGCCGGCGTCTACAAGTGTGCGGTGCAAGGCGGTGGAATGGAGTATCGGTCGACACCCTGCCCAACCGGGCAGGCGGAAACGGTCATGGCGGTTAAGGCGTCTGCCCGCAAGCATCTGCAGCTCACCACCGACACGCCAAAAATGATGATGCCCAGCCCGCGAACCGGTCGCTGTTCCGTCGATTACTGGCTACTCGACGGCGTCTGTGTGCACGCCACTCAGTTGCACGCGGATCCGACAGCGATGGAGTTGGCCGTCGCCGGCTTCAAACAGGCCGAATCTGAGCGTGCGGCCCAGGCGGCCGTTGAAGCGGAGGGTCTGGCGACCGCCGACGAACCCACCATCGAGGATGAGTATTGTCGGCGCTATCAGGCGCGGCTGAGCAAGGCCGAAACCGATCATGTCAGAGGGGCGTCGCTGCCGGCGGGCACAGGCGTGACGGCGAATCGAACGGACAGTCAACGCAAAATCGACGAGCTGCGGGCCCGGGTACAATTGTTCTGCAAGTAGTCGATCCTTAGAATTTCCGAAGTCGATCCCCGCAAACGCCCGGCGAGGCCTCCACCGAAAGCCCCTTTTTGCCGACTCAGTCCGCTCTATTGCCTTGAATGTTGGAATGGTCGATGCTGAACAGGCCGCATCGCGATCTGGCTTCCACCGGTACATTCGATTCCAATTCGCATCGTGTCCCGCTTCACCAACAATGGGTGGTAGGAAAGCGCTGTGACGCCCACAGATTTCCAGCACCACCATGGGGCACCGATTACAAGAACCAGGAGGTTTCATGGCCAATGTATCGGAACAGCCCCGGCTGTCCGTGCTCATCGACGCTGACAACACCCAACCCGCCATCATCGAGGGGCTTTTGGCCGAGGTGTCGAACTATGGTGTGGCCAGCGTCAAGCGCATTTACGGTGACTGGACGAAACCCAATCTCAGAGGTTGGAAAGAGGTCCTGCTGTCCCATGGTATCCAGCCAATACAGCAGTTTGCCTACACCTCGGGCAAGAACGCCACCGATGCCGCCATGATTATCGACGCAATGGATCTGCTCTACTCCGAACGCTTCGACGCCTTTTGTATCGTCTCAAGCGACAGCGATTTTACGCGCTTGGCCTCTCGTATCCGCGAGGCTGGCCTGTTGGTCTACGGTTTTGGTGAGAAAAAGACGCCCCAGGCATTCGTTTCAGCCTGCGACAAGTTCGTATTCACTGAAATCCTTCGAGCCGGCGACGAGGTGGACAGCGCCCCGGCGCGACGGAGGAGCAACAAAGATTTGCGGGGCGATACCCGATTGGTCAATCTTCTTCGGGGCGCAGTGGATTCGGCAGCCGATGACAGTGGTTGGGCCAATCTGGGCCGGGTGGGGTCGAGTATCGTCAATCAGGCGCCGGAGTTCGATCCGCGTAACTACGGGTTCAAAAAACTGGGTGAGCTGATTGACGCCACCAAGTTGTTCGAGATGGATGCCCGGGCCACCAGCGAAGGCGGCCAGCGCGTCGTCTACGTTAAGGACAAGCGCAGATGATCTGAGGCGTAGCCACGGTTGTCCACGGTTTTCTTCAGTCAGCCAGACCCATTTAGAAGGAGTCGATCCAATGTCACGAGTAACCGCCTGGATGTGTGCCGCAGCGGTCTTCCTGATCGCCGGGCAAGCCGCTTGGGGCGCGCAGCTCGGTTTTATTCGATACACCCCCGCCTTTTATTTCACCGACGCCGATTGGGAGATGGCAACAGCCGATTTCGATAAGTTTCTGAGCACCCAGGAAGATGGCGCCGAGATCGGCGGCTCAAACCCCGATACCGGGTCTGCTTGGCGCTTCCAGGCCTTGGGCGCGGTTGAGGAGGAGGGACAGCGGTGCAGACAGGTGGCGATTACGTTACAGGCCCGCAAAGCGGAAAGCGAAGCCACCAGTGCCTACCTGTTCTGCCGCGACCCGGAAGCGGGTTGGCGCATGGTGCGCGGGATACGCTGAGCGCTGGCTACTGAGCTGGTGTTGATTTGCGAACGGCAGTACCGATTGGATCGATCCCGATGTGCAGCGAGGTATATGCACGGTGTACGTTCCCCCGCATTTTGCGTTTGAGGACGAGGCCCAGATTCTGGACCATCTGGAAGCCTGGAGTTTCGCCACCCTGATCACTGGCCAGGATCAGCGCGTCGAGGCCAATCATGTACCGCTGCTGCTCGACCGCGGTGAGTTTTGTCTGTACGGGCATCTCGCCCGGGCCAACCTGCAATGGCATGCGCTGGCGCGGTGCGATGAGGCCTTGGCGGTATTCTCTGGACCCCACGCATACGTCTCACCCACTTGGTACGCCAGCAGCGGGGGGGTGCCCACCTGGAACTTCGCCGCGGTACACGCGCGCGTGATGCCGGAAATGCTGGAAGGAGAAGCGGACGCCCTGGACGTGGTCACGCGACTTACCCGACACTTCGAAGGGTCCGGGTCCGGGGCCTGGGAGCCGACGCGGGTTGAGCCGGTGGCGCTGGCGGGCCTGCTCCAGGGCATTGTTTGTTTCCGTCTTCATATCATAGGACTGCAAGCCAAGCACAAGCTGAGTCAAAACCGCACCCCGGCAGATCGTCAGGGCGTTATCCGCCATTTGACAGCCAGTCGCTCCGAGTCGGCCGTTGCCGTAGCCGAAATGATGCGGGCATTGCCGGAAGAACTCGCCTGAGGCCCTGAACCAGGAGAAAAAGCAGATGACCATACAGCTCTACGGTTGCCCCCGGTCCCGTTCAATGCGGGCGGTATGGGCGTTGGAGGAAGCAGGGGTCGAGTACGACTATCGGTATGTGAACCTTTCCGCCGGGCAGGGACGTCAATCGGCCTATCTGGCGCTCAATCCCGGTGGCAAAGTGCCTTTGCTGATCGATGGCGATCTGACACTCACGGAATCGTTCGCTATTTGCAGCTACATCGGTGACAGCCATCCCGATGCAGGCCTGGTCCCGCCTGTCGGATCAACTGATCGGGCTTTGTACAACCGCTGGTGTGCATTCGTAATCGGCGAGTTGGAACAACCCCTGTGGACGATGGCCAAGCACCGATTCGCCCTGCCTGAAAAAGTGCGGGTGCCGGCTGTCCAGGCTACCGCCGCCTGGGAATGGTCCAAGGCGGTTGCGGTACTGGCCCAGGGGCTGGGAACTCGGCATACCATGGTTGGTGCCGGGTTTACCGCGGCGGACATCCTGATAGGCCATACTTTGGCCTGGGCTCGGGCCTTCGAGGTGCCTTTAGAGCACGCCAACGTGGCGGACTACGCCGACCGTGTTTTGGACCGCCCGGCGCACGCCAGCGCATTGGCTCGTGAGCAAGCGGAGGCTGCGAAGGCGAGTTAGCCCACTCACAGTCCCGGCGGCGCGCCAATGCGTTCACATGCCGAACCCAACACGCGTTCCATGGCCAGGGCGGCGCCCAGCAGCAGTTCCTCCTGCCCCGAGGCTGCCATGAGTTGCAACCCCACCGGCAAGCCGGCATTGTCCAGGCCGACCGGCATTGTCACAGCACACAAGCCGAGATAGTTGGCCACGCAGGTATTGCTCAGGGCAGCCAGGTTGGTTTCCCGGTAGCCTTCCATATCCACCACCGCGTCCAGCTGCGGGGGTGATATGGGCACCGTGGGGGTTGCGATCAGATCCACATCCTCGAACAATCCGGCTGCTTGCGCGCTCAGCCGGTCCAGCGCACGCTGGCGCTGAAGATACGCCCGGGCCCCTATGGATGCGCCGTCGTCAATGCGCAGTTTGAGCAGCGGTCCGGCCAGTACCCGCCACTCCGGCAACACGCTGGTCAGAAACTCGTCGCATTGCGCGGCCACCACGCTGCCGGAGCGTAACAGGTCCACTGCCTCAGCCGCCTCGGGCATGTCTAGCTCAACCAGCTCGGCGCCGCCGGCAGCGATCTCCGTAAGCGCGGCATTGACGGCTGCCACTATGTCGTCTTGACAGTGTTCCCACATGCTCTCGGCGCCCAAGCCAATGCGCAGTCCCGTCAGGTGCCGTTGCCGGGCCTGCAAATGGAAGCGGTGGCCGTCGCCGTGGCCGGGATCCAGGGCCCCGAACGCGAACACCAGGTCCAGCACGCTGCGCGCCAGCAGTCCCACTGTGTCCAGGCTGGGGCTCAGCGGTACCACGCCCTGGGTGGACCATCGCCCGGCGCTGGTTTTGAGGCCGGCGGTGCCGGTCATACTGGCGGGAATGCGAACCGAACCGGCCGTATCCGTACCCAGCGCCAACAGCGCCGATCCCTCCCAGAGGCTGACCCCGGCACCGCTGCTGGAACCCCCCGGCACCCGATGGACCCGGGCATCCCAGGGATTACGCGGCGTATCCCAGTGGGTGTTTACCCCCAACCCGCCGAATGCCAGTTCAACCGTATGGGTCTTGCCCGTAATCACACCGAGCTGCCTGCGCAATGTGGCCACCACGGGACCCTCCCGTTCGAACTCCGGCGGCAGCCGCTTGGGTGTACCGGCGTAGGTGGGCAGCGAGCGGACCGCGAACAAGTCCTTAACGGAAACCGGGATCCCGTGGAGAGAACCGAGATAGGAGCCGCTGCGCACCGCCAGTTCGGCGGCCTCGGCCATTTTCCGAGCCAGTTCCGGCGCCCAGGTCTTATAGGCGCCGCAATCCGGATTTGCCGTCTCATGTCGGTCGATGGCGGCGGCGATCAAGTCGATCGGGGACAACGCGCCATCGCGTATGGCGGATGCCAGGGCCGGCAGAGGTCGATTCAGGTGCGTACTCATGGCTCTAAGCCTAGTGTAGTGTCTCCCAAATAACTTAACACCTGCGCTGGCCCTCGCGGTCCCTGACGGCGTTGCGGATCGTCGCAATAGCGCTGGCTATTCCTCCTCACCGCGCCTTGTCAGTAACCACGATGCCTAACCTCAACCGTCAAGTTATTTGGAAGACACTACACTAGTAGATCCTATCACTTGGGTGTAGCAGGCGCAGGTGGCGTTTTGCGGAACACGGGTTGGGACAAAATCTCAGTTCGGGTAAGGTCCGATGTCCTGGCCAAAGAGGGATGCTAATGACGCCGGACATTGACCCCTACCCGGGTCTCGCGCGACAGCTCACGGCGCTGTTGGACGGTGAGCGCGATTGCGTGGCCAATGCGGCCAATACCAGCGCCCTGATCCAGCTCGGCTTGAGCGACCTGAACTGGGTGGGTTTCTATTTTTTGCGGGGTGGTGGGCTCGTTTTGGGGCCGTTTCAGGGTCGTCCGGCCTGTACGCGCATTCACTTGGGTCGCGGAGTGTGCGGCACTGCAGCCGCTCGTGGGGAGGTGGTGATTGTGCCGGATGTTCACGCCTTCGAAGGGCATATTGCCTGCGATTCAGCGTCCCGGGCGGAAATCGTCATTCCGATATGGGCGGACGGGCGCCTGGTGGGCGTGTTGGATCTCGACAGCCCCATCGCCGGACGCTTCATCGAGATGGACCAGCAGGGGCTGGAAACGCTGGTACGGGTTTTTGTCGACGCCACCGACCTGAGTGATTTGCCGGCGTGAGCCCGATCGGGGCCTAACAAAGGCCCTATTTATCCGCAGGGCCGCGCCACTGCCTGCAGAATCTGCATCGGGCCAACCTCGCGCAAACGATCCAGACCGGCTTGATCCCGTACCAACAAGGCGCCGGCGAAGCCCAGAGAGTTGACCGAGATTCCTTCCCAGGCCTCTGCACTTCGGCGCACCGCGAGCATCCAGTCACGGGTGATGAGCAGGTTATAGGGTGCTGGCCGGTTGCCGCCCGCCGGCGTTCGCAGCGTGAGGCGCTTGAGCAACATCAGATAGCCGCGATGTAGTTGCGGGGCGGGTGGGCTGGCGCCGCCGGTTTGCTCAAATCGCATGAAGGCATGGGCGATAGGCAGATCGGGTATGGTTGTAAGCGTGTCTGGACCGATGTCGGGCAGCAATGGCGCGATCGGCATGGGCGGTTCGCCGCGCATCAGCGGCAGCGGCACCAATTGCAGGTGTTTGTGGGCCTGACTGGCGCCGGCCATCCTGCCGCCATTGTAGAAGCCAAGCCCGCCAATCTCGTTCAAACAGAGCGTCAGCGCATCGAAATCGGCCGGTTTCAGCAGCGTGTCCTGAGCTTCGTAACGTCGCGTGATGATCAGCAGATGCTGGTCGATCACATTGAACTTGTTCAACATACAGAGGTGGCTTGAACTGACGCCCGCTACCGTAAGATCAGGGTCCGGAGGCAGGAACGGGTTGAATGGCCGCCCATCAGCCTGCGAGTTTTCAGCCGCGCGCCGTGCTGCCGCTTCCTTGCGATGCAGTTTGCTCAGTATTCTGACCTGGAATCGGACGCCGTCAGCTTCCACGATCACCGTATCGGTGGCGATCGGCTCCAGCGCCCCGCGCGCCAGCGCCTGACGTTCGCGCTCGATGGTTAGGGCCCGAAGCGTACCCGGCTCAAAAAGGTCGGAAGGCTGTTTCTGGTTCACGTGCCGGGTTCTATAACCGATGATTGACAGTACGAAGTGTTCCGGGACGCACCGTGCAAGGTCAAGTGCCGGTCGGGAAATGTACGGTCGTGAGGGGCGGACCAATGCAACAGAATGGCGATGGCCTGTGGATCGATCACCTTGTGCTGACGGTGCGTGATCTCGACGTCACGGTGCGATTCTACCGCGACCTGCTGGGTATGGATGAGGTGGTTTTTGCCGAGGGCCGAAGGGCACTCAGTTTTGGGCGCCAGAAATTCAATCTCCACCGATTCGGTTCCGAGTGCGAACCCAAGGCCAATCAGCCCATGCCCGGATCGGCGGACCTGTGTCTGCTGAGCGAGGTTCCGGTCTCACATTGGATGCAACGCTGTCAGGCGGTCGGCGTCCCTGTGCTCGAGGGCCCGGTGACCCGAACGGGAGCCGCCGGATCGATCAGATCAGTCTATGTTCGTGATCCGGATCTGAACCTGATCGAGATCTCGAACCTCGAGCCTGTGGGCAGCCTGCCTGACGGATTCACGCTGGTATCCGGCGGGCAGACCGGTGTCGATCGAGGTGCGCTGGATGCGGCCCTGGCCCTCGGCTTGCCGGCGTCTGGATGGTGCCCGCCCTGTCGTCTGGCCGAGGATGGTCCGATTCCGGATCGCTATCCGCTGCGCGAGATGGCTGCCGGTGGGTATGCCGAGCGCACTCGGCAGAACGTTATAGACAGCGACGCCACCCTGATCCTGTATCGAGACCGCCTGGAGGGGGGTACCGCTAAAACCGTGATCCACTGCGCCCATATGGGCAAGGCGGTCAAGCTGGTCGACTCGGATCTGGTTACGCCCGTGTCAGCCGCCACCGCGATCCGGGCGTTCATCGTCGGTGGGAACATCCGTCGGCTCAACGTTGCCGGGCCTAGGGCCAGCAAGGAGCCCGGCGCAAGGGCGTATACCCAGGCGCTGCTTATGGCGGCGCTGATGCCCGCTGACGGAGGCGATTCGTGAGTCATCTGTTTGCCTACTTCTTTCGCATGCGCTTCATTCGTCGATGGGGACTGATGCACAATGTTTATCCGGAGAACATCCAGGAACACAGCCTGCGCGTGGCCCAAATCGCCCATGCATTGGCGGTGATCTCAAACCAGCAGTTCGGTGGCACCCTGCAGCCGGATCGAGCATCGACCCTGGCGCTCTACCACGATGCAAGCGAGGTGCTCACAGGGGACCTGCCCACGCCGGTCAAATACTTCAACCCGGGCATTCGACAGGCCTACGGGGAGATCGAAAAGGCAGCTGGCCGGCGTCTGTTGGGTATGGTTCCAAGCAGTCTTCGATCGGTTTACCAGCCCCTGTTCGAACCGGCGGAGGCGGACCGTCCCTACTGGGAGCTGGTGCATGCGGCGGATAAGCTCTGTGCCTGGATCAAGTGTGTCGAGGAGGTCACGGCGGGCAACCGGGAGTTTACCGAGGCGGAGAAGGCGCTGGGCGAGTACGTCAAAGAGTTGGACCTGCCGGAGGCTCGCTACTTTGTCGAGACCTTTGTGCCCAGCTTCCGCTTGACGCTGGATGAGCTAGAGTAAATGGCATTGCAGTCGTACAGACGCGCGAGTGTCCCGTCCCATAAATTCGGTGCATCTCAGCAAGGCGATAAGCGCCCAGGCGCTGGGCGGGCAGGCACAGAACTGGCCTGCGCTTATTCAAGCGCGCCCGACGCCGTTGATGGGCGCTTATCGCCTTGTTCGTCGGGGGCGCAGATCCGCCACTGCGGCTGCTGACAGAGCTGGCTATGCCTTCGCACCTGCGCCTTGTATCGGCGGATACGAGGCACTTTTAAACGCTACGTACTTATGGGACAGGACACCAGAAAGCATGCCGCATCTTCGAAATCGGAGCGTTGAATGGGGCCGGTTCGCGTTCGGCTGGGGCCTGATTGCTCTGGGGGTGGCGCTGTTCATTCTGGCTGATCAGGTGCGATTGGATGGCGGTCAACGGATTTGGGCGGGTGTCGCGTTTCCATTCGAGGCGATCACGGCGGTCGGTCTACTACCTCTGCTGAGCGGCATCTGGATTGTCCGCCGCTGGGCGCGGCGCATGCGTCGGCATGCGTCCACACCCGACCGAACGGGCTGAGCGACGCCGGGTGCAGCGATGCGATGTTGTGTGTCCCTGCCCAGCACGGAGCCCGCAGCCTTCGGTTGGCAAAGCGTATCGCCCACAATGGGCGGGGCTGGGGGCTTGGTCCAGTGCGCGGGTCTGTTGCGCACCAAACGCCACAACCTGGGGGGCTCTTCCCCCATGTGCCTGCGGTCACTGGCGTATGGTGTAGACGCGGGCGGGCTGGCTGCGACCTCGCACCGTAACTTCCGAAACCAGTTCGAAAGCAAAGCCATCGGAACCGGCGAGCTCGCGGGTGCGTTCCGATATCAGAATACGGGTGTCCAGTTCTTTGTTGAGTTGCTCCAGCCGGGCGGCCAGGTTGACGTGGTCGCCGTGAACCGTGTAACTCAGCAGGCCACCCGCGCCCACGATGCCTCCCACCACAACGCCGGTGCTGATACCCACCCTGGCTTTCAGGCCGATGCCACCGCCGAAGCTGTGACGGCGCAATGCGGCGAGGATGGCCAGGCCGGCCCGGACGGCGTTGGCCGCGTGGCCTTCGTTGGCCTCGGGCAGATTGAAGCTGGCCAGGATTCCGTCCCCCTGAAACTGATTGACCACGCCACCCTGCTGGGCAATAGGCTCCACCACCACATCGAAGTATTCGTTGAGTGTGCGAATCAGATCCTGAGGCGACAAAGATTCACTGATCCCGGTAAATCCTTCCAGGTCCATGAACAGCACCGTCGCTTCGCGCACCTCACCCTGGCCGACCTCCACCCTGGTGTCGCCGCGGGTCACGCGCTCCGCCACCTGGGCCGGAACAAAGCGCGACAAATCGCGGGCGGCGCTTTGCTCCACCACGGCCTGAACCAGCAGCCGCCGGGCCCGGGCGATGGCCACCGCCAGAATGGCGGTGACGGTCAGGATGGAAATGATCTTGTCGAATTCGGCGCCCAGCAGCACACTGTTTGAGGTCATGTACTCGACGTAGTCGCGTGTGATCATGGGATCCGTTGGTTCAATCCGAATCACGTAGATGACCAGCGCCAGCCAGCCCAAAGCGGCGACCACACCCGCCAGGACCACGAATCGAACCTCGAAGTGTAGTGTGCGCAGGGCGATGAAGATGAACACATAAAGCAGTGTGGGGGCTTTGAGATAGAACGAGGCGGGCTGTTCGTACTGGAGATGAAAACTCCAGATCAACCCGAGTAAAAGCCCGATGTCCAAGACCACGGACAGGTACAGAAACCAGTCGGGCAGTCGGCGCGCATGCGCCAGATAGAGCCGGGCCACGGTGAACAGGAAATACGCGCTCAGCGCCCAGGGGACCGGTGCGAAATCCGCTTCTTCGGTGAATGTTTTGGGCGCCAGGGTATAAAGCGAGGCGAAGACCAGCACCACGCCCAGTTGAATCCACCCGATCAGGATCTCGCTGGACTCCTGCTGCTGCTGGATACGATTGCGTACCCGCTCCGGTAGATGCAGATTGTTTCCGCGATTCACGGAATCGGCCAGCCTTTGCTTCAGCGTGTTCATGCTCGGCCTGTTCGCCTCCGGTGTCGTATGACTATACGCCCTGGGTAGTCGCTTGGTTCCAGATCTTGGTTTGGGCCTTGATTAAGCTACGCCTTTGAACCCAAGACGCTG
>JAHEDQ010000103.1 GCA_024641125.1 Candidatus Competibacteraceae bacterium | reverse complement strand
GATTCGGGCCGATTTCCGTCTGGCTGGCAGCAAACACAAAAGCATTCAAAGTGAACTGAAACGCTACACTGTATATCCGCATGACCTGATCCAGTCCAGCGAACGTGCTTCGCCCTTTATGTACTTGATCGCGGACCAGGTCTCGGAACGGGACATGCCGGGTGAGATAGCGCTGGTGCCGTTTGTTGAGAGCCGGTTTCGCCCCAAGGCCACATCACCACGCAGTGCGGCCGGTCTCTGGCAGATCATGCCCAACACGGGCCGCCGTTTCGGTCTGGATCAGAACTGGTGGTATGACGGTCGCCGCGACGTGCTGGCATCCACCGACGCGGCCCTGGATTATCTGACCTACCTGAATGGATTGTTCGACGGCGATTGGCTGCTGACCCTGGCAGCATACAATGCGGGAGAGGGCCGAGTTCGAAGGGCAATTTCGCACAACGCCATGCGTGGCCATCCCACCGATTTCTGGCATCTCAAACTGCCCAGAGAGACACGCCGATATGTCCCAAAAATTCTGGCGCTGGCCAAAATCGTGGGAGACCCACAGCACTACAATGTAGCCCTGGCACCCATTCCCAACCGCCCCGTGCTCGCCGTGGCTCAGACCTCTGGCCAGATGGAACTCAGCGTTGCCGCAGAGTTTGCCGACATCCCTGTGGAAGAAGTGCACGAGTTGAACGCGGGATTTCGCCGCCGGGTCAGCCCTCCGGGCGGACCTCACCAGCTGCTGCTGCCATCGGAGGCGATTGGTATTTTCGAGACGCGACTTGCGGAAGCCGGCCCGCAGACCCCGGTAGACTGGCAAGCCCACAAAGTCGCGCGCGGAGAAACGCTCAGCCATATCGCGCGACGCTATGGCTTACCGGTCGCCGCCATCCGGGACAGCAATCAATTGTCCGGCGATCGCATCCGTGCAGGGAGTACCTTGATCATCCCCACTGAGAACGAATCTCAGACGACGGTGGCCGGCAGGGAGGATGAATCAACGAGCAGTCCCACGACCTATACTGTGCGCCGCGGCGACAGCCTCTGGTCGATTGCGCGCAGATTCGGAGTCTCCCACCGGTCGTTGGCGGATTGGAACGAGATTTCTCTCACCGCAGTATTGCGGCCCGGTCATAAACTGTTGGTCTGGACCTGATCCATGCCGGCTGCAACTTGCGCCACGTCGGGGCAATCCACATCCGGAATACACACGCTTCAATTTGGCCGCAACGCCTCAGGATTGGGCTTAGCCGCACAATCAGACTTTTGGGTATGATGTCGCGGGACCGCTGTTTCCCGGGCCTCGTCCCGTTTCCATTCCGCTATATCGAGGACCACACACATGGGATTTCTCGCCGGCAAACGCGCCTTGATCGTCGGCCTCGCCAGCAATCGTTCTATCGCCTACGGCATCGCAACCGCAATGCATCGGGAAGGGGCCGAACTGGCATTCACATTTCAGACTGAAAAGCTGCAACCCCGGGTTGAGAAGATGGCGGCGGAGTTCGACAGCCGCCTCTGCATGCCCTGTGACGTGGCCAATGATACTGAGATTGCCGCGGTGTTCGAGACCTTAGGGCAGCACTGGGACGGACTCGATATCATCGTTCACTCGGTCGCCTTTGCGCCCGGAGAAGAACTGCGCGGAAGCTACGTTGAAAGCGTGACCCGGGAGGGCTTTCGCGTCGCCCATGACATCAGCGCCTATAGCTTTGTGGCGCTGGCAAAACACGGCTTACCGATGCTCAAGGGTCGCCAGGGGGCCCTGCTGACCATGAGTTACCTGGGTGCGGTCCGCTCGATTCCGAACTACAACGTTATGGGTGTGGCCAAGGCGAGCCTGGAAGCGAACGTGCGCTACATGGCTCAATCACTGGGCCCGGAAGGCATCCGCGTCAATGCCATTTCGGCTGGGCCCATACGCACCCTGGCCGCCTCGGGCATAGCCAACTTCCGCAAAATGCTGGACGCGTTTGCGGCGGTCGCACCGCTGCGGCGCAACATTACAACAACCGAGGTGGGCAACACCGCAGCCTTTCTGTGCTCAGACCTGGCGTCGGGCATCACCGGTGAAATCACCTATGTGGATGCCGGCTTCAGCACAGTGGCCGTTACCGGTGCCGAGTAGCGACACTGCAAACGCCACGTTCGAGCGCCCAATCTCTGGCATTGGTGGGGTCCGTCTCGGTCCACAAGGGCTCAGGTCCAAGGGGCCCGACGTCGCGCCGTAACTATTCCATGGCCAAGCTGGGCAACTCCACAGATACGCCCTTGTGCGCGAAATGCGCAAGAGGCCACGCCTTTGCACTCATGCCGCTGCGTTGCTGCTCGCTCATTGACATTGAGCCAACCACGCTCGCCGCGCCTTGCTTCATCAGCGCAAAGGCGCCTGAATAACTGTACGATCAGATCAGGGCGCTTCCAGGCATGATTTTAGAGCCGATCGGGGAAGAGCTTGATGTCCGCGTCTTCTCTCAGGGCGCGCATCAAGCCGTCGAACTCTGCCGCTGAACCCTGGCGGCGGAGCATGGAAATCACCTGTTCGCGCGTTTCATCTTCGACTGCCTCCGGACTGCCTTCGATCACGGCCGCAACCATTACGACGGCCCGGTCACCACCCGGTAGATCAACCGAACCAAAGCTCGCCGTGCCGTCTTCAGGGCGTGGGAGCCTGAAGGCCTCGCGCAGGATGGTTGGATCCATTGAGCTGTCCGAGCGGCCCACGGGTGCGGGCGAACTCCACTGCGCCTCCTCAGCCGACGCGAGCTCGGCCAGTTCGGCACCGGATCGAGCCTGATCCAGCAGCGCGGCGCTGCGTTCAGCGATGACCTTCAACGCCCGCTCGCGCTTCAACCCCTCGGTTGCCGCTTCACGAACCTGCCCCAGCGGCAGTGAAGCGGCCGGCTCATGCTCGAGGCTGCGGATGACCAGCAATTCAGACGGGCTGACCTCAATCACCGGGCTGTTGACACCGTCTTCCAGGACCTCCGGACTGAATGCGGCTTCGATGACCCTGGGATTCGCCCACAGACCATCGCCACCGGTCCGCTCCAGCCAGTCGCTTTCCTGCAACTCCAGGCCCAAAGCGTCGGCCACTGGCTCAAGACTGCCGGGCGCCTCAAATGCAAGATTGGCAAGATCTTCTGCCCGCTCATAAAACAGGTTGTCCGCTTGCTCTGTCCTGAGGGCTTGCTCCAACTCTGCGGCCGCCTCGTCCAGGGTCTTGCCGCGTTCAGGGTTGATTTGGTCCAGGCGGATAAGATGAAAGCCGAAATCGCTGCGAACCGGTTCAGAAATCGAACCCACCGAGTCCATGGCAAACAGGGCGTCTTCAAATGCGAGGCCCAGCATGCCACGAGAGACCTCACCCAGGTCGCCCGCCTCAAGTTCCGTCTCCCCTTCAACAGAAGCAAGTTCCATAGCGGCATCGAAGCTCAACTCGCCGCTCAGCACTTTTTCCTGTATGTCCTCAATGCGCGCAAGGCCAGCAGCAACTGCGTCTTCATCCGCGTCGAGATCGAGCCGAACCAGAACGTTTGACGCCTCCCGTGTTTCCTCACGGATGTATTGGTCTCTGCGCTCCTGGTACGCCGCCTCCACCGCGCCGTCCGGCAGCTCAACCTCCTCGGCCAACGCGTCAACCGCCAGCAATACATACTGGAGACGCACCCGTTCGTTGGAGACAAACTGCTCTCGGTTGGCCTCATACCAATCCGCCACCTGTTCCTCGCTCACCTCGATCTGATCCATGTACCGATCAAGCGTCAGCCTGACAAACCCCACAGCGCGCTGCTGCTCCTGCAGGGATAGCAACAGATCCACATCGGCCTGGGTCGGTACGAATGATCCCGCGACGCCTTCGCGAAACTGTTGCGCAGTCAGGTCGGCGCGAACCCGTTCCTCAAAGCCCTCCACCGACGAACCCTGCCGCGTTACGGTATCTCGATATCTTTCTGGATCGAACCGTCCATTGGACTGAAATGCGGGAACGGCATAAACCGCAGCTGCCACCTGCCCGTCGCTGGCTCGATAACCTTCGCTGCGTGTCACCTCGTCGATCAGCCTCTGGTCTACCAGCTGCTGGAGCACATCCAGCCGCATGCGCTCTTGATTCAGCATAGCGGGGTCGAACTGCCCGCCGAACAAAGCCTGCATCCGTGCCTGCTGATCCTGAAAAGCCGTTTGAAATTCGGGCAGCGTAATGTCCGAACCATCCACTTGCGCAACCACAACTGTGCCCCCGCCTTGGTACTGATCGATTCCCCAGAACGCGAAGGGGATCACCAGTAAGCCCACGATCCCGTATGCGATCCATCCGGTGGCACGGTCTCTGATTGCTTGAAGCATGGCTGGTCAGTCTCGTAAAAGCGCGCAGATCACCCACTCAGGGGTGAAGGCATGATGATGAAGAAGACAGGTGGGGAAAATAGCATAACCTGTTGAGATGACGCTATTTACTAATGCAAGGTATGACGGTATCGAAACTGGCGGACCGGACGGGACTCGAACCCGCGACCTCCGGCGTGACAGGCCGGCATTCTAACCAACTGAACTACCGGTCCATCGTCGCTAAACCCGCGGGAATGCTACCCACAACCGTGACGTTTAAAACATGCGCCGGTCCAAAGACCGGATCACATGCTTGTCACTGCGAGCTTGGCGGACCGGACGGGACTCGAACCCGCGACCTCCGGCGTGACAGGCCGGCATTCTAACCAGCTGAACTACCGGTCCGCTGCTGGGTAGCTGGTGGGTGCTGAGGGGCTCGAACCCCCGACCCTCGCCTTGTAAGGGCGATGCTCTACCAGCTGAGCTAAGCACCCCCCACGAGCGAGGGCGCTAATTTACAGCATCTTTGAGGGCTTTGCCAGCCTTGAACGCGGGGACTTTGGAGGCTTTGATCTGGATGGTGTTTCCGGTTCGCGGGTCTCGCCCAGAGCGGGCTGCACGCGATCGAACCGAGAAAGTGCCAAAACCAACGAGGGTGACTTGGTCATCATTCTGCAGCGCCTCTGTTACGGCGCTTACCATTGCATCCACAGCTCGGGTTGCGGCTGCTTTGGGTAGATCGGCCGCTTCGGCCACTGCATCGATCAACTCGGATTTATTCATTCCGTCCGCCTTGTGGTATTTCTGGAATCGAAATTAGCTCCGGGCCGGGCGCGACTCGAACCGCCTCCTCCCTCGGTGACGGTTTTATAGCAAGCGCCCGGAACACGTGTCAACCGGGCTCAGTGAGCCCGGACGCGACCACTCTTCTTGCCTTCTTCGGCAGTAGACTCGGCCTCGCTTTCCTGCAGCCCCCCCTCTTCTCCACTGGTATCGCTTCGGGGCACAGGCATATGTTGAAGCGCCAATTCAAGGACCTCATCAATCCAACGAACAGGTCGAATATCGAGGCGATCCAAAATGTTGTCCGGTATCTCCGCCAGATCCTTTCGATTCTCTTCCGGAATCAACACCATCTTGATCCCCCCGCGGTGCGCTGCCAGCAGTTTCTCTTTCAAACCCCCGATTGGCAAGACTTCACCGCGCAATGTGATTTCGCCGGTCATAGCGACGCTCGCCTTGACCGGAATGCCAGTCAAAGCCGAAACCAGTGCCGTGCACATGCCGATGCCAGCGCTGGGACCGTCCTTCGGCGTTGCGCCTTCCGGGACGTGGATGTGAAGATCCTGCTTTTGGTGAAAGTCATCGGCCACACCAAGAATTCGAGCACGGCTGCGAACGACGGTTCGCGCAGCCTGTATCGATTCTTTCATTACGTCGCCGAGCTGTCCGGTCAGAATTTCTTTCCCGGTTCCGCGGACCACCGCAGCCTCGATGCGGAGCAATTCACCGCCCACCTCGGTCCAGGCGAGACCGGTTACTTGACCGACCTCGTCCTGATCCTCCGCCAAACCATAGCGAAAACGGCGAACGCCGAGATAATCCGACAGGTTCTCGGGGGTAACCAGCCGCTCTTTGTGTTCCTGATCGAGCAGAATCTCCTTCACCACCTTGCGCGAGATCTTCGCCACCTCACGCTCCAGGTTGCGCACACCAGACTCACGCGTGTAGTAGCGCACGATATCCCGAACGCTGTCCTCGAGAATAGACAGTTCGCCCTCCTTCAACCCATTTGCCTTCATCTGCTTGGGGATGAGGTAGCGCTCTGCAATGCTGGTCTTTTCATCCTCGGTATAACCTGGCAAGCGAATGACTTCCATTCGATCCAGCAGGGGGGCGGGAATGTTCAGCGAATTGGCGGTGGCGACGAACATGACCTCGGAAAGATCGAAATCCACCTCCAGATAGTGATCGTTGAACGAATTGTTCTGCTCCGGATCCAGAACTTCGAGCAATGCCGACGCGGGGTCGCCGCGAAAATCCATTGCCATCTTGTCGATTTCGTCGAGCAGAAACAACGGATTGCGGACCCCGACTTTCGACAGGTTCTGAAGGATTTTGCCCGGCAGCGAGCCGATATAGGTTCGGCGATGACCGCGAATCTCGGCCTCATCCCGCACACCGCCAAGGGACATTCGGGTGAACTTGCGATGGGTTGCGCGAGCGATGGAACGGCCCAGCGACGTCTTGCCTACCCCCGGCGGCCCCACCAGACACAGTATGGGCCCTTTCAACTTACGCACCCTCTGCTGCACCGCAAGGTATTCGAGTATGCGCTCCTTGACCTTCTCCAGGCCATGGTGGTCTTCATCCAGCACATGCTCTGCCCGGGTCAGATCGTTTCGAATCTTCGACCGCTTCTTCCAGGGTACGCCAACCAGCCAGTCCAGGTAGTTTCGGACGACAGTGGCCTCAGCCGACATGGGGGACATCATTTTGAGCTTGTTCAGCTCGGTGCTCGCCTTGGTCTGCACGTCCTTGGGCATACCGGAGGTTTCGATCTTGCGGCCCAACTCCTCAAGCTCGTTGGGCGCGTCCTCCAGGTCACCAAGTTCCTTCTGGATGGCCTTCATCTGCTCGTTGAGATAATACTCTCGCTGGCTTTTCTCCATCTGCTGTTTCACGCGGGAGCGGATGCGTTTTTCCACTTGCAGAATGTCGATCTCGCCTTCGACGAGGCTCATCAACTGTTCCAGCCGCTCGCGGGGATTCTGAATGCCGAGTAAGCGCTGTTTCTCATCGAGCTTGAGCGCCATGTGAGCGGCAATGATGTCCGCCAGCCGGCTCGGATCATCAATGCCCGACAGTGAGGACAAAACCTCCGCTGGGACTTTTTTGTTGAGTTTGACGTACTGGTCGAAGATGTTGAGCAGCGACCGCATCAACACCTCGAGCTCTCGCTCGGCCTCTTGAGGAAGGTCTTCAAATACGCTGAACTCGCCCATGAAATGCGGGCCATCGATGTCAATCGCCCGAATCAGCGCACGCTGTCCGCCCTCAACCAGAACCTTTACCGTGCCGTCTGGCAGTTTGAGCAACTGAAGGATGCTGGACAGCGTGCCGACATCGTGCAGGTCATCCACGTCGGGATCGTCGATCTCCGCACTGCGCTGTGCAACCAGCAGGATCTGCTTGTCGGATTCCATCGCCGCATCGAGCGCGCTGATCGATTTCTCCCGACCAACAAAAAGCGGTATCACCATGTGCGGGTAGACCACCACGTCGCGCAGCGGAAGAACGGGCAGGCGTCCTTCACCATCGAGGATGTCGTCGGAAGTTTCGTCGGAATTCATATGCCTTGGACCTGTCAGGTCGGGGTGCCGGTAAACAGTACCCACCGTCAGATTGACGTCGGGCATGTTGCGGATATTGGGGCACGGGCCCGGAAATCAAGCACGGACGCCGGGACCGCAGTCCCGAAGTCCGCGAATTAAGGCGTCAGGCGACCGGTCGGCACGGCCTCAGTCCGCCGCGGCGCGGCGGGCGTCTGCGTTCTCGTAAACATAATATGGGTTGCTTTCACCCAGTATGACGGGCTCGTCCACCACCACTTTGCTCACGTCTTCCATGGATGGCAGATCATACATGGTGTCCAGCAGGACGTGTTCCAGTATCGTCCTCAAACCACGGGCGCCGGTCTTACGCTGCATCGCTTTGCGTGCCACCGCCCTGAGCGCGTCTTCGCGGAACTCAACCTCAACCCCTTCCATTTCAAACAGCTTATGGAACTGCTTGGTGATCGCGTTCTTTGGCTCGGTCAGAATCTGAACTAAGGCATCCTCGTCCAATTCCTGGAGTGTCGCCACCACCGGGAGCCGTCCCACAAATTCCGGAATCAACCCAAACCGTATCAGGTCCTCGGGTTCCACTTCCGCCAGAAGATCGCCCACCGATTTGCTTTCATCCTCACCCTTGACCTGCGCCGAGAAACCAATACCGCCGGTTTCAGAGCGGCTCTGAATGAGTTTCTCGAGTCCGGCGAACGCACCCCCGCAAATGAACAGTATGTTGCCGGTATCCACTTGCAGGAACTCCTGCTGTGGATGCTTGCGGCCGCCCTGAGGTGGAACCGACGCAATGGTGCCCTCAATCAGCTTCAGCAGCGCCTGCTGTACACCTTCTCCCGAAACATCGCGGGTGATCGAAGGGTTGTCCGACTTGCGTGAGATCTTGTCGATTTCATCGATGTAGACAATGCCGGTCTGGGCCTTGTCCACGTCGTAGTCGCATTTCTGCAACAGCTTCTGGATGATGTTTTCCACGTCCTCGCCGACATAGCCCGCTTCCGTCAGAGCGGTGGCGTCGGCGATAGTGAATGGCACGTTGAGCAGCCGGGCCAGGGTTTCCGCCAGCAGCGTTTTGCCCGAACCGGTGGGCCCGATCAACAGAATGTTGCTCTTGGCGAGCTCCACATCACCCTTCTGCTGACTCACTTCCAAACGTTTATAGTGATTGTACACTGCAACGGACAGGACTTTTTTTGCCTGATTCTGGCCTATCACGTAGGAGTCAAGAACTTCCTTTATCTCTTGCGGCTTGGGCAAAGCATTGCCCTTGGCCGTTTCCTTGTCCTCCAATTCCTCGCGAATGATGTCGTTGCACAGTTCCACGCATTCATCGCAGATGAATACGTTTGGCCCCGCGATCAGTTTTCGTACTTCGTGCTGGCTCTTACCGCAGAACGAGCAGTACAGGAGCTTGCCGTCATCACCCCTGTCGGTGGTGCTCATACCCGACCCCTCTGAAGATGCTTACTCAATATCTGCCGTATCCCAGTTGACGCAGCAACCCATATGCCACCCGCAGCCTGACCCCGGCCGCAAAAATCGGTCCTGACGTCATTCAACAACGTCCCGCCCGCGAAGGCAAGGTGTATGGGCCCCGCGCCGCGCCGCAATGGCTCGCTGCTGCGCGAATCAACTCAGACCTCGGCGGCGCCAGGCATGTTTCGATTGCTCAGAACCTGATCCAGCAATCCGTACTCGACGGCGTCTTCGCCACCCATGAAATTATCCCGGTCGGTGTCCGAAGCGATCCGCTCAAGCGGCTGCCCGGTGTGACGAGCCAAAACCTCGTTCAAGCGCTCGCGCCAGCGCAAAATCTCCCGGGCATGGATGTCCACGTCGGATGCCTGTCCCTGGAAACCCCCCAACGGCTGATGAATCATGACCCTGGAGTGGGGTAGACAAAACCGTTTTCCCTTGGCGCCTCCGGCCAGCAGCAACGCCCCCATGCTGGCAGCCTGTCCGATACACAAGGTGCTGACGTCGGGTTTTACAAATTGCATGGTGTCGTAGATCGACATTCCGGCGGTTACGGCGCCCCCGGGAGAGTTGATGTATAGGTGTATGTCCTTATCTGGATTCTCGGCTTCGAGAAACAATAGCTGTGCCACAACCAGATTCGCGGAATAGTCTTCGACTGGGCCCACAAGGAAAATGACCCGCTCTTTGAGCAGGCGCGAATAGATGTCGTAGGCCCGCTCGCCCCGGGAGGTCTGCTCCACCACCATGGGGACTAGGTTCAATGCAGTAACGTCCATCAAGTGCTCCGGCAAACGCAGCGCGGGGTTTAGCCCGTGTGCTCCTCAGGGTTCATGATCGCATCAAAACTCGTCGGTTCGTCTATGAGCTGGGCCCGCTCAAGAATCCACTCCACAGCCTGCTCTTCCAGCACCATCCCGCGCACACTGTCCCGTGCCTGTTCGTTTTGACGATAGTATGCTCGGACCTCTTCTGGCTGCTGGTAGGTGGATGCCATGCTTTCGATGTGGGCGTTCATCTTATCCTGATCGGGCTCCATTTCGTTGGCCCGTACAATCTCGCTGACGATCAGTCCAAGGCGGACCCTTCGGTCGGCCGTTTCACCGAACCGCTCTCGCATCTCGTCGCTGATCTCGGCCTGGGCGGCGTTCTCAGCTGTCAGCATTCCAGCCTGGAGCGCAAGGTTGCGCAACTCCTGATCGACCAGAACTCGGGGCACGTCCAAGGTGCTGATCTCGAGTAGTCCATCCATGACCTGCTGCTTGAGTCGGGTCCGAACGGCCTGGTCGAGTTCCCGAGCCATGTTCTCCCGCAACTCGGACCGCAACTTCTCGATGCCACCCTCCTCCACGCCGAATGACTTGGCAAAGTCTTCGTCTATGGGCGGCAATTCCGACTCGGCCACGTCTTTGACAGTCACTTCGAAACGGACGTCGCGGCCAGCCAAGCCAGGGTTCGGGTACTGCTCCGGGAAGGTGATGGAGAAACTTTTCTCATCGTCCTTGGAAAGTCCTTTCAACTCATCCTCAAACCCGGGTACAAACTGTCCGTTACCGATAACGATGGGCATATCCTCGCCCTGACCGCCCTCGAACGCTTCTTCTCCCAGAAAACCCTTGAAGTCGATGGTAACCTGGTCCTTGTCGTCCGCGCTCCGGGATACCGAGTTCCACAGCATGCGTTGTGCGCGCAGCTTTTCGATCATCCTGTCCAGGTCAGTATCTTGCACTTCCGCAACCGGCCTACTGACCTGCAGCGTCTCAAGTCCGGTGATCTCGAACTCTGGGTAGACTTCAAATGTCGCCAGAAATTCATAATCCTGACCCTCCTGCGCCGTTTTCACATCGATTTCCGGACCACCGGCCGGGCGCAAATTCTCCTGGGTCAGCGCTTCAAAGAACGTCTTCTGGACGACCTGACCCGCCACTTCGTCGCGCACCGCTGCACCAAAGCGTCGTTTAATGACCTTGATGGGCACTTTGCCCGGGCGAAAGCCATCGATGCGCGCGGTCCGGGTGAGTTCCCGGAGGCGTTTTTGAACTTCGGCGTCGATCGTTTCGGCCGGCACCTGCACCGTCATGCGTCGCTCAAGTCCGTCCAACTCCTCAACTGACACTTGCATGTTTACCTTCCTATGCTCGCCTCTCGACGCACGCTACTCTGGGTCGCGTCCGGCTATATCTGATCAGCGCCTGTACGGGGTGGTGCGAAAGGAGAGACTCGAACTCTCACGGGCATTGCCCACTGAAACCTAAATCCAGCGCGTCTACCAATTCCGCCACTTTCGCCCGGTCTGAACGCCCCGGCGCCGAATGCATCCGGTTTGAGGGATGTGTTGTCCCTGCCCAAATACGACAAAAGGGGCTGCGCAACCGCAACCCCTCATGAGGTCTGAAATGGTGGGCCGTCAGGGACTCGAACCCCGAACCAATTGATTAAGAGTCAACTGCTCTACCAATTGAGCTAACGGCCCATTTTGTCAGACTGGGGTGGATGATGGGACTCGAACCCACGACCACTGGTACCACAAACCAGGGCTCTACCAACTGAGCTACACCCACCACTGACTCCCACCGGATTGTTGGCGCGCCCGGCAGGACTCGAACCTGCTACCCTCGGATTAGAAGTCCGATGCTCTATCCAAATGAGCTACGGGCGCAGATCGCTTCGCCACCTCACATCGCCCCGATCCGCGGCGCTCCCAACTGGTCGGGGTAGAGGGATTCGAACCCCCGACCCCCTGCTCCCAAAGCAGGTGCGCTACCAGACTGCGCCATACCCCGAATCGTCGGACTCCGGTGCCCCACCAAACCGGGGAGCGGAATGATAGCGGCCCCGCCGACACGCCGTCAACGCCGTTGAACCGACCAAACAGCCGCCTGGCTCGAGCACAGCTCGCGTAGGTACCCCGCCCACCGATGCACGAAACGGGTCCAATGGCGATGAAGTCCGCCGTCCGCCCTGCTACTATCCGTGCACCCAAAACGGCAATCAGAGGAGCGCGCCCGGGATGCGCAGCATTATTATTGGACTATTCGTATCCATTTTCAGCAGCCAGGTCTTGGCCGGCACCCAGGTGGAAATGCGGACCAATCTGGGTCTCATCACACTCGACCTGTTCGACGAGCAAGCCCCTGTTACGGTTGAAAATTTCGTTGCATATGCGGAGGACGGAGCCTTCGACGAGACAATTTTTCATCGCGTGATCGAAGGATTTATGGTCCAAGGTGGCGGATTCGATCGGAATTATGAGCGTCGGGATACGCGGGATCCGATCCAGAACGAGGCGAACAACGGCCTCAAGAACACCCGCGGCACCATCGCCATGGCCAGAACCCCCGCGCCCCATTCCGCGACCATGCAGTTCTTTGTCAACGTGGTGGACAATCCATTTCTGGATCACACGGACGAAACGCCTCGCGGGTGGGGCTATTGCGTGTTCGGTCAGGTCACCTCGGGCATGGATGTGATCGACTCCATCGCCAAACTCAAAACCGGCTCCGCCGGGCCGTTCCCCAAGGACGTGCCGATGGAAACGGTGGTGATCGAGCAAGTCACTGTGAGCCGCCCCTGAACACTTTCCGCACAAAAAACGAAATGATCCAATCCTGGAGCGCTGAATGATTCGCCTGAACACCAACCTGGGTGCCATCACTATAGAACTCGACCATGAACTCGCCCCTAAGACAGCGGCTAACTTTCTTCAGTACGCGAAGGAAGGATTTTTCGAGGGGACCATTTTTCACCGGGTAATTCCCGGCTTCGTTATCCAAGGTGGTGGCATGCTGTCCGGCCTTAAAGAAAAGCCGACGCGTCCGCCGATCGAGAACGAGGGAGAAAACGGCCTCAAGAATCTTCGTGGCACACTGTCCATGGCACGCACCCAGGATCCGCACTCGGCCTCGTCTCAGTTCTTCGTCAATCTGAGCGACAACGCGTTTCTCGATCATCAGGCGCCCACCGCTGCAGGCTGGGGTTACTGTGTATTCGGCAGGGTTACCGACGGAATGAAGATCGTCGACTGCATCGCGGCCGTGCCGACCGGCAACCATGGCGCGCATCAGGATGTGCCGGTGAGTGACGTGGTCGTGGAAACGGTGGAGGTTATCGAAACACCGTGAGTCCGCTTTTCATATCGGACCTGCACCTGGATGAATCACGCCCTCGGATCACCGAGCTTTTGCTGAGATTCCTGAGAGAACGTGCTGTCAGAGTCGAAACGCTCTACGTTCTGGGCGACTTGTTCGAGGCCTGGATCGGCGACGATGAGGACAGCGAGCTGTGTGAGCAGGTCTGCGGTGGAATTCGAGACCTGACCCAGCGCGGCACCCAGGTGTTAGTGGCCCATGGCAATCGGGATTTCCTGCTCGGGCCGGGCTTTGCAGCGCGTACCGGCTGCACGCTGTTGGAGCAGGCTGCGGTGCTGGATCTGTGCGGCACGCGGACGCTGCTCCTGCACGGTGATGAGTTGTGCACGGACGATCTGCCCTATCAGGCCATGCGGCGGCAATTACGCGACCCTCAGTGGCAACGCGAGTTCCTTGACCGGCCATTGCCCATTCGGCGGCAAATGGCGGCCCAGTTGCGGCAAGCCAGTCGCGACGCGACCCAGGGTAAGGCCATGGAAATCATGGATGTCAATCAGAACACCGTGAACGAGTGGATGCGCCGCCATGAAGCAACTCGTCTTGTCCACGGTCATACCCACCGGCCGGCGGTGCACACCTTCTTGCTGGATGGGCAAACCGCACAGCGTGTGGTGCTGGCTGACTGGGATTCGCAAGGCCATGTGCTGTCCTTCACACCCGACGGTGAACCAATGGCCGAAACCTTCGCTTAGGATCGCGATCAGGGCCAAAGTCGGCCGCTGCCGAAGGCATGCTGACGAATCTGGACTTCACTGCTGCTCCGGCGCCAGGCTCTCCAGCTCGATTGCGGTAAATCCGGCCTGAAGGCGCGCGTCGGTGTTCAAAGGCCCATGTGTCGCTCCGGGCATGTGGCTGGACAGTAAGCGCTTGAAGCTGGCCTCGGAGTCAAGGCCGCGTTGAGTGCAAATCTCGCGAAACCAACGTGTGCCAATCGCCACATGCCCGATCTCCTCATGCAGTATGATGCTTAAAATGTTCGCGGTCTGATCATCCCCCGCCGCCTGAAGGCGCCGAATCATACCCGGCGTCACATCCAGGCCCCGGGCCTCCAGGACTCTTGGAACCAGCGCCATTCTCAATAACACGTCGGCGGCGGTGTCGACCGCCATCGCCCAAAGACCATCGTGGGCGGGAAAATCACCGTATTGGTAACCCAACTCTCCCAGGCGCGCCTCGAGCATCAGAAAGTGTCTTGCTTCCTCAGCCGCCACCTGCAGCCAATCGCGATAATAAGCATCGGGCAAATCACGGAAGCGGTACAGGGCGTCCAGGGCCAGATTGATGGCGTTGAACTCAATGTGGGCAACGGCATGGATCAGCGCCGCGCGTCCCCGCGGCGACCCGAGCCGGCGGCGCACGAGATTGCGGGGTGCGACCAGGGTGGGTTTGGCCGGGCGACCCGGGGCGGCGATGGGCACTGGCGCGGTTCGTGGCACACCCACAAGCCGCCCTTGCGCCCAGTCGTCTCGAATGCGCCTTACAGACGCCACCTTTTTCGACGGACACGGGCACATCAGGCAATGCCAGGCCAAGTCATGTAAGTTCGTTACGGGCACGCTAGTGTAGTGTCTTCCAAATAACTTGACGGTTGAGGTTAGGCATCGTGGTTACTGACAAGGCGCGGTGAGGAGGAATAGCCAGCGCTATTGCGACGATCCGCAACGCCGTCAGGGACCGCGAGGGCCAGCGCAGCTGTTAAGTTATTTGGGAGACACTACACTAGTCACCTGACTGGCTGCCTGCACCCGCAGCCGGTGTTAGCGGCGGTTCCCAGCAGGCCCATCGGAAAGTCCGTAAGCCTGCGGCCCGGCTTTTCGCCAGCACGCCCTCAGGCTATGGTTACGATCTGTATGGTACACGCTTTCAACAACCCGACCCGGACAGGCCGAGTGCTGATAGCCGGTTGTGGCGATGTGGGCATAGAACTGGCCACACGTCTGCACGCCGACGGGTTGCAAGTGACGGGGATACGGCGCAGTCCCGCCGGAATGCCCGATTTCATCACGCCGCTGCAGGCGGACCTTGCGCGACCGGAATCCTTGCCCCGTCTTTCCCACGGGTTCGACTACTTGGTCTACGCTGCCTCCGCCGACGAGTATACCGAAGCGGCCTACCGCAAAGCGTACATCGAAGGACCCAGGGCGGTGCTGGACTGGATGATCGGCGCAGGCCAGGCGCCCCGCCGAATGCTGTTCGCCTCCAGCACCTCAGTGTATAGCGAGGATGCTGGCGGCTGGGTGGACGAGGGCAGCCGCGTCCGCACCGATCATTTCGGCCCAAACAGCCTGCTGGCTGGCGAACAGATCGCGGAGCGCTCACCCATAGAATCAGTCGCCGTCCGTTTCGGCGGCATCTACGGACCGGGGCGCAGCGCGCTGGTGGACCGGGTGCGAGCAGGTACGGCGACCTGCGTGTTGGGTGCCTATAGCAACCGAATACACCGGGACGATTGTGCCGGCGTCCTGGCCCATCTGCTTACCCTGGATGAGGTTGAGCGCGTCTATCTGGCGGTAGATTCGGATCCGGCACCCGCCTGTGAAGTGCAGACCTGGTTGGCGGCCCGACTGAATGCACCGCCGCCTCAAGTGGTGCAGCGAGACGGCGGCCGCGGCATTCGCAACAAGCGTTGCAGCAACCAACGATTGCTGGCCACCGGTTACCGATTCCGTTACCCGAGCTATCGCCAGGGGTATGAAAACCTCCTTTCCCTATGTGACTAGGGAGCCTCTTATATGGACTCCCCCTCATTTGCAAAGACGAAAGCGGATGGAAGTTGGTTTGGACTGCATCCTTATATACGGCCTGTATGCGAGCGTTGAACGCTCTGGCCCAGATGGTGGATTCGCGCACCGGGTCCTCATCTGATCGCGGCCTCATGAGAGGGCC
>JAHEDQ010000102.1 GCA_024641125.1 Candidatus Competibacteraceae bacterium | reverse complement strand
GAGGCACTGTCCGGTTCGAGAACGATTTCAGAATCGGCCGGGAACCCTAGCCGTCGCCATGTGACGAGGCGGATCGCGGAATCGGGCCGAAACGACGGTCCGCAGACCGGTCCTTTTCTAGCGCGCGGACTCCTGGAACGAGTCCGATCATTCGATCGGGTGACCCCTTGGTCAAGCATCCGGGAAACGGTGGAAAAACGTGTCGGAAAACATGCCGGAAACGCTAGATTTCGAGAAGTCGCTGGCGGATCTCGAAGCCCTGGTGGAGCGTATGGAGGCGGGTGATCTGCCGCTGGAGGAATCCCTGACTTTGTTCGAGCGGGGAATCCGGCTCACACGCCTGTGCCAGACGGTCCTCGACAGCGCAGAGCAAAAGGTGCAGGTGCTGATGACCCAGAACGGCAAGGAAACCGTCGCGGACCTGGATGCGGACGAATCCGATCCCGCATGAGTATCGAACTGGCCACCCACTATCGGCAACGCACCGAAGCGCAACTTGCGCACTGGCTGCCCAGCGCGGATATCCATCCGGCCAAACTGCATGAGGCGATGCGCTACGCCACCCTGGGCGGCGGGAAACGGGTTCGACCGGTTCTGGTCTATGCGGCGGGCCGCGCGGCCGGGGCTTTGGAACAGCAGCTCGACGGGCCAGCGTGTGCAGTGGAGCTGATTCACGCCTACTCCCTGGTACACGACGATCTGCCGGCGATGGACGATGACGACTTGAGACGGGGCCAACCAACCTGTCATAAAGCCTACGGTGAAGCCACCGCCATTCTGGTGGGAGATGCCTTGCAGGCCTTGGCATTTCGGGTTTTGAGCCTGACCCCCGACTCGAATGCCGACGCCTCCGCGCGGCTGCGTATGATCGAGTTGCTGAGCAACGCAGCCGGTTCCCGCGGCATGGTAGGCGGCCAGGCGATCGACCTTTCGGCGGTGGGCCAGGCCCTGGATCTGCCGCAACTGGAAGACATGCACATACACAAGACCGGCGCTCTGATACGGTGCAGCGTGCTGCTGGGTGCTCTCTGCCGGCCGGCGATCGCCGACATCGAACTTGAACGTCTGGACCAGTACGGCAAATGCATCGGATTGGCGTTCCAGATACAGGATGACATATTGGACGTCACCGCAGACACCGAGACGCTTGGCAAACAACAGGGCGCAGACCAGGCGCTGGACAAACCCACCTACGTGTCCCTGCTGGGACTGCGCGAGGCACGGGAACGGGCGGCCGCGCTACACCAACAGGCTCTGGACGCAGTGTCCGAGTTCGGCGCCGATGCGGATCTGCTGCGGTGGCTGGCCGACTACATCGTCAAACGGGGTTCTTGAGCAAACGCCGGTCTGGGTTCACGCCGATGGCGTTTCGGCCCGCAAGGGCGCAAATGCAGGGCGCACCGCGCTTGCCTGTCTTGGGCCAAGCCAGTGTAAACCACAGATACACCCCCGAGGGGTTTGCTTGAACAGGGGCGGGGCTTTGCGACACCCTCTGTTGCTCCCACGCAACAATACGCATTGCACCGTCGCACACGCCACCTACATAATGCGGCCTCCGCACCGGCTAGGATTGCAGCAAGATGACAGGCGGGGACATCTTCCCACTTCTCGATCAGATCGAAACACCTGCCGATCTTCGCGCGTTGCCGGAGTCGGAACTGGAGACACTCTCCCAAGAACTGCGTTCTTATCTGATTCATTCTGTGTCACGCAGTGGCGGCCACTTCGGGGCCAATCTCGGCGTGGTGGAGTTGACCGTGGCCCTTCACTACGTGTTCGACACACCAGAGGACCACTTGATCTGGGATGTGGGCCACCAGACCTACCCGCATAAGATTCTGACCGGTCGCCGGAAACAGCTGCCCACTATCCGCACCCTCGGCGGCCTGGCGCCGTTCCCCAAACGGGAGGAAAGCCCCTACGACGCGTTCGGTGTGGGGCATTCCAGCACATCCATCAGCGCGGCCATAGGCATGGCGGAAGCCGACCGCCTGCAGGGCCGCGACACCCATTCGGTGGCCATAATCGGCGACGGCGCCATGACCGCCGGCATGGCATTCGAAGCGTTGAATCATGGGGGGGATCTCAGGGCCAACGTGCTGGTGGTGTTAAACGACAACGAGATGTCCATCTCGCCCAATGTCGGGGCCATGTCCAACTACCTGGCCCGGCTGCTCTCGGGCAAGACCTTGACCTCGGTCCGCGAGAGCAGCAAACGCGTTTTGAAACACGTACCCCCCATGTGGGAAATGGCGCGCCGTGCCGAGGAACATATGAAGGGCATGGTAATGCCCGGGACGATCTTTGAGGAAATGGGGTTCAACTACTTCGGGCCGGTGGACGGGCACGACATCCACACTCTGGTGCGGACCCTGGCCAACCTCCGCGAGAGCCGCGGACCACGCCTGTTGCACGTGGTCAGCCGTAAAGGTAAAGGCTATGCGCCGGCCGAGGAGAAGCCGGTCAAATACCACGCCGTCGGTCGTTTCGACCCCGAGGAAGAGTTGCCGGCGGCGGTATCGGGCGGTTCGCCGAGCTACACACAGGTGTTCGGTGAATGGCTGTGCGACATGGCCGAGATTGACCCCAGGCTATACGGCATAACCCCCGCCATGCGGGAGGGATCGGGACTGGTCCGCTTCTCTGAGCGCTTCCCGGACCGGTATGCGGATGTGGCCATCGCAGAGCAACACAGCGTAACCCTGGCCGCGGGCCTGGCCTGTCAGGGCATGAAACCGGTCGTGGCAATTTACTCAACCTTCCTTCAACGAGCCTACGACCAGCTCATTCACGATGTTGCGGTGCAAAACCTCCCGGTCCTGTTCGCCATCGACCGGGCCGGTCTGGTGGGTCCCGACGGCCCAACCCACGCCGGCAGTTTCGATTTGAGCTTTTTGCGGTGTGTTCCAAATATGGTGGTGATGACCCCGGCGGACGAAAACGAATGCCGGCAAATGCTATATACCGGCTTCCAGCTTAACCAGCCGGCGGCGGTGCGCTATCCGCGGGGTAACGGCCCGGGCGTTGAGATTGAAGCGGATATGGCCGCGCTGCCACTGGGGCAGGCCCAGGTGCGTCGGCGCGGGGAACGGTTGGCATTACTGGCGTTTGGCTCGATGGTGGCACCGGCCGCCGCAGTGGCCGAGGCGCTGGATGCCACACTGGTCAACATGCGCTTTGTCAAACCGATCGACAAAACCTGCGTCGCGGAATTGGCAGTCTCGCACTCCGCTCTGATCACACTGGAGGAAAATGCGCTCCAAGGCGGCGCCGGCAGCGCGGTGAATGAGGTCCTGGCTGAACATGGACTCGAAACGCGAATCCTGAACATCGGCCTTCCGGATCGGTTCGTGGATCAGGGCAGCCGGGAACAACTGTTGGCCGAATGCGGGCTAGACGAAGCGGGAATTCGGAACACCATTGAACGATGGCTGAGCAGGCATTGTCAAAGCGGCTGAGCTTGGATATTATCCTCGCCATAATTTCTGACTAAAAAACTTGGTTTTTCCCCAACCGCATGACCGGAGAAGGAAAGCCGGTAGCCGCAACTGCCTTTTCCATGGCGCGGAGAAAGTAAGATGAGTCAGGCCGCACAGAGCAGCCAGGTCGTATCCATTCCCGATGTACAGGGCAGCGCAGATACGCGGCGCATCCCCATCAACAAGGTTGGGATCAAGGATATAAAACACCCCGTCCGGGTACGTGATCGAGACGGCGGCGAACAGCACACGGTCGCCAACTTCAACATGTATGTAAATCTGCCCCACGACTTCAAGGGCACACACATGTCCCGCTTTGTCGAGATTCTCAACGAGCACGAACGCGAAATCTCCGTAGGCTCGTTCCGCGAAATTCTGCGGCAAATGGTGGATCGTCTGGAAGCGGAATCCGGTCATGTGGAGATGTCGTTTCCCTACTTCGTGAACAAGGCTGCGCCGGTGTCGGGTGTTAAGAGCCTGCTGGACTACGAAGTGACGTTTGTCGGCGAGATACGTGGCGGCAAGGCAATGACCAACGTCAAGGTGGTGGTACCCGGCACCAGCTTGTGTCCCTGCTCGAAGCAGATCTCGAAATATGGTGCCCATAATCAACGCTCCCACGTAACCGTCGAGGTGAAGACGGATAAACTGATCTGGGTCGAAGAGCTGATCGAACTGGTTGAGGCCGAGCTGTCGTGTGAACTGTATGGACTACTCAAACGACCAGACGAAAAATTCGTGACTGAGCGTGCGTACGAGAATCCGAAATTCGTGGAAGACATGGTCCGCGACATCGCGGCGCGCCTGAATGATGACGAGCGTGTGCTCGCATATGTGGTCGAGTCGGAAAATTTCGAATCGATACACAATCATTCTGCCTATGCACTGATTGAACACGACAAGGCAGAAGCGGCGGTGTGAGCCGTTTCGGGGCAATGGGGCAAATCTGGTCAATTGCTTCGAATCGCGTTTCGGTGCATCAGGGCGCAGATGCGAGTCCCCCGGCGCGCTCGCAGCAATTGATTAGATCCTCCCTTAACGAGTCAGCCGTCTCGTGCCGCCCCACCGTCGCTCAGCCGTCGGGCTCGTTCGAGTGCGGAAATCAGGTCGGTCGAATTCGGATCAATATCCACAGCCGTCGCATAGAACTGCGCCGCGGCCTCAAAATCGCCGCGGCTTTCGGCCACCCGGCCCCAACGTACCAAACGGCTTAGCATGGTTTCGATACCCCTCACCGCCTGAGCATTATCCGGCTCCAATTCCAGAACGCGCCGATAAGCCTGGAGTGCGTTGGCTCCACTCGGGTTGCTATACTGCCCGGCATTGAAATATCGCACCGCTTGCTGCAACAAACGCCTGACTTGCGCCCCGGTGGGTTCCAGTGCGAATACCCAGTCCTCCCCCGCCGGCCTGACGTCAGCCGTGTCTGAGTGGGGCTGGACCACGATCGGGTTTCGAGCCGACTCGATGCCGACCGCGGAACTCGCTGGACCGGGAGCTGACGAGGAAGCAGGCAGCGATTCTACTGTCTCGTTCGACGGCGGCAATACCAGGCTGGCACCCGACTCCGTATTCAGCGGCTCCGCAGCCGGATCAGAATGCGCGGACTGATCGTGGGTGCGCAGTCGGTCTCGCATCGAATGCCCGATTCCCTGAAGCATTGGCTGTGCCCACTCCCGGGACCAGTTCTGGCCGAACTCGCTGCTGAGGAATGCGCCCAATGCGAGCGCCCCGATCAGCACAAGATACGCGGGCTTCACCAAAGGCCTGCGCGTACCCTTGACAGATTCGGTCATACCGCCTCTGGATCCGTGGTCGTCTCGATCTGCCCGGGCCAGCCGGCTGAGATCGATCAGCACCTCAACCTCTGAACTGCCTGGCGCCGTCCCCTGCGGCACGTCACTGGTCGCAAACACGGGTCCGGTCACCGACGGTACCCGGCCACCGATAACAGGGTGTGTATCCATGCGATCGGCCAGAACGGTGCCGGCGGAGCCTGTCGGAAGCCCGCTTTCGATCGTGCTCCAAAGTTCACTGGCCACCTCAATGACCAGTGCCTCATCCACCTGTTGTTCATCGCCGAGATACGCCAGGAACATAGCCTTGCCGGCAAGCATGTTCACCATTCTCGGGACCCCACGGGAAATCTCGATGAGCCGGGTCAAAGCCTCTTTCGTAAACGGTAACGGCCCTTCGCAACCGGCGGTTCGAAGCCGGTGGGTCACATAGGCGATTACTTCCGGAGGCGTCAACGCTTCCAGCGTCAAGTGCTGTACGTGGGTGGTAACCGGTAACGCTTCGTCCACCCGATCGGAACGCCCCAGCGCCGAGCTCAAAACCAGCGCCAGCGCCTGTTTTTTACCCACCTTGAGTCGGCAGAGTTCGGTCAAATGCTGGAGGGTGGCATAGGGCAGATTGTCGGCATCGTCGATCATAACCACCGGTGCACGGCCCTCGCTGAGCACGTGCTGCGACAGAAACTCAATGGAACGCAAGTGATGAGCTGCGTCATCCGCCGTTGTGTCCACGCCGAACTGGACACAGATGGCTGCCAGCAGATCTTCGAATGACAGGGCCGGATTCCAGACCATTGCAACCGGTGTCGCGCTTTTCATGTGCTCAGCCACATGACGCAACAACATGGTCTTGCCACACCCGACTGGAGCAGCCACCAAAACCAGGCCGTCCGGCTGCTCCAAGGCCGACAGCAGAGTACGTTCCGCGGCATATTGTCGCTCGCCACGGAAGTAAAACTGTAAATCCGGCGTCACCTTGAATGGATCGGCACGGAGCCCGAAGTAATCTGCGTACAAACTCATCCTCGTCCTGTTCGACGTCGGGCCGCGCCAGCGCGACGCTCGCGGGGATTGTACCGACGCCACACCCAGGGCCGCTGATGCCACCCTGGCACTGACCATATTCCCAGCCTCCCGGCCCGCGCCTCGGCCACGGCTTGTCGATATACCGGATCGCGCACATACCGAGTTCTCAGACTGGCCGCACCCGCCCTCAGCATGGCCAATCCAACATCTCCGGCCGGGCTGAAAACCTGAGCCACGGTGCGATCGTAGCGATCCCGATCACGAACTTTCAGCCTGACTTGCGGCTGTTGCAGAAGCGCCACCAGAGTTTGGCGGGCCTGCCGGCCCCATGGCTGTTGCCCCTGTTCCGGCGCATCCATTCCCCACAGACGAACCCGTGTCCAGCCACCCGGACAATCCAGGTCAAGGGTATCGCCGTCCAGCACCCGGAGCAGCTTGCACGCAAAATGCGCACCGACCTCCGGGCGGTAGGGCAGCATCAAACGCTCTGGTTGTCCCAGGGCGAAAGACAAAACCACCACCGTTGCGACTGCAAACGGACCGACCGGGCCGCTGACCAGCCACCAACTTCGGCGCGCGATGCGCGTAAGCCAGCCAATCCGGCATTCCATTGCCGCTACCTCTCGTCAAATCTCTGCACCCATGCGGGTTTCCGTAATGCGTGCGTCCGGTTCACTCGCCGCGTGGATTGCGATTCCGCCACGCCCAGGGAGCTTGTTGCAAACCAGGTGCCGACCATACACCACGACCGGCCCGCCGGGCCTCGTTTCGCGCCGCGAGGTAGTCGCGGCGCCGATTGAACCGATCATAGATCTCAGCCCACCCGGCACGTACCAGATCGAGCCCCAAGTCTTGTCGATCCCGGTACAGCCTTGCGACGACGCGGCCGTAGCGATCCCGATCCACCGACTCCACACGCACCTCGCCAACAGCGCGCTGAGCCAGGTACCGGTGTGCTTCCCGGCCCCAGGGTGCCTGCCCCAGTTCGGGGGCATCGACACCCCACAGGCGTACCCGCACCGCAGCCTGCTCCCGGCATCTCAGGATCAGTGTGTCGCCATCGCGGACGGAAGCAACCCGGCAGCGGCCCAAGTCCATACCAGCATCCGCACCGGTATCGTGCTCGTGATTGAGCAGCGCCAACGCAACGGCGGCCGCCAAAAGAGCAAGCAACCCCTTCCAGCCCTTGAACTGGCGGGCCAACCAACCGACGACCTGGGGCCTGGACGGGATCACGGTGATGGTCGCGCCCGACGCTCGAAGACGCTGTCAGTGCACCAACAAAACGATCGAATTCCGTCCGCCGGAGCGCTGCTCAACGGTCCGCTACGGCGACGCAAAATGAACCAGGACCTGCAGCACGGCAAGCGCATACAGACCCGCCACCACGTCATCAACCATGATGCCACCCCCCCCGGAGATGCCACGGTCGAGACTGCGGATGGGCCATGGCTTCCATATGTCGAAGACCCGGAACAAACCGAAGCCGAGGAGAATCCAGATCCAGCCCGGCGGCGCTGCAATCATGGTTATCAGGAAACCCACGATTTCATCCCAGACAATGCCGGGATGATCATGAACGCCCAGGCGTTGGGCCGTAGCACCACACAAAGCCACGCCCACCACGCCCATGGCGGTAATCACCAGCAAATAGGGCAGCAAAGACAGAGAGTGGGAAAACACCAGATAAATGGGTACCCCCACCAGAGTGCCAAACGTACCGGGGGCCCAAGGCGCCATTCCGCTGCCGAATCCCAGGGACAGGCAATGGACGGGGTTTAGCAGCATTCGAGGGGCGATGTCAGGTTTCATGCGAGAAATGCTCATAGCCGGATCGGGACAACGGAAATGGATACCCATCGCAGTCCAACAAACGCAGACCGGCCTGCTCTGAAATGAACCCGATTTCCGTGATCGGGACCCCACATCGACGGCCACATTGGACAACCTGCACCCGCCGATCGGCGGGTGCAGTAAGGCAAAGCTCATAGTCCTCACCGCCGGACAGTGCCAGCGCCAGATGCTCTGGGTACGGGACCTGCGCCCTCAGCGCTTCGCTCAGGGGCAATCGGTCTACCCGAACCGTGGCGCCCACGCCACTGGCGCCGAGCACGTGTCCCAGATCCTGCGCCAGACCGTCGGACAGATCTATTGCCGAACTGGCCACATCCAGCAGTGCCTGCCCCAACCCGACCCGCGGTTCGGGCCGTTCCAGCCGCAGGCGCAGCGGCAGGGGCGGATCGCCCCCGGCCCCCGCCAACGCCGCCAGGGCACCCGCAGCGTCGCCCAGGGTTCCGCTGACGAAAATCAGATCCCCCGGCTTGGCACCGGATCGCGTCAGCCCCCTGCCCGCCGGCAATTCCCCGATCAGCATGGCGGTAATACTGCGCGGTCCCCGGGTGGTATCGCCACCGATCAGGGTTACACCGAACAAATCAGCAAGTCGAAAAAAACCGTCACTAAAGGCGGCGAGCCACTGCTCATCCACCCGAGGCAGGGTTAAGGCAAGGGTGGCATAGGCTGGCGTTGCACCCATGGCGGCGAGATCGCTGAGGCTGACCGCCAAGACCTTGTGTCCCAGACGTTCCGGATCGGTATCCGGATGGAAATGCACCTCTTCCACCAGCGTATCCGTCGTCACCGCCCATCGGCTTGATGACGGCAGGTCGATCAGGGCACAGTCGTCGCCCAGGCCCAGAGCCGGCGCACGGGCGGACGCGGACGGGTGGCTGAAGTAACGATGAATAATGTCGAATTCAGAATGCGCCATGTGATCTCGGTGAGGGAGTAATCGCTGTACGTTTACAGCTGTCGGGCGGCGCGCGAAGTACCGGGAAGTGGCCACACACGCCGGCCAGAACCGCTTAGCGAGCCTCTGATTTATTCTGGACGAAGCAGATTGGAGGGTGAAATCTGCGCCATGAAGCTGTGCATCTCAATCCCGAGAGGCACGTTCGCGAGTAAATCAGAGGCTCCTTAACGGGCTGCCGTGAGCGGACGTTCATCTCAACGCCCTCGAACACTATACTTCAGCCGTCGCATGGTCATCCCGGCAACTGCCGACAGCGCCGGTGCGGGAAGCTCGAATCCGACGCGACCCACCCGATCACTTGCCCTGGCGGCGCATCCTATCCGACCAATCCCTGCTACACTTGCGCGTTGAAAAATCGTGCGTTTAGGCGCTTGTCAGCGATGCTGAGGTGATTGAGACCAGAGGTCAACCAGGACGCTCAATCGCAACGCTCCGCACCCTCACGTGCAATCCCGAATCCGCAGTTGCCAGTTGGATGGAGTACTTGGATGCCGCTTGTCAACCCCGTGCCGCTGCTGCTGGAACCCGACCAACTGGAGACGCTGCTTGGGACCGACGATCTGGTGGTTCTGGATCTGCGTTCCCGCGACGCCCATGAAGCCGGCCACGTACCTGGCGCGGTATCGGCCAACTACGCCGATTTCGTTCGGGCACGTCCCCCCGCAATGGGATTGCTGCCCACCCTGGATACGCTGAGCGACGTTCTCGGGCGTCTGGGGGTAAAGCCCGGGCGGCTGGTGATAACATACGACGACGAAGGCGGCGGGCGAGGCGCGCGCGTGATATGGACGCTTCATGCCCTGGGTCACGACCACTGCGCGCTGCTCAACGGTGGCTTCCAAGCCTGGTCGAGGGAAGGCCATCGACTGGAGACCGGCCCATCCATGCCGATCACGGTTCGATATGATGCCAAACTCGACAATCCCGGCGTTGTAGCGACCAAGGAGTATATCCTTTCCCAACTCGGTTCGGATGACCTGGCTTTGGTGGACACCCGTTCGCGCGCCGAATTCGAAGGGAGCGACGTTCGCGCCCTGCGTGGCGGGCACATTCCCACTGCGGTCAACCTGAACTGGACCGACGCCATGGACCGCAAACGCAACTTCCGAATGCTTCCGGACGAAACCCTGTGGGCCAAGCTGCACGCCCTGGGCGTTGAACCAGGCAAGGAAGTAGTGGTCTACTGCCACACCCATCATCGGTCAGCCCATACCTATCTGATGCTGACCCATCTCGGATTCCAACGGGTGCGCGGATACGCCGGAGCCTGGTCCGAGTGGGGCAACGATCCCAAGCTGCCAATAGAGCCCTGACGCCGCCAAGCTATTCCAACAGGATGCATCGGCCCGAGAGCGTCATGCCTGACAGGAAGACGCTACAGCCAGTCACCGGTCTGTCATTCAATTATGGTTCCCGGGGGCGCATTGGGACCTGGGAGGCGGTTAGGCCGAAACCGGCCTGGCGGATATCAGTCTGGTTCGGATGTTAGAGCAGGCCGCCGCCTATGAGGTACGATATCGACGGCACGCCCTGGCCCGTTTGACATCGGACTGGTAAAACCACCTGCAAAGCGGCCGCGGGGGATGACGCGACCTGGAGCGGCGCCAGCTGCGTCCGGTCCCCACTGACGGCAGCGCCTGGCTGCATGAAAGCGTTGGATGGAGGGTGCAGTCGGCGACCTGCCAGCCGACCGGACGTTACCGGCCCGCCAATCCAGTGCAGTATCTCCCACGCCAGCGGGGCACGAACAGCTCGGATCCCGCTACAGGATATTGGGCGCCATTGGAACCCGGGACCACGATGAGCAGCGCGCCCTGAGGATGGATCACGGTTGGCGAACCTCCCGCGTGGTCACCAGGACACCGTAGCCACCGCCGGCCAGATCCACCTCCACGAAGTTCAACCAGTAGCGATCGTCGCCTTCGATCTCCACCCGCGTAAGAATCACTCTGGGGGTGAAATCAAGCACCTTCAACCGGCAATCCGGCGACTGCGACAGAGCGACATAGCCGGGACGCGCACCCTGCTCCCGAAACACATCCGCCACCGCCAGCGCCGTAGCCTCATCGAGGCAAAAATTTGCCTGTTGGCCGACCCGCGGTTGCCCAAGTGTATATCCGCCGTCGGCCACGGACGGCATCGGCAAAAGCACCCAAAGCACCGCCAGCGCCGTGAGCCAGGAATCCGTTCTTCGGCAGGGGTAGTGGTTGCCTCGAATCCCTTTGACCGGCTCTGGCACTGGCGTTGCTGAGGGCACGGGGTCAGGCGCGCTTTCGATCAAGGAAGACATAAAAAAATGGAGGCCACAGCCATGATCCCTCAACCGGTTCTGATCCGCAGCTTCAAACACATCAAGGGGAAACCCCACCTCACGCCTCTGTCTTGGCAACTTCGTCCTTGCGGTTCAGGCTGAACTCTTTGGCAGCAGCTGCAACTGTCTTTCGGCGACACAGCGAACCCAGGCCATGCGGTTTTTTCAGCGTCACCTAGTGTAGTGTCTCCCAAATAACTTAACACCTGCGCTGGCCCTCGCGGTCCCTGACGGCGTTGCGGATCGTCGCAATAGCGCTGGCTATTCCTCCTCACCGCGCCTTGTCAGTAACCACGATGTCTAACCTCAACCGTCAAGTTATTTGGAAGACACTACACTAGTGGGCGATGGGCCTGCACTTCCAGCGGCACGTCGTCCAAGTTGATCAAGGGTTGGTTGCTCATATCGTCGGCCAGTCGTCTGCGGCTCACTGCGCGGCACGGCTCCGTCTCACCGAAGGTTTCACCGCCTCCCAGGCGGGCCATTGATCCATGGGCAAAGGGTCCTTGCCGTCCAGAAAGGCCTCCAGAAAAACAAGATCGTCCAGGCCCCAGAACAATTCACCATCCACGATCATGGTCGGCACGCCAAAAGCACCGGCAGCTATCGCCGATTCGGTCTCTTCCCGCAACGCCTGTTTGGTGTCATCTTCGTAGGACTGGCCCACTAGGCCCTCACCGTCGAGTCCGGCCCGGTCAATGATCTCCACCACCACATCCGGGTCGCCCACGTTACGGCCCTCGACCCACACCGCGTCGAACAGTGCATCGATCAACGCCATCTGCTCGTCGGCCGCCATCGGCGCGGACACGACCCGCAGGGGTAACAAAGGATTGAACGGGTGTGAGTAGGGTGGTTGGATCGACACCCCCAGCATGGCCGCCTTGCGCAACACGTTGCGGGTCATCCAACGGGCCTTGGGTTCGATCTCAGCCGGACCCATTTGCCCATGCGCATCCAGAAAGCCCGCAAACAGCACGGGGACGGGCTTCACATCGCGTTCGAATCGCACCGCCAACGGTTTGACCTGAGTCCAGGCCAGATAAGCATTGTGGGAAATGAAATCGAAGTAGAAGCGAATGGCGCGATCGCTCATGGTCCCCTCCCGTTGCGAAACAGCGGCCCGAACCCACTATATGCCCCGAGGCAATGGTCAAAGTCCATCCCTTCGCAGCACCGCGAACACCAAGGCGATCCTGGTTTGGCTCTATACGCGGACAACGGGGCGGAGTTGGAAGGACCGTCGCATGCTGCGACAGCCGACCAGCCGGCATGCAGAATCGATCATCATCCCTCGGGCAATGTATGCGGTGGTCGAATCGTAACGATCAATCGGGCTCGCCAAACGCTTGCGATCTATCCAGGGCATGCGTCTGCGCGCATGCTCTTGATTCCAAGAATTAATATATCTATTTGACTGCGTTCACCTACGTTTTTTGTGTAATTAAAAGGGTGATAAACGTTCAGATGGTGGCACTCAGGAACTCATCCGATCGGACGACACGGGCATAGGGCACCTGCAAAGCGGACATAAACGCGGCATGGACGTGCGCTGCCGGAATGGTCTCGCCCTCGAACATCAGATCGCGCGTGGCGCAGGCGTCGCTCAGCACGGTGCAGGCGTAACCAAGGTCAAAGGCGGCCCGGGTGCTTGCGTCTATGCACATATGGCTCATGGCGCCGCAGATCACCAGATCGGTTACCGAGGCGGCCTTGAGGGCTTGATCCAGCTTGGTATCCCGAAACGCGTTCGGGAAATGCTTTGTGACGATCGGTTCTTCGACCTGTGGGGCCACCCGCGCATTCAAAGCGACCCCGTCGGTTCCGGGCCGGAAAAAAGTGGCATCGGTACGCACCGAGACATGCTGGACGTGAAACAGCGGGCGCGCCGCGGCCCGAAAACGCTCCAGTACCGCAGCAACCCGGTCTGCCGCCGGCTCCATCTCTACCAGGGGCAGGCAGCCCCCGCTGAAGTAATCGTTCTGAATGTCGATCATGATCAGGGCCGTGCTCATGTCATTTCTCGCCTGTGTGGGGACGATAACAATGCATCGGAAACAGGCGAAAAAAAAGCGAAACCGACTTTGCATAGAGCTCGATACCCCATCCCGGCCACGCCTAATCGGGCGCATCATCCACGGTCGCGGCTCAACGTTTGGGAAGCCCTTGGATCAGCGGGCGGCAAGGCGATCCCAGATGTACGCACCGCCGCCGAACCGCCGCAGTTTGTGCTTTTGCACCTTTGCGGTGGGCGTCTTGGGCAAAGCGTCCCGGAATTCGACGAACCGCGGCACGGCGAACGAAGGCATGAGAGGTTCGCAGTAGGCCATCAATTCCTCCGGCGCCAGACACGCTCCGGACCGCAGCACGATGACGACTTTCACCTCATCCTCCGCGCCGGCGACCTCCGAGGGCACGGCCACCGCGGCCACTTCCTCCACCGCGGGATGTTGCAGCACCACGCATTCGATCTCATAGGAGGAAATATTTTCCCCGCGCCGGCGTATGCAGTCCTTTATCCGGTCGACGAAGTAAACGTAGCCTTCCTCATCCATGCGGGCGGCGTCGCCGGTATGAAACCAGAAATTGCGCCAGGCCTCGACGGTCTTGTCCGGCATCCCGTTGTAGCCGGACATGAACCCGAACGGCTGCCGCGGCCGAACCACGATTTCACCGGTTTGGTTGGCTGCAACCGGTTCGTCGGTCTCGGGGTCAACGATCCGCACCTCGTAGTAGCGCGACCACTCGCGTCCGCAGCTGCCGGGCCTCGGCAATCCGCGTTCCGTGTAAAGCGGAATGTTGATCTCGGTCATGCCATAGACTCCGATCACCTCGGGGATACCAAAGCGTTCACGCAACCCCCGCTCCAACTCGGGCGGATTGGGTGCGCAGCCGATCGCGCGCAGACGGTGGTCGCGGTCATGCGCACCGGGCGGTTGCTCCAGAACAAAAGCGGTCACTGCACCCAGACTATTGGTCAGTGTGGCTCCGTAACGCCGCACATCCTGCAACCAGGCGCTGGCGCTGAAACGCTCGCGAACCACAGCCGTCGCACCGACAATCAGACAGGCATAAATCTGCATGAACAGGGCGTTGGCGTGAAACATGGGCAAGACCACATAAAACACGTCGTTTGGCCCGACCCCAAGGTGCTCGATGGTCCCAAGCCCGAACAAGTACAAATGCGCATGGGGCATAAGCACGCCTTTCGACGGCCCGGTGGTTCCGGAGGTATACATGATGCAAGCATCATCCCGGTAACTCACCTCGGCCAGGGGTTCCAGGCCGTCGAGCGTGCCATATCGGTCGAAGGGCAGCGTTTCCAGCAGCCGAAAACCACCGCCGTGGTCCTCGCCGCAGACCAGCAGCGTCTCCAGCGCGGGAACGTCGTCCTCAACGGCGCGAACGGCATCCAGATAGCGGTCGTGCACGACCAGTACCCGGGCGCGGGAGTTGTTGAGCACGTGGGTAAGAAATCCACCCTTGTACTCGGTGTTCACCGAGACCAGAACCGCGCCGGCACGGGAGGCGCCTAACCAGACCAGACAATGGTCCAGACCGTTGGGCAACATGACCGCCACCCGATCGCCGGATAGAATGCCAACCGAGCCCAACAGCTGAGCGACCTGCCGGGAGGCGAGATCAGCGCCGGCAAAGGTCAACTCCGGGCCGTCCACCACCCTGATGCAGACCTTGTCGGGGCGGCGGCTCGCCTGACGATCCAGTACCCGGCCCACCACCCACTCCCGGGGTTGGTGAAGGTGTTCACCCTGCTGCCACATTGCCGATCCCTCCCCGACCGAATTGGTCCGTGACTCTTGGGCAGGCTACTGCAGGCACGGCTCCGGAACCGTGACTCGGATCAGGCCAAGGCCTAAAAAAACAGGTTGCTCCAGTTCGGAACGGTGACTGGCATCTGCCGGGGCCTCGCTGGGGAGCCTCTGATTTATTCTGGCGAAGCAGATTGGAGGCTGGAATGCGCAGATTCGAGGCGCGGATCGCGGGTAATAGTCAATCTATTGACAAGATTTGCAACGATGAAGCTGTGCATTTGAGTCCAAGAGGCACATTCACGAATAGATCAGAGGCGCCTAGACAGCAACCCCGCACGGGCGGCGCCGAAGAAGATGCATCACCACCATGGTCAACACCTCCTCATCACGTTGATTACGCACCGCGTAGCGCATCCGCACGATGCCACGGTCCGGCTTTGAGCGCGAAGGTGTCATCTCCAGCACCTCCGTCTGGGTATGCAAGGTATCCCCCGGCCTCACTGGCGCTCGCCACCGAAGTTCGTCGATGCCGGGGGAACCGATACTGGATTCGCTCAACATGCCGTTCTGGATGAACAGCCTGAACCCCAGGGCGAGGGTGTGAAAGCCGCTGGCAATCAGTCCGCCGTAGGGCGAATCGGCGGCCGCCCGGGCATCCAGGTGAAAGGGCTGCGGATCGTAGCACAGGGCGAAGTCGATGATCTGAGCCTCCGTCAGCGTGATGCCGGGTGTACTGAATCGATCGCCGGCGGCGAAATCATCCAAATAGCGCTTCACTGTCATGACGGTTCCCCACTGTAAAACGGACGCCACATGAGTTGGACACGCTTGCGACCGCCCTCGGTAGACTGTTCCCCCACCGCCTGGAAACCGAGCCCGGCGTGAAAACGCAGAGACCCAGGATTCGGGGGCTGAATATTGACCTCACAGGCCACGCCCGGCGCGAATTCACCCAAACCGGCGAACAAACTGGCGTAAAGCTGGCGACCGATGCCCAAACCGCGCTGTTCAGTGGCAACCACCAACC
>JAHEDQ010000101.1 GCA_024641125.1 Candidatus Competibacteraceae bacterium | reverse complement strand
GACCCCCGACACACAAGAGCATGGAAAGCGAGCGCGCGCCTGGATCGGCCCATGACTCTGCAATGGCAGGGTGCTTGCGACCGTACAGCCGAGTTCGATCTGGATACGGTTCCAGACCAGGATCTGGAGTGCAAGCTCAGCCAACTTGCCCGATGGATAGTCGATGCCGAGGATCACGGCGTGGTTTACGGACTCATACTTCCGGGTTATACCATTCCGCCCGGGTCGGGCTCCGAACACCGCACCCGCTGTTTGAATGCTTTGGCACTGTATCCGAATACCGCTGCACGCCCATGAAATCAACGCGCTGGGAATCTCAACCCGTCTCCCGTTCCGCGTTGCTCTGGTCCATCGGCGCAACCTACTTCGCCCTGTCACCCCATCTGCTGACTCTGCAGGGATGGATCTCCGGCTTAATCCTGGCCACGCCCGTTTGGCGCTGGTTCACCCTGCGCGGTACGCTTGCGCTACCCAATCGGTGGTTGTTGGCCGCTCTTACCACCATCGCCGCCGTACTGGTGCTGATGGCCAACGATCTCATGATCGGACCCACCTCCGGCGTTCAATTGCTCGCCGTAATGACCGGGCTCAAGGTTCTGGAAACGCGTCGGGTGCGAGATGCCATGCTGTTGGTTTTTCTCGGCTATCTGCTGGTGGTGACTCGATTCTTCCAAGCCCAGGGTATATTCGAGGGCGTCTATCTCCTGGTTAGCGTTCTGTTTCTGACTGCGGCCCTGCTAGCCATCAACCGTCCGGCACGCGCACCGGGAGTTGGCTCGCTTATCAAGCCGGCGCTTTCGATAACCGCCCAAGCACTGCCCGGCATGCTCATTCTGTTTCTGCTGGTGCCGCGGCTGCCCGGGCCGCTCTGGACCGCTTCGTCCGGCGTGGGTGGCGTCTCCGGCATCAGTGACCGCATGTCGCCGGGTTCGGTCAGCCAGCTCACCCAGTCGGGCGCTGTCGCCTTTCGCGTCCGATTCGCGGGTCGACCGCCGGCGCAGTCCGATCTGTACTGGCGGGGGCCGGTGCTGTGGGAGTATGACGGCACCACCTGGACTCGCCCCGGCGCCCCATCGGACGTCCGTCCAGCCAGCGCCGCGGGGACCCCCCTGGATGCGCTGGCACACTACGAGATCACCCTGGAAGCAAACCCCCAGCCCTGGATGTTCGCGCTGGAGCATCCCATTACCGTGCCCGAGTCGGGTCGACTGACGGGTTCCTTGGAGCTGGTGAACCGGACCGGCGGGTTCAAACGAAACACCAGATACGCACTGTCATCCCGGTTGGACGCCAGTTATGTGGCACCGCTGTCGCCGTCGGTGCGCACCCGGGCGCTGCAGTTGCCCGCCGGCGCCGACCCGCGCACGCGGGCGCTGGCGGCGACCTGGGTGAGACAAGGGCTGAGCCCCATGCAGCGGGTCAATCAAGCGCTCGATCTGTTCCGTACCGCACCATTCAGCTACACCACCAACCCGCCGTTGCTGTCCGGGGACCGCATCGACGAGTTTCTGTTTCGAAGTCGCAGTGGTTTCTGTGAGCACTTCGCCAGCGGCTTTGTCGCCTTGATGCGGGCAGCCGCCGTTCCAGCGCGCATCGTGACCGGTTATCAAGGCGGCCAATTCAACCCTATGGGTGAATACATGCTGGTGCGCCAGGCCGATGCCCATGCCTGGGCCGAAGTATGGATAGAAGGTCGGGGCTGGACCCGGGTAGACCCCACCGCCGCCGTATCACCCGAGCGGGTGCAGCGTGGGCTCCATGCCGCGGTATCGAATCCCAGCCGACTCCCCTTTCTTGCCCGCGCCGGCGGCGACTGGACTCACCGGGCCGCCTTGGTCTGGGACAGCCTCTACCAGGGATGGAACCAGTGGGTGATGGGATTCGGCCCCGAAAATCAGCGGCTCCTGATGGAGCAGTTCGGTCTGGACTGGTTCGACTGGAAGCAGATCGGGATGACCCTGGCCGCCACGTTGGGCTTCTGGTTGTTTGGGCTGTGGGTGGCCTGGCTGGTATTTCGATCCGTACCCAAAATGGACCCGGTCAGCCGGACCTATGCCGTATTCTGCAGGCGCATGAGTTCGGCAGGATTCGCCAAGCATCCCTCCGAGGGCCCGCTGGACTATGGACGACGATTGACCCAGGCGTTTCCCAACCGGTCCCAGCAAATCGAACAGATTACGCGCCTCTACAGCCGCCTGCTCTACGGATCTCGCGATGCCCCCGACCGAATCCTGATCAGACGGTTCCGCCGAACAGTGGCCTCGTTTCGACCCTAGGGAGCCTCTGGCCTATTATGGACGAAGCAGATTGTAGGGCGGAGTGTGCAGCTTCAAGGCGCAGAACGCGGGTGATAGTTGGTCTATTACCGAGATCTGCAATGATAAAACTGTGCATTTCAGTCCCAAGATGCACGTTCACGAATAAATAAGAGGCTCCATAACGAAGGTCTGCACGAATGCTGCGATCACACCGTCGAGTCCGCGCTTTTGCGGATCTGACGGCGACTCGTATCGGGTGATCTGGCTTCCGCTACGCCGCGGCCGACTTGTGCTCGCCCCGACCTTGAGCGTCTCGGCAGCGTCGGCCATGTATCTGGTCCTGCCGAATGGCAATCTCGCGCACCGCGTCTCGTTCAACGAACTGTGCCAGTGTAATTCCCCGGAGGAACTCGTGAATCTGCTGACTCAAATCACTCCACAGGTCATGGGTCAGACAACGTCGCCCTCCCTGGCAGTTTTCCCTTCCCTTGCAGCGGGTTGCGTCCACGTTTTCGTCCACCGAACAAACGATGTCAGCCACCGTAATCTGATTGGCCGCCCGCGCCAGCCGGTAGCCGCCGCCTGGACCCCGCACGCCCGCCACCAGCCCTCCCTTCCGCAGTTTGGCAAACAACTGCTCCAGGTAAGACAAGGAAATGTCTTGGCACTGGGAAATCTCGGCCAATGTTACCGGTCCCTTTTCGTCATGCAGCGCCAGATCCATCATGGCGGTCACCGCGTACCGGCCCTTGGTTGAAAGTTTCATGAACACACTCCCATGCACAAATCTACAAAACCCATCGTTATGTCGTGGAAATTATAGTACCTGACCAAATTGGTCAACATTTCGCTGGTGGCGCCAGGACAGCAGCATGGGTCTCGCCTCCACTGATACGAGGCGAGTTGCGGTGCGATTCCGAAGATGGTCAGGTATGGGTCTGGATACGATTATTCGAGCGTGCAGCGGCTGCCGTACGATCCTCAAAACGGTGCCCCTGATGCAGGCAATAGCGTAACCATTTGTACAGAAATCGGTTTACGCGCCATCGATCGCGCAGGTCGAAACCAGACTGGGTAGGCAAAGGAAAGTCCGGCAAATGGCGAAGGTGAGCGGCCATGACTTCCGCTGCCCGGGCATCGTGATAGACCCGCACTCTGAGATTGGGCTCAAGCACGACGCCTTCTGCACGCTGGAAGCGATAGGTGAGCCGGATGTCCGATGTGTAGCGGTGGCGTTCCAACACCTCCAGTTCCAGCGGCAGGCCGTCGCTCAGCTGTGACACCCACCGCGTGCCTTCAGACGGCGCTGCGGGCATCAAGCGCCGCATGAGAATATAGTTGCGCTCGTACAGTTCCATCAACGCCGCAAAGCTTTGACGCGTGGAGACGGACGACGGCCTTTCTTTGCAAGTCAGCAACATGCCCTTTACCATTGCCGCGCCCGAACCAGACGAGCGCCGAAGCCAGAGGGTAGCAGCGCGCGATTTCCATTGACAAGCAAGTCACCACAGACCAGTCGCGGTGCTTGCTCTACGAGGGCTTGCGACGACGGGTGCAAAATGCCCGCTGAACCCCCAGGGACTTAGAGGCTTGGGTCGCAGGCAAGCTGACGCGAACGAACGAGGACCGGACCTGTGGCTGAATACGTGCTTTGGTTTGATTCACTGCGAATGGATGACGTGGAACGCGTGGGCGGGAAAAACGCCTCGCTGGGCGAAATGGTCAGCAACCTGGCCCACGCCGGGGTTCAGGTCCCGAACGGTTTTGCCACCACGGCGGAGGCGTATCGCGATTTCCTTCGAGCCAACGCCCTGGAATCGCGTATTCAACAGCGTCTGGGAAGCCTGGACGTGGATGACGTGAAAGCCCTCGCGGAAATCGGTGCCGAAATCCGCCAGTGGTTAATGGATGCGCCGTTGCAGCCGGATCTCACGCAGGCCATCGGCGATGCGTATCAACAACTGGTCGCCCAGGCTGGCCATCCCATAACGGTGGCCGTGCGCTCATCGGCCACCGCTGAAGATCTGCCGGACGCGTCCTTCGCCGGGCAGCAGGAGACATTCCTGAATGTTCATGGCTTGGAGCAGGTCATGGACAAGGTGAAGGCCGTGTTCGCCTCCCTGTACAACGACCGAGCCATCGCCTATCGCGTTCACCAGGGTTTTGAGCACGGTCACGTGGCCTTGTCGGCGGGAGTACAGCGCATGGTGCGCAGCGATCTGGGCGCGAGCGGCGTTATGTTCACCATGGACACCGAGTCGGGTTTCGACGGCGCGGTGTTCGTCACGTCCGCCTACGGGTTGGGTGAAACCGTCGTGCAGGGCTCGGTCAACCCGGATGAATTCTATGTTCACAAGGAGACGCTGCGTGCCGAGCGTCCCGCCATTCTCCGCCGGACACTCGGCCAGAAAGCCATCAAGATGATCTACAACCCGGACCCGGCGGCCGGCGAACGGGTCAAGACCGTCAGCGTCGAACCAGCCGATCGAGCGCGTTTTTCCCTGAGCGACACGGATCTCGAGACATTGGCACGGCAGGCTCTGATCATCGAGGATCACTATGGCCGTCCCATGGACATCGAATGGGGCCGCGACGGTGAAGACGGCCAGATCTACATTCTGCAGGCGCGCCCGGAGACGGTGCGAAGCCGCGGCAACAGCCAGATACTTCAGCGTTATCACCTGAGCGGGCGATCCAAACTGCTGGTCAGCGGCCGCAGCATCGGGCAGAAAATCGGCTCCGGTACGGTTCGTGTGATCGGCGGGATCGATGAGATGGAACGCGTACGTCCGGGCGATGTGCTTATTACGGACATCACCGACCCGGACTGGGAACCGATCATGAAACGCGCCTCCGCCATCGTGACCAATCGTGGGGGGCGAACCTGCCATGCGGCAATCATAGCGCGCGAACTGGGCATTCCCGCGGTGGTGGGCTGTGGCAACGCCACCGAACTCATCACCGACGGCATTTCGGTGACCGTGTCTTGCGCCGAGGGCGATACCGGTCACGTATACGAAGGTGAACTGGCCTATGAGGTCAAGGAAACCAGCCTGGCATCACTGCCGGAACTGCCCTTCAAGATTACCATGAACGTGGGCAACCCGGACCGGGCATTCGATTTTGCCAGCCTGCCCAATCATGGAGTGGGGCTGGCCCGGCTCGAGTTCATCATCAATCGAATGATCGGTATTCATCCGAAAGCCCTGTTGGAGTTCGATACCCTGCCCGAGGACGTCAAGGCCACGGTGGCCAGCCAGATCAGCGGCTATGCCGACCCGGTGGAATTCTACGTCGAGAAACTCAAGGAGGGCATCGCCACCATTGGCGCCGCGTTTTATCCCAAGCCGGTCATCGTTCGCCTGTCGGACTTCAAATCCAACGAGTATGCCAGTCTGATCGGGGGTGATCTTTATGAGCCGGACGAAGAAAACCCGATGATTGGGTTTCGCGGCGCGTCCCGTTACATAGCGGACAGCTTCCGCCCCTGTTTCGAGCTTGAGTGCCGGGCGATGCGGCGCGTGCGGGACGATATGGGGCTGACCAATGTGCAGGTGATGGTGCCCTTCGTGCGAACCGTGGATGAAGCGCGGCAGGTGGTCGACATTCTGCGGAACAACGGTCTGGAACGGGGCAAAAACGATCTGAAACTGATCATGATGTGCGAATTGCCCTCCAACGCGATCATGGCCGAGGCCTTTCTCGAGTACTTCGACGGTTTTTCCATCGGCTCCAACGATCTGACGCAACTTACCCTGGGCTTGGACCGCGACTCAGGTCTGATCGCCCATTTGTTCGACGAACGCGACCCGGCCGTCAAACAGCTCCTTCACATGGCCATCAAGGCCTGCCGGGCACAGGACAAGTACGTTGGCATCTGCGGACAGGGCCCCTCAGATCATCCCGACCTGGCCAAATGGTTGATGGACGAAGGCATCGAAAGCGTCTCCCTGAACCCCGACTCCGTGGTTGAAACCTGGCTCTACCTGGCCGACCAGAGCGCCTGAATCGAAGGATATCAATACAAAACGCCGTGGGCGGGTCAGCGCACGGCGAGCGAGTCGAGGCAACGGGCAAGCCCTGCGTGCAACGCTTCGGTCCATTGCCGGACCGGTATTCCCCGGGCGCGACGAAATCCTTTCAGAACGCGTTCACCACACGCAGCACGCCGGGCACCCGGCTGCGGATCAAACGCTCCACCACATTTTTGAGATCCAACGGGGCGTTCGGGCACCCCGCGCAGGCGCCTTTCATGCGCACTCGCACGATTCGATCCCGGATCTCCACCAGTTCCAGGTCACCGCCGTCCCGCGCGAGTATGGATCGCGCCTCCTCGATCGCACCCGCCACGGCCAGCGCATCCACCGGGGCATCCGTGTCCATCTCACCGTTTCCCGTTGTCCGAGCCGACAGTACCTGAGCACGATCGATACGCAGCGCCAACTCGGCATCCACCGCCTCGATGGCGTCGAGTTCTTCTTCAGAATAGAAATGATCGGGCTCATCGCTGAGCAACGTCACCAGCCGTGGATCGCGTTCAGGCATCTGGCCCCCACCGGACAAAAAAGCTCATGTGCTTCCCGCCGCGCCGCTGACGGCATCAGGTAGCGATGTCTGTACAAAAATCTCGGTTTCGTCGTTGTAGATGGTGCCGTGATCCCAGGGCAGCTTGCGGTACAGGCCGCCCTCATCGAAGGCCACAAAAGGATACTTGATGATGTCGAAATACGGCGAATAGTCAAAATCCCGCGGAACCGACAAACGGGAATTGCGACGATACAGTCGGATGGCGCCATCGCGGCTGGCTTGTATCACAGGCATGACTGGAAAATTAATGGACGAAAACGCCTCGGTCAGCAGGGTCGAGCAGACGGTCCGCGTCGCCTCCCCCGCGTTGTGGGCGAACAGACTGGACCGCCAGCGCCGGGGCAGGATGGCCCAGGGAAACAAAAACCGGGCGAGATCGAGAATCTGGCGCATATCGTACGGGGTGCCCAGACGCCGGGCCACATGGCTGACCACATGCTGGGCATCCTGTCGCGACAGACCGCGGGGACGGCAGATGCGCAAATGATCCTGACGATACTTGGACAAGGGCACCACCACGGTGCCCTCACCGATTAAAGCCTCCACCAGAAGCTGCTCGTTGGGATCGCCCTGAAAACTATGGCGTATGTGGAGTCTGAGCTGTGGATCATCCACATCGGCCAGCCGACCGATATACAGCGCGGTATGGGTCCACGCGCTTTGGGTAATGAGCTTGATGACTTCGCTTACCCGGCTGCGTCCTTCGACCAGCAGCACATCACCCGGTCGGACCTCAAAACGGATCTTGTCGAAATCGCAGAGTGGCGCCACCGGGGGCGGTTTTTCGCGGTTCAGGAACCCGGTGATGCGCTGCCCAACCCAGCGCTTGATCCCCATAATCTGTACTCACTTGGCGGCTCTCGGCCCGCCTACCCGGTATCACGACCGCTCAGATGAGCGGACCATTATAATGCCTGGTTCGAAGCAAGCGCCGCGCCACCCCGCGTCCCGTTGACCCCCGGTAGAAGCAAAAACGCCACTCGAAATAATAGAAGACCAGAAACTGGCCAAAAGTACTGTGACCCACATCACCATGCTGCCGGTAGACCAGGTGCGGGATAGCACCCCGTGTTGGCCATGGTGGCGGTAAGCCGCAAGCACGACGTCCATGGCCAGGTTGGAAACCAATTGCGGTAACTCAGCCATTGCGGTTCGCCCGGGACAGGTCATCGGATGGATCACGCACGGTGGCGGAACAGGGGAAATGCTGAAACTGCCTGGCGCTCAGCGCGTTCATGCAAAACGCGATAAAGCCATACACGGCATAGAATCCGCGCCGGGATTCAAACTCAAACTCAACCTGGCGATGAATCACGAGGTCGAGCCCCAGTGCCACCATGCAGGCCAGTATCAGGGCCGCGACGAGCAGCCATACGCTGCTGGGCTCGCCCAGCCAACGGCGGCGTTCAGGCCGTGGATCTGATATGACTGACTTGGTTTATCGGCCATCGGTTTGCTCTGGGCGGTCGCCCACAAAATTGGCGCGCAAACGTGACGCGCCCTGCGGAAACAGGATTGGGTAGATCTTAAAAATAGCGTACGAGTGGGACAGCAAACTAGTGTAGTGTCTCCCAAATAACTTAACACCTGCGCTGGCCCTCGCGGTCCCTGACGGCGTTGCGGATCGTCGCAATAGCGCTGGCTATTCCTCCTCACCGCGCCTTGTCAGTAACCACGATGCCTAACCTCAACCGTCAAGTTATTTGGAAGACACTACACTAGCCCTCGATCAGCGGTGCCAAGAAAGCCACCAATGGATCGATCATGAAAAACAGCAGAAGGCAACCAAACGCGGTGATCATCGGCGGCAAGACGCAAAATAAAGGGGCCTCGCGTATACCGCCGGCCCTCGATCGGCCTTCACCAAGCGCCGGCATGAAAAACCCGCGCGCCACTACTGGCGTCAGATAGGCAATGTTCAGCAATGAACTGAGCAGCAGAATGCCCATGACCGCGATGCTACCGGCATCCGCGGCTCCTACCAGAAGCAACCATTTAGACCAGGTACCGCCCATGGGTGGCAATCCGATAATGCTCAGGGCACCGACGAAAAACGCGCCGAAGGTAAAGGGCATCACCCGGCCAAGGCCGTTGAGTTGGCTCACCTCGGTTTTGTGGGTTGCGGTGTAGATGGCGCCAGCGCAGAAAAACAGCGTAATCTTGCCCAATGCATGGGTCGCAATCTGGAGCGTGCCACCCAGAACGCCCATAGATGTGGCCAGCGCCGCACCCAGAACCACATAGGACAGCTGACTGACGGTTGAATAGGCCAAGCGGGCTTTAAGGTTGTCCTTGGTCAAGGCAACCAGGGATGCGATCAACACCGTCGCGCCCGCCACCCAGATCAGCCAGACCGAGGCGCCGGTCGTGGCCAAGGTGTCGATTCCGAACACATAGATGACGACCTTCATAACCGCGTATACGCCGCCCTTGACCACCGCAACCGCGTGCAGAAGTGCGCTGACCGGTGTGGGTGCGACCATGGCTGCGGGCAGCCAGCGGTGGAACGGCATCAACGCCGCCTTGCCGATTCCAAACATGTACATGGCCAACAGCAGGGGTAGCAAGCCTGCCGCCACATGGCCGGCCACTATCCCGCCTTGCTGAAAACTCAGGGTCCCGGTAGCGGCCCAGGTCCAGATGATGGCCGGGAGTAGAAAACCGATGGAGGTGCCCAGCAGAATACCGAGATAGACACGGCCACCCTGGCGTGCCTTCTCGTCGCCCTTGTGGGTCACCAATGGATAGGTCGACAGGGTCAGCGCTTCGTAGAACACGAACAGAGTCAACAGGTTTGCGGCGAATGCCATACCCATGACGCTGGCGATCGCAACCGCGAAACAAACATAGAAACGGCTCTGGTGCTGCTCCGAGTTCCCCCGCATGTAGCCGATCGAGTACAGCGAGTTCAGGGGCCAAAGACCGGCTGCGACCAAGGCAAACAGCATGCCCAGGGGCTCCGGCCGGAACGCGATCTCAAGTCCGGAAACCATCACCAGCAACTGCACTTCAGAGTAATCGCCGGCGGCAACCCGGGGCACCAGGATAAGCACCCAGAGCAAGAGCAGGAGCGCTCCGCAGAGGGTGACGCCCTCACGCACATTCGGGCGCGAGCCCAGCCATGGGAGCAGTAGCGCGACCGCAGCGGGGGTAGCCAGGCACAGCAGCATCAGAGCGGCGGTCGTCATCACCAGCCCGCCATCAGTTGCCCAGCGGCCATGGTCGCGGCGCCTACAGTAAGCGACGTGTTAATGCCCAGGTACAAATTGGCGATCACCAGCACCCAGATGGGCAACAGCATGGACAGAGGCGCTTCCGAAGCGAGCGGAGCCTCAGCCAGCGGCACGCCGAAGTAGGCCACTTCCACCACCCGCCAGATGTAGACCACCGCCATAAGCGATGTCAGCAGTATCAAACCCGCGATCGGCCAGTATCCGGCTTCGATGGCGGCGGCGACCAGATACCACTTGCTGATAAACCCCACTGTTAACGGCACGCCGATCAAGCTCAAGCCCCCGATAACAAAAGCGCCCATGGTCCAAGGCATGCGTCGCCCCACCCCGGCCAGGTCCTGGATCTGGGTACTGCCGGTGCGAAGCACCAGGGCGCCCAGTGCGAGAAACAGCGCGCCTTTCATTAACCCGTGATTGAACAAGTGCAGAATGCCTGCGGTTAGTCCATTGATGGAGCCAAAACTGATCCCCAGAATCATGTATCCGATCTGGGCAACACTCGAGTACGCCAGCATGCGCTTTACGTTGTCCTGGTACAGCGCCACCAGGGACATGCTGAAAATCGCCACCAGCGCCAGTGGCATCAGGATCAAATCCAGATTCATGGTTGCGAAGGAGAACTCCGCACCAAACACGGTAAAGAAAAACCTCAGCAGCATGTACACCGCCACCTTGGTGGCAGTGGAGGCCAGGAATGCCGTTACGGCCGAAGGCGCGAAGGTGTAGGCATTGGGCAGCCAAAGGTGGAGCGGAAACAGCGCCAGTTTGAGGCAGATGCCCACCGTCAAGAAACCGAAGGCAACCCGGATGGTGCGCGTGTTGTTAACCTGTTGAAGCCGTTCGGCTAAATCGGCCATGTTGAGCGTGCCGGTCATTACGTACATCAGACCGATACCGATCAGGATAAATGTCGCTCCGATGGTGCCCATGATCAGATACTGATAGGACGCGGTAAGCGCCCGCCGATCTCGTCCAAGGGCGATCATGGCGTAGGTGGAAAGGGACGAAATCTCCAGGAACACAAAAACGTTGAAGGCATCGCCGGTGACGGTGATACCCAGTAGGCCGGTGTAGCACAGCAGCAACGCGGCATAGAAAAGTGGGATACGGTCGTCCTGCAGTTCGGCTTCGATACTGCGACCTGCGAACGGCACCACAACCGCCGCCATGCCGGACACCAGCAGGAGCACAAACGAATTGAGGATATCGATCCGGTATTCGATGCCCCAGGGCGGTGGCCAACCACCGATTTCATAGCTGACATAACCACCGAACCAGGACTGCTGGAACAGAGCCACCGCGACCCCGAACGACAACCAAGCCAGTGCCACCGATAGCGCCCAGGCTGACCGGGATGAGCGAAACAATGCACAAACCGGCGCCCCCAACAGGGGTATCACGACCTGCAGAATCGGCAACTGCAGGCTGATCAAAACTCCGGATCCTGTATGTGGATCTCGGTCTCGTCCACCGTTCCATAGGCTTCCTTGATCCGAACCACCAGGGCGAGACCCAGGGACGTGGTGGCGACACCCACAACAATGGCGGTGAGAATCAGGACATGGGGCAGCGGATTGGAATAGACCACATCCCCGTCCATCAGGATCGGAGCAGTGCCGTGATCAATCTTCCCCATGCTGATGTAGAGGATAAAAACCGAGGTCTGAAAAATGTTCAGACCGATGATTTTACGGACCAGATTGGTGCTGGAGATAACGACGTAAAAGCCGATCATCATCAGCACAATAAACAGCCAGTAGTTGAACAGGCCCAGGAAATTCACCGGTCTGCCTCACGGCTGCGTCCGGCGAAGGCGTAAAAAACCGCCACCATGACGCCGAACACGGTTATGCCCACTCCGAGTTCCACCAGAAGGATGCCCAGGTGCTGCCCGGAGTGGCCGTCCTTGGCCAGCACGTCGTACTCCAGGAACCGGCCACCCAGCACCATGCAGACGACGCCCACTCCGGCGTAGATCAGCACCCCGCTGGCCAGGCAGATCCGTACCGCGGACATGGGCAATGCATGCTGGGCGTCGCTGAGCCCGGACATCAACGCATAGAGAATGAAACCGACCGCGAACAGCACCCCGGCCTGGAACCCCCCACCAGGTCCGAAATCACCATGAAACTGCACATAGAGCGCGAACAGAAGTATCGGCGGAATCAGAAACTTCGCCGCGATGCGGATGATGGCATGGTGTTTCATTTCGGGTCGTCCCGACGCCGACGTCGGCGCCCCAGCAGGAGCAGCACACCGACCCCCGCCGTGAAAACCACGGTGACTTCGCCCATGGTGTCGTAGCCCCGGTAGCTTGCCAAAACCGCCGTGACCACATTGGGTATGCCGATTCGCTCAGGCGTTTCAGCCAGATAGCGTGGTGCGACATGCTCATGTACCGGATTGTGGGGTGCCCCAAATGGCGGCATGTCGACCGTGCCGTAAACCAATACCGCGCCGGTCACCAACACAACCAGAACCGGCACCACCCGGTGTTTAACCACGACATGCTCTTCGGTGCCCACCAGGGCCAAGGTGCCCAACATGAGGATGGTGGAGATTCCCGCCCCCACGGCCGCCTCGGTAAAAGCCACGTCCACAGCGTCCAAGATCACGAACAACGCAGCGCTGACCAGACTGTAAATACCCGAAAGCATGACCACGGCCACCAGGTTGTGGGTGCGGACGATGGCCAGGGCGACCACCGCGAGCAGGGCCAGCAGCGCGAAATCGACTAGGAATTCGATGGGGGTCTCTCCCGGTCATCCTTGGCCAACATAGGCCGAAAACCATCCCGGAGTGCGATCTTGGCCAGCGCATGGCTGGCGACCGGGCTGGTCGCCCAGATGAACAGCAGAATCAACAGCAGCTTGGCGGTGACGAGACTCAATCCCCACTCGATGGTCAGTCCGAGGATGAGCAGACCTGCACCCATCGTATCCGTCAGACCAGCCGCATGCAGTCGAGTAAAAACGTCCGGCAACCGCAAAACGCCGATCCCGCTGATGATCAGAAACGCGCAACCCCCGAAAAGCAAAATGGCCTCGACCACTGCCAGCAGCCAGCTCATCAGGAATCGGCCTTTACATCCGCGTCGGCGTCTGCGCCGAGATCACCCATTTCGTAGAATTTCAGCACACCCACAACCCCGACAAAGTTGATCAGCGCATAGACCAGAGCAATGTCCAGAAAGTCGGGCCGGCCGAGCATGAAACCGAGCACTGCAATAATCAGCACCGTATTGGTCCCAAACATGTTGACCGCGAGGATGCGATCGTAGACGGTCGGTCCCATCAGAGCACGCGCTATGGCCATCCCCATGGTGACCAGAATGGCAAGGGCAACCGCCGTGGTCACACGCGGCCTTCGAGGCTGCATACGCGGACACCCATATCGCCGGACTTCAGTTCCGCCGCCGCCTCCCGTGTGAGCGAGTGAACCTCAAGATCATGGTCTGTCACCTCCAGTGTCACGGTACCGGGAGTAAGGGTGATTGAGTTTCCATAGATAACGCGCCCGAGGGGTGAGCTCTGGCGCGCGGGAATTCTGAAAATGGTGGGCGAGATAGGCATCTCACGCGACAGTACGATGCGTGCGACCGCGATATTGGAGCGCCACACTTCCCTCACCAGCCACGGGCTATACAACAACCCACGACCGATGAATCGGAGCGAAATACCTTCGAAATCGGTCAATGACATACGCGCGGCTAGCCAGGTGACGAGAACGGTTGAGAGGAAACCGAAAAACAGCAACAACGGTTCCGCATAGCCTGAGAGCAGCCACCATAAGCCGCCGAGACAGACGAACAACCCGAAAACCCGCATCTTTGACGCCATCGTCTGCGACCCCGCGAAAAGAATCGATCAGGCCCCGCCCAATCGGGTTAGCCTATTTCCGTTTGCCCACGTCTGGTCTACCGTCGCGCGCGCACCCTACCGGCGTGCCGGTCTGCCTGTAAATCTGCGCTGCAACAAAATCCAGCCAGGAAGCGACGGCACGAAGCGCGATCACTGGGCAGTCCCGCCGTCCTGACGCCAAACGCAGGGTGCTCCGCAGACCTTATCCAGGTGATCCAGATAGGCCTCGTGTTCGCGGAGTTCTCCTTCATCGGCGGCAAACACAACCAGTGGCTGTCCAGCGGGACGCGCGTCCGCCGCGCTTGCGCGGCCGTCCACCTTTGCCGCACCCGCGGTCTCCAGCATCAACATGCTTTGACCAGTGGTCATGGCCAAGTAGACGTCGCCCAGCAGTTCCGCGTCCAACAGAGCTCCGTGAAACTCGCGATGTGCGTTGCTGATTTCGTAGCGTTTGCACAGCGCATCCAGCGACGCCCGCTGTCCGGGATGCATCCGTCTGGCCATAGCCAGTGTGTCCAGAACCTCACACTGACTCTCCATCCTTGTCCTGGTGCCGCCAAGCAGACGCAACTCATGGTCGAGAAACCCGATGTCGAAGGGTGCATTGTGAATCACCAGCCGCGCTCCATCGACGAAAGCGAGGAACTCATCGCAAATCTCGGAAAACAATGGCTTATCGGCCAGGAACGCATCGGTGAGCCCGTGCACATCCACCGCGCCGGCATCGACCTCCCGCTCCGGGTTGAGGTAGACATGAAAGTGCTTTCCCGTGCGGCGGCGGTTCAGCACCTCCACGCAGCCGATTTCGATGATACGATGACCGTCGGCCGGATCCAGGCCGGTGGTTTCAGTGTCAAGAACTACCTCACGAATCGCCACATCACATCCTCATTTCATCAATGCCCCGGTTGGCCAGACGGTCTGCCAATTCGTTTTCCGGGTGTCCACTGTGGCCCTTTACCCAGACCCACTCAAGTTGGTGCTGATTTGCAAGCTCGTCGAGATGGCGCCATAGATCCATGTTCTTGACCGGTTTCCCGGCCGCTGTACGCCAGCCCCGCCGTTTCCAATTGGGCAACCATTCCTGCAACCCCTGCATTACGTACTTGGAATCGGTGGTGATCCGCACCTGACTGGGCCCGGTCAACGAAGCCAGTGCGCGGATTGCCGCGGTCAGTTCCATCCGATTGTTGGTGGTCGCGGCCTCGCCGCCATAGAGCTGTTGCTCCCGGTCGGCAAAGCGCAGCAACACACCCCAGCCTCCGGGGCCCGGATTGCCGCGACAGGCCCCGTCCGTGAACGCTTCGACTCGCTTATTCGTCAACTCGGGTCCTTGGTGTTGGTTCGACGACCCGCGCCGAGGCCAGCGCCCGGGTTGGGCGCCAGGCGCGACGAACCGGCGTCAGGGTGGAAACACGCTTGCGTGACAGCATGACGTAACCGGCGCTGGACAAGTTGACGCCACCGCCGTCTGCAGCGCCCAAAAAACTGAGCCCCATTGCGTTCAGAAAGCGTCCACCGGACGTACTGGACAGTACGCCTTGAACGCTGCAGGTCTCGAACCCCAGCAGTTCAAACCAGTCCCGCAAGCGGCCGGTGCGCAGAAAGCGGCCGCACCAAGGGGCACGATCACCGCGCTCCAACACGCTGCGCAGCCCCCACAGCGACCACGGGTTGAATCCACAAACCACCAGATGGCCTTCGGGAATCAGGACTCGATCCACTTCTCTGAGCACCTGGTAGGGACTTTGGCAATACTCAAGCACATGGCATAAAACGACCACATCCACCGAATCGCTGGCCACCGGAAGATACTCAGGCTCGGCCAGGCATCCGCGACCCCAGTCCGGGACCGCAACCGGATCCAGGGTATATTGCCATAGGGTTCGGGCTGATTCGGTCGGGCAAGCGGGCGTGGATGCGCCCACCAACACCAGGTGATAGCCAAACAACCGGGGCAGAAAAGTCTGCAGCACCTCCACTTCAGAGGCATAAAAGCGGCGCCCCAAAGGTGACTCGAACCACGCCCGTAAAGCGCGCCAAGACCGTGCGGGAACCGGTTTCCTGGATTCCGTCGCCGAGGTGGGCCGTTTCTGCAACATGCGAGATATACTACACTGCCCTTGTCGGGCGACGATTGCCCGGCCCGAATTCGACACTATAGTCGCTCTAACCTCAAGCCGGACGCAACTCTGACCGTGGACGGTCATAAGCGGACCTAAACAGACGGGCGTCGAGAAAAATAAGGGGCCATTCGGCATGTTACGAATCGCTTTCGGGTGCCTACTGACCCTATGGCTTACCGGCTGCGCCGGTCTGACCTCGGGCCTTC